>CAYYCB010000017.1:0-12672 GCA_964469715.1 uncultured Ktedonobacterales bacterium | reverse complement strand
TGCCGCAGGAGCATCGCAACGCTCAAAATCGCGGCAAGTGGATTGGCCAGCCCCTTGCCCGCGATGTCGGGCGCGGTGCCGTGGATGGGTTCGTACAGACCGAATTGGCCGAACTCCGTTCGCCGCGTGCCCAGGCTCGCCGAAGGGAGCATACCCATCGAGCCGGCAAGCATGGAGGCCTCGTCCGTCAGGATATCTCCGAACATATTCTCCGTCACCACCACGTCGAACTCGCGTGGCTGGCGGATCAGGCCCATCGCGCACGAATCCACGAGCACATGCCGTAGCGTCACGTCCTCATAGTCCTTCGCTACGCGGTCCGCCACCCTCCGCCACAGGCGCGAGCAGCTCAACACGTTCGCCTTGTCAACGGACGTCACCTGCTTGCGACGGCCTCGCGCCAGGTCGAAGGCATAACGAACGATGCGCTCGATCTCAGCCTCGGTGTAGACCATCGTGTCCACAGCGGACGCGCCATCCTCCGCGTCGCGTATCTCACTAGGCTTGCCATAGTAGAGGCCGCCGGTCAGCTCTCGCACCACGATGAGGTCCACACCGCGTAAGACGTCGCGCTTGAGCGTGGAGGCGCCGACAAGCTCAGGGAGCGGCCGTACGGGCCGCAGGTTCGCGAAGAGCTGCAAGTCCTTGCGCAGTCTGAAGAGGGCGTGCTCAGGTTGCTCCTTCGCGTTGGGATTCCCGACTCCCGCGCCGCCCACCGCGCCGAAGAGAACGGCATCGCAGCGAGCGCAGAGCGCGAGTGTCGCTTCGCTGATCGCGACACCTTCCCTCTCGATAGCTGCCTGCCCGACGAGCGCTTCTTCGAGCGTGAACGTGTGGCCAAAGCACTCACCGACGGCGCGCAGCACACGCACTGCTTGCGCTGTCACCTCCGGACCGATGCCGTCCCCCGGAAGCACGGCAACATGATACTCGCCCACGACTTACTCCGTCACTCACTGCGCGACCTCTCCGCTCGGTGAACTATACGGGCCGGCTCCGGCGTGAGTCAAGCGGGCTGCTAAGCGCCAGGATGGTCACGCGTATTGCTCACCTAAGCGCGGGACTCGTCTCCCATGCGGCTTGACACCGGCATTTGAGCGCCAGTACAGTACCGGCGTGCCATCGGGCAGGGGAGCCAGGGTGGGCGGACATCGGGAGGAGCGAGCAATGCGCGAGCGCACTCGGCGCAGGGTCATGGCCGAGGCTAAGAGTCATCGCGCGACGCCCGAGGAGCTACGCGAAGCGCCGAAACGGGTCAAGGAGCTAGAGCAAGAACTGCTCGACATACCGTTAGGCTCAGAGGCAAAGAAGGGCGAGTCGCGCGAGCATCGGTACGCGCGATTGCTCCGTCTGCGAGCCATGCGCGAAGACTTCGCGAGCGTGCGGGCGCCGATTCTGGGCGATCATGCCAACGGGCTGCTCCTATCGGTCGTGATGACGGTCGCCTCGTTCCTGCTCTGTGCCTTCTGCGCCGGAGGGGTCTATTTTGGCCTGCTCCTCCTGAATCAGAAACCGAATCCCACCGACACCGGAGCGGCGTTCTGGCAGACCGTCGAGGCACGCAACTACGATCAGGTGCAGGGTCTCCTCTCGCCAACCGAGCGCGTCACACTCAAGGATGACCTCGTCTCTACCGCCAACGATGCCGACCAGAATTTCGGACAGGTCACGAACGTCGTGATCGTGGGGCGACCGGTCATTACGACCGAGACAGCGATCATCACCTACGACGTGACACGTGGCAAGGCCACCCACTACAAGTGCGCGCTGCATTTATTGTTGCGTGGCGGAGCATGGCAAATCGATAACGTAGACTCCGCCTTCGATCCGACGCTCGCGGGCCTGCCCGCGCCGAAGGTGAGCCCGACTCCGTCCCCGACGCCCTAAGACACATCTACCCAATACTCACTAAATACAGCACCGTGCTCGCTACCAGGCCAGGTGGCAACCAGAGCGCCCGGCGCTCCGATGGCGTAATGTCGTGCCGGATGCAATGTGGCGCGGACGCTATCACTGCCTGCGCGCCGCCATGCGGCGCTTGCCGGCCAAACCTCGGCCGCAGGTGTCGATCCGATTTGGGTGGGCACGTTGGCATTCGGCATTTGCTCACGCCCTGCGCCGGCCCTTTCAGGACCGCGACGGCACACAACACCTTCCCCCTCGGTATCGGTATCACGCCCCGTGCCGCAGTGTCTCGGCATACTGGAGCTCGTAGAGCCGCTTGTAATAGCCATTGGCCGCTAGCAGGTCGTCGTGGGCGCCCTCTTCCACGATGCGCCCTTTATGCAGCACGATGATGCGGTCCACATTACGAATCGTCGAGAGACGATGAGCGATGATGATAGACGTCCGCCCACGCATGAGATTCGCCAGGGCATCCTGGATCAGTGCCTCCGTCTCAGTGTCCACGCTGCTCGTCGCCTCATCGAGCACTAGGAGCACTTCAGGATTGAACGCAATCGCTCGTGCGAACGCCAGGAGCTGTTTCTGCCCGACGGATAGCCCAGCGCCGCGCTCGCGCACCTCCTCGCCATACCCGCCCGGCAGCCTATCGATGAAGCGGTCAGCATTCACGAAACGCGCTGCCGCGCGGACCTGCTCGTCTGTGATGCCCGCCTCACGCAGACGGATGTTGCTGGCGATAGTCCCCGAGAAGATGAACGGATCCTGGAGGACCGCGCCAATGTGACGCCGCAGCTCGCGTTGCGCTATCCGCTTGATGTTATGACCATCCAGCAGCACCTCGCCGCGTTGGACGTCATAGAAGCGCGAGATCAGGCTGATGAGGGAGGTCTTACCTGCGCCAGTGGCGCCGACAAAGGCAACGCTCTCACCCGGCTTGATGCGAAAGCTCACCCCCTTGAGCACCCAGTCGCCGGGATTATAAGCGAACCAGACGTCGCGCAGCTCGATCTCACCGCGCACATGACCGAGAGGCTCTGGCGCCTCGGGGTCGGCCACCGTGATCGGCTCGTCCAACACGCGGAAGATCCGCTCCGAGCTCGCCATGGCGGACTGCAGGATGGTGTATTTGTCGGCCAAATCGCGCACTGGCAGGAAGAATCGGTCGACGTATTGGATGAATGCGATAAGTGCGCCCAGGGTGAGGGTGTGGTGGACAACCTGGCCGCCACCCACCCAGATGATCAACGCTAGGGCGACCGCGGCGAAAAGGTTAACGGACGGAAAGAAGAGCGAGAAGAACAACAACGACCGCATCGTCGCCGCGCGATAATCTCGATTCAGATCGTCGAAGATTGCGAAATTGCGCCGCTCACGATTGAAAAGCTGCACCACTTGCGTGCCAGAGATATTCTCGGCGATGTTGGCGTTGAGCCGCGCGAGCCGGATGCGTATCGCGCGGAAGTTACTGCGCATTGCCCGCTGAAAGTAAGTCGTCACTAGCATCAACGGTGGAATGACCACGAAGACGACAACAGCCAGTTGCCAGTTCTCAAAGAGCAGCACGACGACGATACCGGCCAGCGTCAAGAGATCGCCGATGAGCGGAACCGCTCCAGAGGTGAAGAGGTCATTCAGGGAATCCACGTCGTTCGTGATACGTGTCATCAGGCGACCGACCGGGTTGTGGTCGAAGAAGGAGAGAGACAAGCGCTGGAGGTGATCGAACATCACCGAGCGTAGGTCGTACATAACGCGCTGGCCAAGCACGCTCACCAAGAACTCTTCGACATAGCGGAAGATGAATCCGACCATCAGGACCGCCACGTAGGCGACGGCCACGACAAACACTCCGTTGGCCCTGTCGCCCGCTGAGAGCCGGGCGCCCCCTACGGGGTCGATGAAGCGATCTACGGCAAATTGGGTCAACAAGGGCGAGATCAGGTCCACCACGACCGTCGCCAACGCAAGGCCGAGCGCCCCCAGGAAGAGCGCGCGATAGGGGCGCACGTAGACCCACAGGCGCCGCACGAGGCGGCCGTCGTAGCCCTTGCCGAGAATTTCATCCTCTTGGAAGAATGACTGGGACACGTCGCTCCCCTAGCGTATCCGAATCGACGTCGAGTTCGTCTGCGGCCCGTCAGCGGAGTCTTGCGGCTCGTCTGTACCGTCTTCGAGCTCCTCACCCAGAAGCTGACGTCGATACATCGCCGCGTACAGACCGTTCAGCGCCAGCAGCTCAGCATGATCGCCCTGCTCGACAATCCGGCCGTCATCCAAGACGACGATCTGGTCGAGGTCCTTCACAGTCGAGATGCGGTGAGCGATCACGATGGAGGTGCGCCCACGCATAAAACCTTTCAGCTCGCGCAGGATGGTCGCTTCGGTATGGGTATCAACGCTTGAGAGTGCGTCATCCAACACGAGCACGAGCGGATCTTTGGCGACGGCCCGGGCGATGGCGGCGCGCTGTTTCTGGCCGCCAGAGAGCGTGACCCCTCGCTCGCCAATCGCCGTCTCCACCCCATGCGGAAAGTCCTCCACATCTTTGCCGAGTTGCGAGATTTCGAGGGCACGCCCTAGCGTGTCCGGCGCCAATCGGTCGACGCCGAATCCGACGTTCTCCGCGATGGACACCGAGAACAGAAAGGTTTCCTGCGGAACGTAGCCGATAGCCTGTCGCAGCGCAATCAATGGAATGTGGCGCACGTCCTCGCCGTCGATGAGCACGCTGCCACCGGTCACGTCATAGACTCGCGCCAGGAGATTCACCAGGCTCGACTTGCCCGCCCCCGTCGGCCCGACGACACCAAGCGACGTACCGGCGGGTACATGGAGATCAAGCTCGCGAAGAACCTCGCGGTCTCCGTAGGTGAGGCTAACCCCGCGGAACTCGACGTCTCCCCGCTCCGGCTTGAGTGAGGGCAACGTGGCTGACCCATCGGCGATGGCAGGCGCCACATCGCGCACCTCCTCGATGCGGCTGAGCGATGCCGCGCCCTGCTGGAAGAGGTTGACCGTCCACCCCAGGGCGATCATCGGCCAGGAAAGCGCGGCGACGTAGGTATTGAAGCGAACAAGCCGCCCGAGGGTGATGCGCCCCGCGATGACGTCGAGGCCACCGCGCCACAGAAGAATAGCGACCGCTAGCCCCGAGACGAAGAACATTGCCGGCCAGAGTAGCGAATTCAGCCGAGCGAATGAGACGCTTCGTTCCAAATATTCGTGGTTGACCGCGCGAAACGCGTCGAGCTCGTAATCTTCTTGTGCGTAGGCCTTGATGACTCGGATACCTGAGAAGTTCTCCTGCGCACGCGCCGACACCTCGCCAAATTGATCTTGCACCTCGCGGAAGCGCTTGCGGATGCCACCACCCACAATGATGAAGAGCACCGTAATAAGCGGCATGACGCTTAGCGAATACAGGGTAAGCTGCCAGTCGATCTGCGCCATGGCGAAGGCAGTCACCGTAAAGGCGATAGCGGTGTTGCAGAGATTCGTCAGGCCAGGTCCTAGCATCTGGCGCACCTGCGTCAGATCGTTGGTAGCGCGGGCCACCAGATCGCCAATCTTGTTGCGCTGGAAGTAGTCGAGATCCAGGCGCTGGAACTGCTCGAACAGGTCCGCGCGCATCTCATACTCGACCTGACGCGAGACGGCGTTGATGACGAAGCGGCTAAAGAACTGGAAGACACCGGCACCCACGGCGATACCGACGATGAGCAGAGCGTAGCGCGCCAGTGTATCCAGCGTGATGTTGTGGCCGACGGAATCTATCGCGTCTTGCAGCACAAGCGGCGGAATCAGCGCGATGAGGTTAGCCGTAAGGATGAGGCATGCGCCCAAGCCGAGCATGAGCGCATGGCGAACGAGATACTCGCGAAACGCCCTGACGATGGGTCGCACATCCCCTCCCCTTCACCACGCGCTACTGAGGGCCGTCGCTGACCGGTATGCTGGACATCAAACCTGAGCCTGGTATGCCGGACATCAAACCTGTGTAACTATACTCCGGGCCTATGGCGGCATGCCAGCACTGATCTTGCCCATCTTCCCGCGTCCGCCCTCCGTCGCGTGCCCAACTCGCGGCTCGTCCGTTGTATTTACGGGTAGTCGTACCGAATCGCGCCGGCTCAATCGTTGCGCTTCGGCCGTTCCGCGACCAGGCCCGTTGAATTAATCCAAGCGCTCACGATCCTACCGGCTTAGATGGTGGGGATGTCCTGCGGTTGATGGAGGAGAGCACTCGTGAAGGCCAGGTGGTTCGTATATTCCCTGCTCGGCGCCGTCCCGCTCACAATTGTGGCGTGGTACCTCAACAGCTACGGTGCGCATAGCGGACAGCTCACATTCTGGATCTTCGGCCTAGCCCTCGTCTCAGTGGTCCCGCTCGCCGCATTGCTGGGCCAGATCACCGAGATTCTTGAGACCTACCTGGGCGAGCGGCTCGGTGGGCTGCTCGGCGCATCCTTCGGCAATGTGCCTGAGATCGCGATTGGAATCGCGCTCCTCATCCATGCGCATAGCCATACTGGCGCGCCGCAGCTCGTACAGGCCGACCTCGACATCATTCACGCGCTGCTCATCGGGTCTGTCATCAACAATGTGCTCTTCGTACTCGGCTCCTCGATTTTCTTCGGCGCCGTCCGAAACGGCCGTATGCGCTTCAGCGCCGAAAGCGCCGCCGGTTACGCCTCGATGCTAGCGCTGGCCGTCGTTGGGCTTGCGCTTCCAAAAATCGCCTCGACGGTCTCTGAAGTCAAGCCGGATGAGATTCCGAGTCTTGAGATCAACATGACAATACCCTTCGCGATTGTCCTGCTGCTCAGCTATTTGGCCTACATTCTCAGCACCGTCTTCAAGTTCGGTCACAGGCCGCATCCGAGCAAGCGCGAGAGGCGCGAGCTCACCGAGAAAAAGGCGTCTCACTCGCCAGTCACAGTTGATGGCGCGCTCGTCCTAGGGCACGATGCGGCGAATGAGACGGAGGTCGAAAAAATTGTCGCCGAGGAGGAGGCCACGGAAGACGACGAGGACCTTGCCGAGCTTGAGAGTCGCCGCGCCCTGCGCCGTCAACACCCGTACGCGCTGCCTATCGCGCTCGTCAGCCTGGCGGCGGTAACGCTCGCCACCGTGATTATCGCCGGTCTGCTCGTGAGCGTGACGGATCGAGCCATCGTAGAGAGTCCCATCCTGACGCCGCTCTCGGTCGGACTGGTCATCTTCCCCATCGTGTGCAACCTCGGCGAGCAGGCAGGGGCGATGATAAATGCATGGCACAACCGTATGGAAGGCGCGATGGCGGTCGCGGCCGGGTCGAGTGTGCAGGTGGCACTCTTCGTCACCCCTGTGCTCGCGCTGGCGAGCTTCCTCCTGGCCTCCGGCAGCAGCAATCTGATCCTCACGCTCTCGTTTGAGCCACTGTTGCTCATTGTGATCGGGCTTGTGGCGTTCGTCTATGCCCTGGTCAGCCTCGACGGCGAGACAACTTGGCTCGAAGGTCTGCAGTTGCTCGCGTTCTACGCGATGATCGTGACCGTGGCCTTCGTGCGACCCGGATTGTAGTGCCAACAACGCGAAGCTCACCCCAGGCATTCGTCTAGGGTGAGCTTCACTATCCTTTGTTCGTGCCTGACTGGTGCCGCCATCCGCGTCAAGCCGCGACTTGCCCCTGTATCCCGGCATGCTGGGCGTAGACGTCGATCAGCCGGTCCATCACGCCCTCCCAGGTCCGTTCCTCGGCCACTAGTCTCGCCCGGCCTGCCAGAGACCGTCGCAGCTCGGCGTCTCCCGCGAGCTGTTGCAGCGCCTGCGCGAACGCGGCAACGTCCCCTCGCGGTGACAAGAGCGCGGTCTCGCCATGGACAACCTGATCGCGCACTCCGTCGGCGTCCAGCGCCGCAACCGCCAGGCCGCTCGCCATCGCCTCGTTGACAACCTGGCCGAACGTCTCTGTCTCCGAAGGGAAGGCGAAAACGTCGGCGGACGCATACGCGGTCGCAAGTGCTTCGCCTTGCAGGTAGCCGGTGAATGTGGCCGGCAGACCGCGGAGGGCGCGCTCCAGATCGCCTCTCGCGGGGCCGTCACCGACCAGCACAAGCCGGACACGTTCGTTAGCGACCGAGCGATACGCGGCGATCAAATGCGCCAGGTTCTTCTCAAACGAGAGCCGTCCGACGTACAACAGAATGACGTCGTCCTTACCGGCGCCAACCTGCCCGCGCCAGGCATCAGACCGCCGGCCGGGGTGGAAGAGCTGACTATCCACGCCCCGGGGCCAGAGTCCCAGACGAAGAAAACCGCGACTTGAGAGGTCGCGGAGGGTGGAGGAGGAGGGACACAGCGTCGTGGCGCATTGGTCGTGCAGAAGCTTCCGATAGTGCCAGACCGCGGGACCGAGCGCCGTCAGATGGAAGTGCTTGCAGTAGTCCGCAAGGTTGGTGTGATATGACGCCACCACGGCGGCTCCTCGCCGTTGCGCCCATTTGATGCCAGCCGCGCCCAACAAAATTGGCTCGGCCACATGCACGACGTCCGGCCGGAAGCGCGCCAGCCGGGTCTCTAGCAAGGGGGATGGCAAGAGCGCACGCAGCTCCGGATAGAACGGCAGTGGCACGCCTTGAACGGGAATAACCTCAGCTCCCGCATATCGTGCTGGCGCGCCCACTGGCGCGAACAGCAGAGTCTGATGCCCCCGGCGCTCCAAATGCTCCAGCAGCATGGCAAGCGTCCTGGTGACGCCATCCAGCTTGGGCAAGAAATTCTCTGCGAACACGGCGACGCGCATTGGGACACCTCCTCCGTTGAGGTAAGTGCCACGCGCCCATTAAGGACTTGTGAACAGTTCGTAAAATAACGCCGTGCGACAGGTCGACTCGCATAGGACAATTGGTGCGGATGCCAGTCGCCACCGTGTAGAATGGCTGAGAACGCTTCGAAACCGGGGCCGAAGTAGGCGAGCACGAGCGCAAGGTGGGGACATGAATCTGCCGCAGGAGGGAGCCGGGCAATCGGCCGCGGTCCAGCTCGCCGACCGATATCGCGTCCTTGCGCGCGTAGGAATCGGCGGCACCGCCGTCGTCTACCGGGCCATTGATCTGCATACCGAGCGAGTCGTCGCTGTGAAGGTATTGCGCACCAACGGGCCGTTAATTCCCGAAGCCGCCATTCGCTTCCGCCGTGAGGCGCACCTTGCCGCCGGCTTGGCGCATCCCCACATCGTGCGTGTTCTCGACTTCGGCTATACCGTGCCCATTGCCACAGGTGCGCGCGTCCCCTGGGAGGCCGATCCCGACCAGCCAGTTCCCTACCTGGCAATGGAATACGTGTACGGTTCGAGCCTCAAGGAGCTCGTCCGCAAGCGCGGCCAGTTCCCCCTCGCCTGGGTCTGGCAGATTGGCGAACAACTCTGCGCCGCATTGGCTAGCGCTCACGCCATGGGTGTCGTCCATCGTGATGTTAAGCCGCAGAACGTCATGATCGTGGATTCACGCGTAGAGCTGCTGGCGAAGCTTACGGACTTCGGCATCGCGCGGCAGGTTGGCGGAGACCTAACCACGCTCACGGCCACAGGTCAGGTCATCGGCACGCCCGATTACCTCTCACCCGAACAGGTGCTTGGTGAGCCAGGAGGCCCATCCTCCGACCTCTACGCGCTCGGCGTCGTCCTCTACGAGCTTGTCACTGCGCACCTGCCCTTCCAGGCCGATACGCCCCTTGCCGCCGCTTCTCGCCGCATGGTCGCCGACCCGCCGCCCCCGATTGCGTTTCGACCCGATCTACCCCGGCCCGTCCAGGAAGTCATTCTCCTGGCGCTCCGGCGCGAACCAGCGGAGCGCTTCGCCGACGCCGTCGAGCTTGCCCAGGCATTGCGCTGGAGCCGCGAGCACTCGCCCGCGCAGCCTGAGGCGGAGCGTGGATCGTGGGTCCTCGATAAGTCACCCTCGGAACGCTGGGCGCCCCAGGTAGAACCCAGCCAGCCCGCACGGCACGACTCAGGCACGCCCGTAGAAGAGCCTATACAGGACACCGTGATGCGGGTCGTGCCCAGGATACCGGAGATCGAGCCGGCGACATCCGAATCCGTGCCTGATGCGATTCAAGATCATCAGGATGCCACGCCTGGGCACGACAATGATCACGTGGAAGTGCTTCTACCCCCCGATGAGGCTTCAGCCGGATCCATTGAGTCTCAGCCAGCGGCCGAGCCGCCCGACATGTTGCCATAGCGCGATGGCGTCTCACGACCGCGATGCCCCGACCTACTCATCGTGAGCGACATCGCCGCCATGCAGCTTGCGCGCCCGTCGTCTCCCTCCATACAATGAGGGCGAGGCCGGGTTGCCTTGCGGACGAAGGAGTGGGGAGCATGGCTCCGGGACGACAGGTGCGCCTGACGACGCTCGCGAGCTGCGCGGGCTGAGCGTCAAAAATGGGCCCAGATGCCCTGGCGCAGGTCCTGCGTCCGCTCGCTGGCACGTTCGGCGCGCCGAATCCAGACGTGCTCGTTGGACTCGAGTCCGCCGACGACGCGGCCGTCTATCGTCTCAGCGACGAACAAGCGATCGTCGCCACCGCCGATTTCTTCCCGCCGGTGGTAGACGACCCATACGACTTCGGTGCCATTGCCGCCGCCAACGCGCTCAGCGACATTTATGCGATGGGCGCCGATCCATTGTTCTGCCTCAACCTTGTCGCCTTCCCCAACGACCTGGATCCGGCCATCCTCACCGATATCCTCCGGGGCGGCGCCGAGAAAGTACGCGAGGCAGGCGCCGTCGTAGCGGGCGGCCACACCGTGACGGACGACGAGCCCAAATACGGCCTCTGCGCCATCGGCACGGTCCACCCCGCGCGAATCTTCACCAAGGGCGGCGCGCGCGCCGGCGATGCGCTCCTGCTCACGAAACCGCTCGGCACAGGACTCATCACCACGGCGCTCAAAGAGCAGTCCGTGGATGCGAGCGACTACGACACCTGTGTCGCGAGTATGACCACACTCAACGGACCCGCGGCCCGCGCGCTCCGCACGTGCGGAGCCTCCGTCCACGCATGCACCGACGTCACGGGCTTCGGCCTGCTCGGTCACGCCTTCGAGATGGGGCAGCTAAGCGGCGTGCGCCTACGAATCGCTATGGCACAGGTACCCATGTTGCCGGGTGCCCGCGGCTATGCCGAGCGGGGATTCGTACCGGGCGGCACCGGGCGCAACGCGCGCCACATCGAGCCGTTCACGACATTTGGCGCGGCTGTGACGGAAGTGGATAAGCTCTTGCTCTGCGACCCCCAGACCTCCGGTGGACTGTTCGCGGCCATTGATCCATCGGCTGTAGACGCGGCTGTTGCGGCGCTATCGGCTGCCGGTGTCGAGGCTCACATCGTCGGCACGGCGGAGGTCGGCGCCGGCATGAGCGTGGAGTGACGACCGATGGGCTTAGACGCGACAACAGCCGGCCTGACGACACTTGAAGAGGCGCTTGGCCATCAATTCGCCGACCGCCAGTTACTCGTCGACGCGCTCACGCACCGCTCCTATGCGTACGAGTTCGCGGGTCCAGGCGTCTCCTCGAACGAGCGTCTTGAATTCCTCGGCGACGCCGTGCTCGGACTACTCGCCTCCGATCTGCTCTTTCACGCCCACCCGAATGCACCGGAAGGTGAGTTGACGGACCTGCGGACCGCCCTCGTACGTGCCTCTACGCTCGCCGAGTTTGCCCGGCGCGTCGATATCGGGCCACATCTGCGGCTGGGCCGCGGAGAGGACGCCACCGGAGGCCGTGCGCGTGAGCTTCTGCTGGCTCGCGCCTTCGAGGCGCTTATTGGGGCTGTATATACGGACGCGGGTCTTGAGGCGGCAGCGCGCGTGCTTGAGCCGCTACTCACCGCTGAGATGGCCCGCGTCGCGAAACAGCGCACGGTAAAGGACGCCAAATCGCTGCTCCAGGAAGTCGCGCAGGCGCGTCTCGGCATCACCCCGCACTACCAGCTCGTACGCGAAGAAGGCCCCTCTCACGACCGCACCTTCATCGTTGAAGTGGTCGTGGGATCGCTCGTTGCCGGCCGGGGTGCTGGGCGCAGCAAGCGCCAGGCCGAGCAGAATGCCGCCGCCGAAGCGCTCGGCGACGAGGGATGGCAGACGGAAATCGAGCGTGCGACCGATCAAGCGGGCAGAGCCTGAGCGCTCGCTCCTTGACAGCTACGACGGCGAAACCTACAATGCCTATATCCATTTGGAGATATGACCACGCGAGAGGTTCCGCGTTGGCAGGCGATGCCGCGCCGAAGATGAGAACACGGAGGGCAGCCGATGAATGCCCCGCTGACGGATGCCCAGGTACTTGAGCGTATCCAGCAGAAGCGCCTGATCGAGTCGGTCGAGCACATGAGCCCCGCATACCTTGAGGGCATCAAGCGCATCCTGACCGTCTCCGCGGATACCGAGCTCATCAGCGCGCCGGCCTACGTCCACGCCGCGCGCCACGCGCCGAATCTCAACATGTTCGGCTCGGCCATCGCCATAATTCAAGATGAGCTTGCCCACGCCCACATCGCCTATCGCATGCTGCGCGACCTTGGCGTGGACACCGAGGAGCTTATCTACCGTCGCGACCCTGTCAAATGGAAGTACCCGTACGCCTTCGACGTTCCCCTCGACAGCTTCTACGAGCTGATCATCGCTAACGCTTTCTATGATCGGGCAGGCTACACCCTGCTCGGCGACGTCTACAAGAACACCACCTTCGGTCCCTGGAAACGCGCCCTGGTCAAGGT
>CAYYCB010000016.1:23162-26643 GCA_964469715.1 uncultured Ktedonobacterales bacterium | reverse complement strand
CCGTGCTCTACGACGACGTGCGCGAGTAGGCACGCACGCCCTACTTCATGTCCAGCCTGAGCGATCTGCTGGCCAGCCCAGCGCATTCGGATGGTTCGGCGGAGTACGCTCCGCTGCCCGCCGGATGCGTCGGGCGGCATCTAGAGGCTGCGTACGTGCTATTCTGCTGTCGCTGCCGGTGAGAACGAGCCGCGCTCTACGGGCGGTGCGACTACTTCCCTATGCAGAACTCGGCGAAGATACGGTCCAGCAGATCGGGATCGGCTGTCTCACCGGTGATCTCGCCGAGCGCGTCGAGCGCGCTCCGTAGGTCAATGGAGACAAAATCCAGGGGAATGCCGCCGGCCAGTGTCGCCGAGGCGGCGTCGAGATGCTCAAGTGCGCGGCGCAACGCGTCGGCGTGGCGCGCGCTCGACACGAGCACCTCCCCACCCTGGGCGGCGCCGGTCCCTGCCAGCCGGCTGATAGTGTCCTCCAGCGCCTCGACGCCATCCTGTTGGACCGTCGAGCTTCGTACGACTGTGGCGCCGGGCCAGAGGGCCGCCGCGGACGCCTCGTCGAGCACAGACGGCAGGTCAGATTTATTGAGGACGGCGATCACAACGCGGGATGTTCCCGCGCCCGCGTCTTCGTTCTCGATCAGCGCGCGCAGGTCGGTGGCGACCTCGTAGTCGGTGGCGGTGAGGTGCACGGAGGCGTCGAGCACCAACAGTAGCGCGTCTGCCGAGCGGGCGGCGGCTCGCGACCGGCCCACGCCGATGCGCTCGATGGGGTCATCGGTCGCGGCCAGCCCCGCTGTGTCCACGAGGTGGACGGGCACGCCGCCGACGGTGGCGAACTCCTCGATGGTGTCGCGGGTGGTGCCGGCGATTGGGGTGACGATGGCGCGATCCGCGCGGAGGAGCGCGTTGAGCAGGCTGGACTTACCCACGTTCGGCCGCCCGATGATGGCGACGCGCAGGCCGTCGCGCAGCCGGCGACCGCGCTCCGCTCCCGCCAGGAGGCGCCTGACTTCCGCGCTCGCGTCGCCGACCAGCACGGCAAGCTCCTGGGGGTCCGGCTCGGGAACCTCCTCCTCGGGGAAGTCGATGCTGGCTTCGATGCGGACGAGCGCGCCGGTCGCGGCGTCGCGGGCTTTGCTTATGTGTGCGGAGAGATCACCCTCAAGTTGTCGCAGCGCCAGCCGGCGGCCGGCGTCGGTCTGCGCGCTGATGAGTCCCATCACGGCTTCGGCTTGTGCGAGGTCCAGGCGGCCGTTGAGGAACGCGCGCAAGGTCATCTCGCCAGCTCGCGCCGCCCGCGCGCCCGCACCCAGCGCAGAGGCCAGGATACGTCCGAGCAGCAATGGGCCACCGTGCGCGTGGATCTCTACCACGTCCTCGCGGGTATAGGTACGTGGCGCGCGCATGAACGCCGCCAGCACCTCATCCAGCGTCTCGCCCGTCGCGGTGTCGAGTGCATGGCCGTAGGTGAGGAGGTGCGACGGTGGCGTATCCTCGGCAAGTTGCGCGGCTGACCGGAAGATGGAGCGGCCGACGGCGAAGGCCTCCGCGCCGCTGATGCGGACGATGCCAATGCCGCCGACGCCGGGCGCGGTGGCGATGGCGGCAATGGTGTCAAAGGGGGCGAGGCTAGTGCTCATGAGGGCAGTGTATCACCGCGGAGTCGAGGGCTCGTGCTCAACTGCCGGGCCGCTCGTATACGGTGTATTGCCCCGCGACGAAGACAACGCGCCAGGATTGGACCTCTTCGAGCACAGGGACCAGCCCACGTTCCTGGTCGGGTTTGGCGAGCGCACGCAGCAGGTCGTCCACCACAACGTAGCGCGCGGCGCGGAGGGAGACGTCGTAGACCCAGCGTGAATGCGCCAGGCCGGCGGGGTAGAATGCCGCCGCCGAGCCTGTCTGGGCGAGTGACTGTAGGATGTCAGCGCCCCGCGTGCGACCGCCCGGAGCGTCGAACATCCACGCAACGTTGGGCGACGCGAGGACAAGATCGCCAGCGCTCGCGTGTGACCGAACGAACGCCGCGGCACGATTGGCGTCGGCCGGCGTGGCGAGAATGGCGTCTTGCCGCGTGGTGAACGTGCTGGCTAGTCCGGCGGCGTCTCCTGCGAGCGCCAGACCGACGGGCGAGACGACGGCGAGGAAGACTGTCAGCGCGGCGCAGAGCCGGATGAGCCGCCCATTACCCCAGCGTGTGAGCGCCGGGCGGTTGCGGAGCAAGTCGTTTAGCCAGCCCAGGCACCAGGCGTAGAGGCTGCGCAGGCCGAGGTCGAGCGCGACGCCCATGCCGAGCGCGAGCAGTGGCAGCAGGGGCACTACAGTGTGCAGGCTGAGGCCGACCTCGCGGACCTTGAGGACGAGCACGCCGAGGACGGTGACCGCGCCGAGCAGGAATCCACGGCTACGCGCCGGGGCGAGGAATAGTCCGACGATCCCAAGCATGAGCCAGGCGTCGAGCATGGTGAAGTGCCAGTAATTGACGAGGAGCAGGACGAGCTGGGCCAGGAGATTGCCGCCGCCAGCGCGCCCAGCCGTCGCGGCGAAGTCGGCTGCGAAGATCGCGGGCGACGCCACGAAGCAGGCGAAGATATCCGCGAGGAGGATGCCTGAGCCGATAGTCAGGGCAAGGAGCGCCGGACGCCACCCGCGCGGTATCGCCGTCAGGGCGACGAAGATGATCCAGGCGGCGCCTGCGTAGTCGCTGCATGCGGCCAATCCGGCCAGCGCGGCTGCCGTGACCAGCCATCTCCTCTGTCCGGTGTGACGATACTCCCAGGTGGCGCCGAGGCAGAGAAGCCCCACGAAGGCGAGCTGCGCGTAGCTGTAACCCCAGCGCGTGTTCGCGAGAATCAACGGCGTGACGGTGTACGCCAACGCACCCCAGAGCGCGGGACCCGTCCCGACGATCCGCCGGCCGACGGCGAGTAGCGCGCCGCACGTCAGGATGGCGTAGAGGGTCGCGACAGCCCGTACGGCGATGACGCCGTAGCCGAAGATGCGAATGGCGGCGACAACCTGGAGATAGAAAAGCGGTGGGTGTTGGGCGAAGGCGGACCTCAGGGCGAAGAGACGGAGCTGTCCTTGCGCGAGGTTGCCGGCGATGTCGAGGTTGTAGCCTTCCTGCGGGTCCCATCCGGGCGCGTCCGCCAGCCGGAAGAGGTGAAGGAAGACGCAGAGAGCCAAGATCGCAAGCGCGACCGCTGCCAGGCCGATGCGTCGTAACCGCGCCCGCTGCTCCGCCGTCAGCGGGACCTTGGACGTTCGGGCACCGCGAGGCGCAGCCGTCCGCTCTCTCACCAAGACCACGCCTGCATCCCCTTTCCCCGCATCTCCGGCAGTATAGCAGTGAGTGGAGCGTGTTGGGCAGGCATGGGACCATCGCGAGCGCGAATGCGGCAACGGGCGCGCGGCGTATCGCGCATGCTGGCGTTAGTCGAGGAGGCGCAGCACCGCGGCCTCCACCTGCGGCCACTCGG
>CAYYCB010000016.1:3512-23062 GCA_964469715.1 uncultured Ktedonobacterales bacterium | reverse complement strand
TGCTGGCGTTAGTCGAGGAGGCGCAGCACCGCGGCCTCCACCTGCGGCCACTCGGCGGAGCGCGGGTCGATTAACTCGAAGTGACCCGTGCCAGGGAGGGTGATCAATTCGGCGTCGTCGCCTGCCGCGCGGGCCGCCGCCGCGTAGTCGCGGCTGATCGCATAGGGAACATCCTCGTCGGCTGTGCCGTGGAGCAGGATCTGACGTACGCCAAGGGGGATGAGCGCGGCGGGCGAGGCGGCGGCGTAGCGGTCGGAGTGCTCCTCTGGAGAGCCGGCCATAAGCTCTCCGGTCACGCCCGCGCTTAGCCGCAGCTCATAAGCGCGGATGAGGTCGAGCACGCCGGCGAGCGGGACGACGCCGCGCAGCGGAAGTGGGTTCTCCGCGTGCAGCGGGCTCCCTGGCAGGACGCGACCCCTGCCGGCAAGCCAGGCGGCGAGGTGGCCGCCCGCCGAGTGGCCAACGGAGACCACCCGGCGCAGGTCGAGCGCATACGGCCCGGCGAGCTGCCGCAGGTAGTCCGCTCCGGCGGCCACGTCGAGGAATGTACCCGGCCAACCGCCTCCAGGGATGCCCAGCCGGCGGTACTCCAGATTCCAGGTGGCCAGTCCGGCGTGTGTCAGGGCCGCGCAGAGGTGCCCGATATGCTCCAGGTCATAGCGGGCGCGCCAAAAGCCGCCGTGGATGACGATGGCGACGGGATGAGGACCTGGAAGCTCAGGAAGACGGAGGTCGCCGAAGTGATAGGGGCTGTCGCCGTAGGAGATGCGCTGGCCAGCAGGCGGTGGGGGGACGTCCAGGATGCTCTCGCTCACATGCCGCTCCTCTGCCACAGCGCCTCTGCCGCCGCTAGGGCTTGATCGCGCCTACGTAATTATTCGGATTGCTGTCCGCGGTGAACCAGAGCGTGCCGTCGTTCTCTAGCGCGAGGCCGAAAGGCGCGCTTGCGTCGCGGCCGAGCTGATAGAAGGTCAGCGTCGCGGCACCGGGATCGTAGCGTAAGAGCGCGTTCTCACCCGAGCTGGCGAACCAGATCGAGCCGTCCTTGGCGGCGGCGACGCCGTACAGGCCGGCGTTCGTGCCGAGCTTCTGTGGCACCGCGATCTCCGTCACCCGCCCACTCGCCGTATCGACCCAGCCGACGTTCCCCTGCTCAAGCTCGGTAAACCAGATACGTCCCTTCGCGTCGGCTGTGACGCCGAAGACCTGGGCCTGCGGGTCGCGCAGCCGGACGATTTTCACCGCGCCGGTGGAGGGATCCAACGTGCCGAGCGCGCCGCCCGAGAGATAACCGAACCACACCTGGCCGCCGTCCGCGAGGGTGAGGCTGAAGGGATATGCCGGTCCTTTATCCGGGGAGGGGACCGGCCATGTGCTGATTTTGCCAGTGTTTGGATCGAGTTTGCCGATCTTGCCGCCGGTGACCTCGGTGAACCAGACCTTTCCCGCGCCGTCTATCACCAGATCCTGGGGTGCTGAGCCGTGCCCATTGACCGTTTCGAGGGGATAGGTGGTGAACTGCTGCGTGTCCGGTGTGAATCGTCCGATGTAGTTGGCCGCCTGCTCGGTGAACCAGATGGCACCCTGGGCGTCTACCGCGGTTTCCATGATGTTGTAGCGACCGTTTGGCGGCTGCCACTCGCTTACATCGCCGGTGTGCGCATCCAGGCGGGCAAGCTTGTTCGTGCCCATTTCGCCGAACCAGACGTTGCCATGCCCATCCACCGCAGGCTGCATGAGGCCCGCGTTCGCGGCCGGCAGGGCGAACACGCGCTCATGCGCGGGGACCACATGCGAGGCAACGGCGATGACGTTGGAGGTAGCGGCGGGAGACGCAGTCTGGGCGCCAGGTGTCGCCCGCGCCTGGCCGGCTCGCCCGTTTGTCCGCGTTTGGAGCGCGCCGCTGCCGATGGAGAGCAGAAGCAGCGAGATGACGCCACACGCGAACACCAGCAAGAGAAATCGCGCGTCGCGTCGCAGCCAGCGGTTTGCTCCTTTGATGACAGGGGAAGGTATTTGGTATAACGCGCGACTCGGGCCGATATTCGAGGACTGTGGCGAGGACACGGCGGCGCGGCCCTCCGGTCCTGCTTGCGGAGTGGCGTCGGGCGTCTCTATCCGTTGGACGTCTGCCTTGGCCATGCCCACTGCCCACGCTATCGCGCTCTCGAAACCGCCGCACATCTCACGGCGTCTTCGCGTGAGATTATCGTGCCGCGCCCTGAATGGGGTCAAGGAGCGCCTGAACGGCGTCATCACCGCTCAGGCAGTGAGAAGCGCGTGCACGTCTTCGCGCTCGATGCGGCCTTCTAGGCGCTCCACACCATCCATCACGATCACCGGGATGCGATAGCGGTATCGCTCGAAGAGCGTATCGTCCGAGCGGATGTCGATCTCGGCGAGGTCGAATTCGTAGTCGGCGGCGAGGTCTTCGAGATGCTCACGGGCCTCGTCGCAGAGGTGACAGCCCGCCTTGGTGTAGAGCACGATTCGTTTCATGGATGCTCCCGCGAGTGCGCGCGTCGAACGTAGTACCGGGCGATTGGCGAGGTCGAATCCGTGAGTTCGTACGCTCAACGACAGCGGCCACTTATCCAGATAGACCACTATGCTGGTGGGCTCGAAGAGAGCAAGTGCATCCGGCGTAACCCCCCGGTGGTATAATCGTACAAGAGATACATACACCGCAGGCCGGGGAGCGCGACGACGCGATCCAACATGCCACGCACTGTTGCGATCACACCCGGAGGACTTCAATGGCAACATTCCAACCCTATGAAGACGACGCGATCCGCGAGGATGCCGCGCCAGAATCCACTACCGATAATACAACCGAGGCTCTCGCGAAGCCGCAGAAGCCGAAGGCCGAGCGCCCGAAGCGGACTCGCAAATCCACCGGCTCCGCAAAGCCTGAAAATATTGTCCGCCTCTCGCCGGCTACCAATAGCGGCAGCGATGGCCGCGAACATGAGAGTGACAACGGCCTGCGCGAGCTGGAGGCGCAGGGATTCAGCACCGACGAGGCGAGCCGCATCGTCTACTTGACGGAGCGACTGGCCGACTCGCGCGAGGCTCGCGACGCTGAGGCGACGCTGAGGCGGCTGCGCTTCACGCGCTGGCTCGTCGAGCATGGTGTGCTGGATGAGTGGACCGCCTGACGGCTGGATAGAGATCGCCAAAAGGAGAGGGCGCCCGCGATGCGGGCGCCCTCTCCTATGATGATTGCACGTCGCCGGAAGGTCTAGGTTGGCCGGTGCGAGCGCGCGACTAGCCTGCCCGCGCGAAGGCCATGGCCTTCACCCGCGCCTCGGCGCGCGCCGCGACGGCCTGCGACACGCCCGCCGGCTGGGTCTTGCCGACATAGCCAGAGCGAAGCTTCGAGCCTTCGCGCCAGTAGGCGTACCAGTAGGGGCCGTGGCCCAGGCCCCGCTTGCAGGTGCCGCAGCTCGCCTTGCCGCATTTGCGGAACTGAAGCTGATAGGTGATGTGCAGATGCGTCGGCAGCGTCGTCATGGTGCGTTTCCCTCTTCCTCTTCCCATCTCCACCCACACGTGTATGCGCGATATGTTGCGGAGTCGTTGTGCCTCGTCTTCAGACGATTAGCAGGCGATCGGCGAACCTTGCCGGTACTTCTTGGTCAGCAGCGTTGACTCTCCGCCAATCCATTCTCGCGCGTCCGCTTGTGTGCTCGCAGGTCTAGGACGCACGACCCTGTAGTGCGGTTGCAACCAGTACCCCGGTACCAAACATGTTTCGGGTCGGCGTCGGATTGGGTCGGCGCGCTGATACGCCAGGCCGGCCCATAGCGGACGGGGATGATACAATGGCCGCGGCGCGAGGGGCATGGCAGCAACGTCGCCGCGCCGAGGAGAAGGATGCCACCGGATCTCACGCTCGATTTCCTCGTGGTCGCGGGCCAGGACCATGCGCCCGACGCCCTGACCATGACCCGTGCCGTTGCCTCCGCGGGCCTTGGCGCCTTCGAGCACACACCCGGCGGCGCCGCGACGGGTGGGCGCGAACGCCTGGGCACGTATACCGTGAACGTGCCGGGCATCGGGGCTTCCGCGCGGCTGCTCGTGGTTGCCCACGATGCTCCCGTGACGATGGGCATGGGCGAGGCTGCCTTCGCCGCGCTCACGCGCGACCTCGATTCCAGAGACGCGCAGACCCTGCGCGACGGCACGATTGCGCTGGATTTGCGGCTGACAGTGCCAGAGACGCATGCACTTCCGGCCCTGGCCTGGTCCACGCTGCTGCTGCAGACGCTCATCAACCTGACCGGTGGCGCGGGCATCGACCCTGCGGCTCAGCGCGGCTTCGGCAGGGGCGAGCTTGCGCGGTTTTCGGGACAAGATCCGCTCGCCCACGTGGCGTTCCATGAGGAATGGTGGGACCCGGAGAGCCGTTGGCTCCACACCCACGGCATGCAAAAATATGGTCGCCCGGAGCTCGATCTACTCGCCGTGCCGGCCAGCCTTCTGCCGGAGGCGACAACGTTCCTGCGCGATGTGGCCGCGCGTCTGGCGGCGGGCGCACATCTGGCGGCGGGCGGCGAGATCGATATGGCGGAGCTAGGGCTTGTGCTGGCGGTCAACGCCACGCCCGATCTTGATCATCAGGCTCCATTCGGCCGGTTGCTGCTGGTGGACCCTCCAGAGCCGGGAGAGCGCGAAAGCTTGAGAGCATCGCATCTGCTCGCACGCATGGCGCTTGATTCGGCGGCAGGCGCTCTCATTGCCGGAAGGATCAGCGACGCGCTGGCAGATGTGGATCGCGTCCTCGTCGCGTACCCTGAGGACTGTGACGCCTTGCTGCTCAAGGTGCGCATCCTGTTGCGCGATGGGCGGGCGGACGAGGCTCTGGATGTCGCCATGTTTCTAGAGCTACGTGCGCCCGGCGACTATCGTGGTCCACTTGCCGTCGGACTGGCCCTCGTCGCGCTGGATCGCACACGCGAGGCGCTCGATTGGCTTAGCAAGGCCGTTGACCTTGATCCCGAAGTGGCCGACGCTTACACGGCTCGTGCCACTGTATTTGAGCGGCTCGGAGATCAGCGGCACGCCGCATTGGATCGTGCACGCGTCGTGTACCTGAAGAAGGCTGGCCAGTAGATCGCCGCGCATCGGCGAGACGCGCCACCTCATCTATCACGAAGCTCGCTAGTACGATGACCAAGCTAGTTCACTCAGCCACGATGCAGGTCTCTCACAGGGCGCCGCGAGCCATGGTATCACGCCCGCCTGCAGCCTCCAAAGCCCCATTTCAAGCGGATTTCTGCTGTTCGCTCGCGCGACGTGGCTGTTTGACAGCCGGCTGAGTGAAGGGTACACTATCGATGGTTGACGCAGGAGCGTAGCCGGCTGTGCCGGCGCACGGAAGCTTGCGGCTCCGCACGCCGGACACGAGCCGAACGCGCGACCGCAGCCAGCCAGACAGAGGTGAGTAACGTGCCGGACCTCCACACCATCGGTCGGGCGGCGCAGGATTACCTGGCCGCCAAGCACGCGGCGCGCGAGCGCGCCCTCCCGAAGTCGCGCCATGCCATTCGACTCTGCGCCAACGCCATCCGCGCCGCCCATCGCGACGAGTTCGACAACGCTCGCAAGCTGCTCAATGACGCCGGCGCCCTCCTGCGTGACATGTCCGCCGATCTGCGCGAGCATCTCGATATCTTCTACGCCGGCTTCGTCGCGGACGCTCAGAAGGAATACTCCGAGGCCGCGCTCACCGTCGCGCTCGTCAATCGCGAGACACTGCCCGCACCTGATGAGCTTGGCGTCGAGTGGGCGCCGTATCTAAACGGACTGGGTGAGGCCATCGGGGAGCTTCGCCGCTACATCCTCGACCGCATGCGCCTGGGCAAGCTCGACGTCGGCGAGGCGCTGCTGGCTGATATGGACGAGATCTACGCTCTCCTGATCACGCTCGACTACCCCGATGCGATAACGGGCAATCTGCGACGGACAACCGACGCGGCGCGCGGCATTCTGGAGAAGACTCGCGGCGATCTCACCCTCGGCGTCAGCCAGGCACGCCTCAACGCCGCGATGGAGCGGGTGCAAGAGCGGCTAGAGCGTGTGATTGACCGCTAGCTTCGCACTGTCGTCTTGAATACCGAGATATGCGACCCCAGGCGGCGCTATGTACCCTCGTGCCGCCGTGGTACCTCCGAATCCAAAGGGGCTGGCACATGGATCAAGGCGCGCCCGGCGACGCCAGGCTTCCGCTCGCGACTGGCGTATTGGGGGCGACCGTGGACGCGAGCGATGGCGACTCGTACCTATCATTGGCCAGGTGGCTCCCGCTAATTCGTCCCGCGACGCTGCCGCTCGCTGTTGGCCCTTCGCTCGCGGCGCTGGGACTCGTATGGGCTAGTGGCGCCCATGTGGCACTGCTGCCAGCATTGAGCGTGCTGCTCTCAGCCATCCTCGTGCTCGCCGGCGCCAATATGCTCGACGTCTGCCTCGACTCTGAGCGACTCGTCCTGCTGCTTCGCGCAACTGTGCTGCGAGCGACGGGGCGGGGGAGCCGGTTGGACGCTACGGACGTCCGCCCTCTCGATGCATTGCGTGTGAGCGGCGGCCTGATCGGCGCCGGGGTGCTGTGCGGCGTGCCCGCCGCGCTGGCAGGCGGTCCCGCGACTGTGTTGCTGGGACTCGTCGGCGTTGCGGCGGCGCTCCTCTACTCCTCCACAGACTATGCGCTCAAGCGTCTTCCCGGCGGTGAGCTGGTGGTTGCCCTAGCGCTCGGTCCGGGGCTTGTCCTCGCCGCCGTCCTCGGCCAGCGCCAACGCCTCACGGCTGCCGAGATGTTCCTCGGACTGGCTTTCGGCTGCTTTGTCCTCGCCCTGCTCGCGCTGGCGCATCTGCGAGACGCCGCCGACCGCCAGCAGCGCCGCACCTCACTCGTCACCCTTCTCGGTAATGGAGGCGGGCGGGCGTTATGCGTTGTGTTCCTCGCGGGAGCATATCTCTTCGCCGTCTTGCTGGCGCTGCAGCCGCGCTTTGCTCATGGCGCCCTGGCGGCGCTGCTCTCGCTGCCGACCGCGCTCATCCCGCTCACAGGAGTTCTGCTCGCGCAAGGGCAGGCGGCGCTGCGCCTCCTCATTGGGCAGACGCTGCGTGCCTATACCGTCTTCTCCTGCTGGCTGATCGCCGGGTTCCTGTTTGTCGGGGTCGCGGCCCGCCTCTATCCACCAATCCATACCTTCCTCTTCGGCTAGCATCCGGCGGAACGCCACTATGGCTGGCCCGAAGGTGTGGCGCGCCCGCAAGGAATTATCGCCCGCCAGCTCGGATGCGGTACAATACTCCGGCTGGCGCTCCCTATTCGATTCCCACGGCGCCGCCCCATCTCACCGAACGAGGAAGAGTTCTGATGACGACGCCGACCACCCGCCCCGACGATCTGCTGCATGGGCTCAACCCGCCGCAGCGTCTCGCCGTCACGACGACCGAAGGTCCCCTGCTCGTGCTCGCGGGGCCAGGTAGTGGGAAGACGCGGGTGATCACGCATCGCATCGCCTATATCCTGCGTGAGCGGAGCGTCTCACCGTGGAACGTGCTCGCGGTGACCTTCACGAACAAAGCGGCGCGCGAGATGAAAGAGCGGCTTGAGGCGCTGGTGGGTCCGAATGCGCGCGACCTGGCCGTCGGTACCTTCCACTCCATTTGCTCGCGCATCCTGCGCCGCGAGGGAGAAAGGGCGGGCCTGGGCATCTCCGACAATTTTGCCATCTACGACGACGGCGACCAGCTTACCCTCGTGCGTCAGGCGCTCAAGGAGATGAACCTCGACGAGAAACAGTTCAAGCCGAGCACCATCCACGCCATCGTCTCGCGCGCCAAGAACGACCTGCTCAGCCCCTCGCAGTTCGCCGAGCGGGTCAATAAATACTTCGAAGAGGTCGCGGCCCGCGTCTACAAGCGCTATGAGGAGCTGCTGCGCGAGAATAACGCCGCCGACTTTGACGATCTGATTCTGCTGACTTATCAGCTCTGGCGCCGCAACCCCGAAATCCTGCGCCGCTACCAGGATCGCTATCAGTACATCCACGTCGATGAGTTCCAGGACACCAACACTGCGCAGTACGAGCTCGTCCGCCTGCTCGCCGGTGGCACTCCCGAGGTTCTGGGGCACAAGAACGTATGCGCGGTGGCCGATGATGACCAGTCCATTTATAGCTGGCGGGGGGCGAATCCCAAGGTCTTGCTCCAGTTCGAGCAGGATTTCCCCCAGACACAGGTGGTAATGCTGGAACAGAACTATCGCTCGACCCAGGTCATCCTGGATGCGGCGCACGGCGTCGTGCGGCAGAATCGCGCCCGCAAGGATAAAAAACTCTGGACCGACAAGGCCGGCGGCGAGAAGATCCTGTTGCACGAGGCCTACAACGAGGAGGAGGAAGCCTCCTACGTCGTCAACGAGATCCGGCGGCTGACGGCGCGCGGCGAGTTCAAGCTGAGCGACTGCGCCGTGATGTATCGCACCAATGCGCAATCCCGCGCTCTCGAAGAGCAGTTCATCCGCACGGCCACGCCGTACGTGGTCATCGGCTCGAAGAAGTTCTACGAGCGCAAGGAGATCAAGGACGTTCTCGCGTACCTGCGCTTGATCGCGAACCCGCTTGACACGGTATCTCTGGAGCGGGTCATCAACGTGCCCAACCGCAAGATCGGCCCGAAGACGCTGGCCGAGTTCCGTTCGTGGGCGCAGTCGCAGGGCATGGCGCCGGTAGACGCGTTGGCTCATATCGAGCGGCACCCAACGCTCGCGACCGGCGGAAAGCGCGCGCTCAGCAACTTCGCCGCGATTCTGGGCGATCTGCGGGAGGCCGCTCACGTCGAGCCGCTGCCCAAGCTTGTAGATCGCCTGCTCGACCGCAGTGGCTACGCCGCCGAGCTGCGCGACGGGACCGACGAGGGTGAGGAGCGCTGGAACAACGTGCTCGAGCTGCGGCGCGTGGCCGAGGACTTCTCGGAGATCGAGCCGCAGGCGGCGCTGGCACTCTTCCTTGAGAATGTCGCATTGGTGGCGGGCGCCGACACGGCCCAGAGCGGCGAGAACGGCACACTGGTGGAAGGCGAGAAGGAGGCCGCGACGCTCATCACGCTCCACGCGGCCAAGGGCCTTGAATACCCCGTCGTCTTCATCGTTGGGCTAGAAGAGGGTGTGTTGCCGCACTCGCGGGCGCTGTCGAGCCAGGATCAGCAGGAACTGGAGGAGGAGCGCCGCCTCGCCTACGTCGGCATCACACGCGCCATGAAGCGACTCTACCTGACGCGCGCCTTCCGCCGCTCGTTCTTCGGCGGCAACAGCGCAATGCAGGAAGCCTCGCGGTTCCTCGACGAGATCCCCGACGCCCTTGTCACGGCGACGCGCCAGCGCCCGCGTCGGGCCGCGGTCGCGCCGGCGCCGGTTCCCGCGTACGCTCGCCCTTCCGGGGGCGGCCTCTGGGGCGGGTCAGGCGCAGGGCCGCGTCCCGTGCAGCCGGTCGCACCCCGCACCGGGGGAGACTCCTTCAGCCAGCGCAGGCCAACTTCCGCGCCGGCGGCCGAGGCGATCACAGCCGAGCCAGCGCCGCCGCCCGAGCCCGCGGTGGCGGCTGACCTCAAGCCCGGCGACAGGGTCATGCATCGCCTCTTCGGCGACGGCATCGTGCTCAAGGTCGGCGATGATCACGGCTCCACTTCTGTGGTCGTGACGTTCTCGAAGGCCGGTAAGAAGGAGCTCGATCTCGCCTTCGCCAAGCTGCAGAAGATCTAGCGCCGGCGCGGCATATCGGCCTATTTGACCGAGAGGTTACACGTGATCGAGATCGTCCCGTATCGCGAGAGCTGGCCGGACGAATTCGCGGCGATCGGGGCTGCGCTGCGCCGCGCACTCGGCGAGCTGGCCGTGCGGATCGACCACATCGGTTCGACGTCGGTGCCAGGTCTCGCCGCTAAGGACGTCATCGACATCCAGATCAGCGTGCGCGAGCTGGATGACCGCGTGGCAGAGGCGCTCGCGCCGCTTGGCTACGTCCGCCTCGGCCACATCGGCGGCGACCACCGACCGCCGGAGGCGGAGGGACCGGATAGCGACTGGCAGAAGCAACTGTTCGTGCAGCCGCAGGGTCGGCGGCGGGCGAATATCCATGTGCGAGTGGAGAATCGGCCGAATCAGCGCTACCCGCTGCTCTTCAGGGACTACCTGCGGGCGCATCCAGCCTCGGCCGAGGCCTACTCCCGCCTCAAATTGGAGCTAGCCCGCGTCCTGGACGACATCGGGACCTACTCAGACGTCAAGGACCCCGCCTGCGATCTGATCGCCATCGCGGCTGAGGACTGGGCGCGGGCAGCCGGCTGGTCGCCCGGCCCGAGTGATATGTGATACCAATCGGCTGGGGTTGCTGGGGATGTTCTCAACCCTCTCCAGCACCTTCAGCGTCGAGACAGCAGGCGGATCTGCTATGAATCTCAAGCGCTATCTCTGCCTGTGGGAGAGATGCGGATAGCGGGCCGGGGGTGCTCCGGCCCGCCTAGGGATCTGTGGACTCTCGCCGTTGCTTTTATCTTGCGCGGCTACTCTCCGCCGTCGTGGCCCGAGAGAATCGCGTCCACTTGGGCCATGTCCTCAGTGGTTAGCTTCCAGTCGGCGGCGCGGGCGTTGGCCTCCACTTGCTCCGGCCGCGTCGTCCCGGCGATGACGGTGCTGACGCCAGGTCGCGCTGCCAGCCATGCCAGCGCCAGCTCACTCACGGTGTGCCCACGCTCACGCGCCCAGCCATCGAGGCGCTGCACGGCCTCCAGCGTCTCGCGCTTGAGTCGCGGCTCGAAGCGGGGATTGTTGTGGCCGCGAGTCCCTTCAGGCGCCGCCTCGCCGGGTTTGTATTTGCCGGTTAGCACCCCGGCCGCCAGCGGGAAATAGGGGATGATGCCCAGCCCGAATTCGAGGCAGGCAGGGACAAGCTCGCGTTCGACGTCGCGCTCGAGCAGGTTGTATTCCGGCTGCACGGAGACGAAACGCGCGAAATGCGCGTGGTCGCTCACCCACAGCGCCTGCACCACACGCCACGCATCGTAGTTAGAGCAGCCAATGTAGCGGACCTTTCCCGCGCGGACGAGGTCGTCTAACGCGCTGAGTGTCTCCTCCAACGGCGTTTCGGAGTCGAACGCGTGTATCTGGAAGAGGTCCACATAGTCGGTCTGCAAACGGCGCAAGCTCGCATGGCAGCTCTCGATGACATGCTTACGTGACGATCCACGCTCGTTCGGCCCGTCGCCCATCGTCATGCCCACCTTCGTGGCGATGAGCAGATCGTCGCGACGACCCTTAAGTGCCTTGCCGATGAACTCCTCCGACACGCCGGTGTTGTAGATATTGGCCGTGTCGACCAGATTGATGCCGACGTCGATCGCGCGCCGCAGAATTGACACGGTCCCCGCCTCGTCGGCGTAGCGCCCGAAGGTGTTACCACCCAACCCGATGACGGACACCTTCAAGCCCGAACTCCCCAGGCGCCTGTACTCCATCGTCGTGCTTCTCCTTGTCTGCGATGCGTGAACCTCCCAGTCTGGGAGTCGCATGACTGATTGTAGGGAACCGCGCTAGTGGTGCGCCTAGTTGTCATAATCACGGGTCGCCAGCTTGGCATCGCTTTTGCTGGGAAGGGGGCGTCGCGAGCGTGCACTACGGCGGCGAAATAGCCAGTTGCCAAGTAACCGCCTCTAAGGTAGGATGGCTCGCGGGCGAGCACGTCTCATGCGGCTCGCCAGGGCACTCATCTCTTGCGGCGCTTCAAGTGTGCAGTCGCGGCATCTGCGCATGCGCGCGGTGTTGCACACGACGGGCGAGTGAGGCGGGCGTTCCGTCTCAAGTCGTGGTCGCGGGCGCATTAGCCCGCGGGAGCAGCGAGCGTCAGGCTCGCGGAGGAGTACGGGAACTCATGCTGGTGCTGGCTGACATCAGAAACTACAGCTTCATCCCGACCGATGGCATCCTCGACTCGATCTTCCATAAGACGTGGTTGGCGATTAGCATCCTCGGAAATCCGAGTGATGGCTACAAACTGACGCTGATCGGCCTGTTGATTACGCTCATCATCGCACTGACCGCCAATTTCGTCACCGAAAAGCTCACAGCCAAGAAGGTTGGCAGCCTGTTTGGCGCCACAGTCGTCACGATCTTCGGCTCGTGGCTCTTCCAGACCTACGTGCTGCTGCCATTCGACTTCGCGCTTGAAGGTGTACGCATCATCGCCGCCCTGCTCGGCGCGATTGTCGTCGCGGTCTTCTACGTGCTCATCAAGGGCAAGGTCCAGAAGAGCAAGTAGGCGCGCATCGCCGGAGTCAAGCGATGTCTACGCGTTGGCATCGCTTGACGCTCGCCTACGTCGTATGGTATGGTGGATGCGCGTCGGGGCGTAGCGCAGCCTGGTAGCGCACCACAATGGGGTTGTGGGGGTCGGAGGTTCAAATCCTCTCGCCCCGACCATGCGAGGCGACTCTCTTCCATCTGGAGAGTCGCCTCTTTGCATGTGTACCCCTTTTTGCGCGGCTTGGAGCTATTAGTTGCGTTCGGCCAATCCAAGGGTGGATTGGTGTGTACTCATGGATGATAGCTGGCATTGGCGCCAGGGTGGGTATAGCGTGCGGATAACGGTTCTTCAGGCGGCAATCTCTGGGATCGCGACTCGCGCGGATGTGTTTGCCCTCTCTGGAAGGGTGGATGCGGCGGCCGCAGCGTTTGAGGCGGCCTTGTCGGCGCTCGGTGTCGTGCTCGCCGCGGAGGCGGAGCCTCCTCGTGGGTGGGAGCGCCCGGCACGCCAACTCTGTGATGTGCGCGCCACGTGTATCGCCGACGCGCTTGGCGCCGATCCTGGCGATGGCCTGCGTCTGCGTGCTACGGCCCTATTGGATCTCCCCGACGTGCAGGTTGTCGAGAGCCTTGGCGATATGCATGACATTCTTGCTGCGGCCATCGAAGGCGGCGCGCCGCGCTATAATCGCGGCGATGTGCGCGGGTGCGTTATGCAATATTGGGGGACGGCGCAGACGCTGCTTGCCGCCCCGGCTACGCGCGGTTTCCCTGGTCACGCTCGCGCGCTCGGGCTCCTTCGCGCCGCCGAGCTGGATGCGGTCCCTCCCGGTCTGGCGGATCGCGGCATTGAAGATCTCGCCTGGCGTTTCCGCCAAGCCTTCGACGCTGTGCTTGCCATCCGAGGGTAGCTTGGCAGCAGCGCCGCGTACCATTCGGCGGTACACGAGCGCCTCAACCTGTGCTTTGCATTCCGCGGCCTCTACCGGCGCACGTTGCTGCCAATGCCGAGGTCGAACATCGGTTCCGCCTCGCGCACCGCGTAGCCTCGCTCACGCAGCAGCGTCAGCAGGCGCTCGCAGTGGTCGCGGTCACGTGTCTCAAGCGTGAGCATCACTTCCACTTGCTGCACGGGGAGCCGTGGCCCGGCGCGATGGTGCTCCACATCGAGCACGTTCACGTTCTGCTCGGCGATTAGTGCGAGCAGGCGCAGGAGCTCGCCTGGACGGTCAGGCAGCAGCGTGTGGATGACAAGGTAACGCCCCGCTGTCGAGAGCCCATGCTGGATAAACTTGCCGAGTAGGTTGATGTCGAGATTGCCGCCGCTGAGCACCGCCACTGTCTTGGTCCCGGCGACGTCCAGCGTCCCCGAGAGCAGCGCCGCCACGCTCACGGCGCCGGCGCCCTCCACCAGCAACTTACATCGCTCCAAAAGCAGCAGCACCGCGCGGATAATCTCGTCCTCTTCCACCGTCACCACGTCGTCCACCAGAGAGCGTACGATGTCGAACGTCAGCGCGCCCGCGCTCTTGGTGGCGATGCCGTCGGCGACGGTGGCGATGGCCGGCAGTGTCACGAGATGGCCGGCGTCGAGTGCGGCGCGCATCGAGGGAGCGCCCGCCGCCTGCACGCCGATGATGCGCACGTCTGGCTTGAGCGCCTTCACGGCTAACGCGACGCCCGAGATCAGACCGCCGCCGCCAATGCCCACCACGAGCGTCTCCACGTCCGGCAGGTCCGCGAGAACCTCAAGCGCAAGCGTGCCTTGCCCAGCGATGATGTCGGGATCATCGAAGGCGTGGATGTATGTCGCGCCGGTCTCCGCCTGGATCTCGCGGGCGCGGGCGTACGCCTCGTTGTAGATGTCTCCATGCAGCACCACCGAGGCTCCGTAGCCCTGGGTCGCCGTGACTTTGGCGAGCGGGGCCGAGGTTGGCATGACGATGGTGCATGGTATGCAGAGAGCGGCGGCGGCGATAGCCACTCCCTGCGCATGGTTGCCGGCAGACGCCGCGATGACACCGCGTTCGCGCTCCTCCGCCGAGAGCCGCGAGAGCTTATACGTCGCTCCTCGGATTTTGTAGGCGCCGGAGCGTTGGAGGTTTTCGGCCTTCAGCCACACCTTGCCGCCGCACAGCGCCCCGATCGTCCGCGAGGGCAGCAGCGGCGTGTGATACACGTGCGGGCGGATCACGTCATGAGCGCGCCAGATGTCGGTGATGCTTGGCCACGCCGCATGTGACGGCTCCGGGTCTCCCTCGGCTTCCGTGGTCGTATTCAGGCCGTTCGCGCTCGGGATCGCCGCCGTTTCGGCCGGCTCATCCTTGGCGCGTCGAGCGTTCCCCGCGCGAGTGTTGGCTGGCTGCCGGGTTGCCGGCGAATCGAGGGATGTCATGCTGCGCCGTCCTCTCGCGGCGGGGCCGCGCTTGCGCCCGCTCCATTGCTGACGCCGGGGTAAATCGTAGCACATCCACGCCGTCATGCGAAGCGGGCGGTGTGACGCGCCGGCTTTGGCGCAAGTCCCTTGACCTATGTGAAACTAAATAGTCGCGAAGATCGTAGGGACATACGACAATCGCTCCACTTCAGGAGGCCGGCATGGGCGGCGCAACATTCTCTCGCCAGATATTAGCCAGCCTTCGCCGTCACGTCGATCCGCGCCGCGCGAAGGCCCTGGCTTCGCGCAACCTGGGTGGCTCCATGGGCACGGTCATCGCGTATGTGATCGTGGCGATGCTGTTTTTCCCTCCCCTCGCCTTCCTGATCGCGGGAATCTGGGGCTTCGTCGCGTATATCGGCGCGTTCGTTGCCGCCTGGCGCCTCCTCACCCATTGGCAGCTCGACGCCTTCTTTGCGCGCCTTTCGACGATGGACCTCGCTGCACGGATTGGCCTGGCGGGTGGCGCCTATTTCGCGTTGGTACTGGCACTCATCGTGGTCTTCGCGGGGATTGTAGGGCGGCAGGCTCGGCGGTGGTTCCTGATGCCGGGTCTGATGCTGGCTCTGCCCGCGGCGGCGCTCTTCGTCTTTGCCGCCGAGGCGACGCACGCCGCGCTTGCCGCCCGGCTGCACCTACCGAGTTTCCTGGCGCCGCTGCTGACGTTCTATGCGCTCTGCGATGCCGTGGCGCTGGCCGTCTTGCTGCTTGACACACGGCCATCCACGCGTCGCCGCCGCAGTTCGCGGCCACTCCGGGCCGCGCCAACCACGCGCCCCATCCCGAGGCTCGAAGTGGTCCCACCCCCTATCCAGCCGGCGTCGTCGCCGCTCGCCACGGGGGCGGTAGGCCAGACTCCCACCTCAATTGAGGATCTGCCCATTGAGCAGCCGGGTGTCGTGCACACGGACCAGGACGGGCCGGCGATTTCCGGCGGACCCGCCCCCGGCCTCACGGCATAGCAAGCCGCCGCGCGACACGCCTCACGCGACACGCCTACAGCGGGCCTATGCCGGCGCGGGCAGGAATCCATGCTCGTCGAAAGCTCCGCCCAACACCTGTGCCGCCGGTGCTCCGAGCCAGCGATCCAACAGCGTCGCGTAGATGCCGCGGAAGTCCGTCGTGAACTTTAGGTTGCCGGCGTTGTCGAGGTCGTTGAGGTTTGGCGGCTCGCCATAGACCCCGCCCTGCACCCCATTGCCGAGCACGAAAAGCGGCGCCGCCGTGCCGTGGTCGGTGCCCTGACTGGCGTTCTCGTGGACGCGCCTCCCGAACTCGGACCACGTCATCACCACCACGTTGTCCGCCATGCCGTGTGCTTCGAGGTCGCCATAGAAGGCCGCCAGACCTTCGGCCAAGGTTTGCAGCAGCTTGGAGTGCGTCCCTTCGTCGCCGTTGCCCTGGATGTCTTGGTGGGCATGTGTATCGAACCCGCCAAGGGTGACGTATCCTACGCGCAGCCCCAAACCCTGAACGATCACCTCCGCCAGCACCTGCAAGCCCTTGGCGAAACTCGTATTGGGATACGGCGCTTTCGTGGCGTAGGACGAAGCAGCGTTATCGAGCGCCTTCGATCCCTGCACGGCGCTCTGTGCCGTCGCATCGAGGAGGGCGGCATAGGGCGCCGAGCGCGGATACGTATTGTAGAGCTTGAGCAACGTCTGGACACGCGCCTCGGCTGCGCTCACCTGGCTCTGCGCCTGGGCCGACGAGTCCGGCTGGAGCTTATAGGTCTTCGGGTCCGTCACCACGGGTACGTCGGCGTTCAGCGCCCGCAGCGCGAGTGGGAGCTGCGAGCCTACAGCCAGCGAGTCGAAAGGATGCCCATCCTTATCCACGTAGCCCGCGACGTACTTGCCGAGCCAACCGGTCCCGCCCTGTCCGGAAAGGTCGAGCGTCTGCCAGATGTCCATCGCGGCGAAGTGCGATAGGTTCGGGTTGGGATACCCCACACCCTCGACAACCGCCAGCTTGTTCGCATTCCAGAGCGGCTTGAGCGCCTGCAATGCGGGGTGCATGCCCAGACGGCCGTCCAGATCGAGCACCTGCGATTGTGAGATGCCGAGCGTGGGCCGGGCCTGGTAGTAGGTGCCGTCGGTGTAGGGCACGATCGTGTTGAGGCCGTCGTTGCCGCCCGCCATCTGCACGATGATCAGCGTACGTCTCTGCGCGGCCTGGGCCCAGGTCGAGCCCTCCTGCGCGGCGTTGTGCGCCGCCCGCACCGCCCGCCCGAATACCGACGGCAGCATCATGCCCGCGCTGACCGCCAGCAGTCCGTCTTTGATCACCGCTCTGCGCGATAGTTGGATCATTGGCGCCACCTCAGTTCATCTGGTATTCGGGCATCGTCATCAGGAGGTAGAGCGTGTTGCGCAGCGCCGCGGTGGGCAGCTTGGCGCCGCCTTTGAGCGCGAATGCCGGCCCACTCGTCGCGGAGGTGTCCGATATGGCGGTGTGCAGGACCGCGCGGCGGTCGTCGGCGAGATGATTGTCGAGCAGAGCCGCGACGAAATAGTCCGCTACGGCCGCCGGCGTCGCCAGCCCGCGGCTCGCGATCACTTGTTGGATGGGCGAGGAATCGAGGCTCCCCTTGCCACCCGCGGCGGCCCCGAGGAGCGCGTTGACGAAATTACAGCGCGCCATCCACGTTTCCGTCGAGATCCAGGCGGCGCTCAGCTTATCGCCGTCCCAGCCCGATACGTCGGGCGGGGCAAACGGAACCTGTCCCAGGCCGCGCATTACCGCCCCGACGTTCTTGCCGTCGTAGTCGACACCCAGCCCGCGCAGTGCCCCCGCCACGAGCTCCACGGGACTCTTCAGCCGGGCGCGGTACGCCTTGTCGCTGAAGAAGGCCGGTGAGGTTAGCATCGCCTTCACCATCGCCGCGATACTGTGATCGTTGTGGTAGTAGGCGTCAACCAGTGGCTGCAACACGGGATCGCTCAGCCCTTGAGAAGATGGATTGGGGCTGACGTCCAGCTCATAGGCGAAGAAGTTCCACATGCGCCACGCAATATATCGCCCGGTCGAAGGGTGGGCGCAGATCAGCTTCACCGCATCGTCGATGCCCATCGGCCCTGTATGGCCCAGCACTGTGACGTTGCCCGCGTAGTGCCGAGACGGCATGAAGGCGCTCTGCGTAACGCCCTTCCCAACGGTCCAGCCGCTGAGTGCGAGCGCCAATTGATGCACATCGTTCTGGGTGTAGTTGGGATTGCCGTGCTGGTCGCGGATGCCCATGCTGAAGAGTTCCATGAGCTCGCGAGCATAGTTTTCGTTTGGCGCTTTGCCGGTGTTCAGGCGTCCATCCAGCCACCAGAGCATCGCCGGGTCCGTCGAGATGGCGCGAACGAGGTCATCGAAGCGGCCCAACGCGCCAGCACGCAACAATTTATCCTGTTGCACGAGCAGTGGGTAGTCGTCTTTGCCGCCGACCTTGGTGATGCTACTCGTCAGCACGCCATGCCAGAAGAGCGTCATCTTCTCTTCGAGAGGGCGCTTGCTATACGTCGCGCGCAAAATCATCCAGCGCGCGAGGTCGTCGGGCTTCGTGAAATCGAGGTTCAGGGTGTCGAGGTGCGAATCGAGGTCATCGGAGATGCTCGCAAAGCTCAGGAGTCGGTTGGTCGCGCCCTGCACGCCCGCATTGACGTAGTCCGCCGCGTCCCACGGCGCGAGCCCAAAGCCCGCGCGTCGCAGCAGGTGGCCGACCTTGCCTGCCTCGTCCGTCAGGAGGTTCGGCGCCTGCGTCGAGGTCGACCCATGCGAGAGCCATGCTGCTAGCCCGGCGCCCACCATACCGATGCCCACCGCACCCGCACCCGCGCCTACCAGCGCCGCTCTACGGGAGATGCCGCGCTTTTGTTGCGGGGGAGCCGGCGTCTCGGCATAGGCGACCGGGGGAAGCGGCATCCCATGGTACGCGGAAGTCTCCGGATACGGCGCCGACAGGACGCGCGTCGGCTCGTCGGGCCGGGCGAAGTCAGGATGGTGCTCTGGCTGGTCCCACGCTCCAGCCGGGTTCGGCCGTCGTGGCGGAAGGGTGTCGTCATTCCCCAAATTGCGATATTGTGGCGTGTTCTCGCTCATGCGCTCCCCACCTCGCGGACGGCTTTTCCCAGCTTTTGGCCGGAGACCCATCCCTATGGTGTCTGGGTGAGCTTAGGAGGCGCTGAGTCGTAGGTAAAACGTCCCTTAGGATTGGTTGGCCGATGCCCTTTCGGCGCTAGCGGCAGCCAGTGCGCTCAGCGACGCGAACGAGCCTCTGAGCGCCGGATATAGACCGCGGTAGAGCGGATAGGCCTCGCGGTACACTGCCACGAGGTCGGGATCGGGCGCGTCACGCTGGACGGGCGTGTCGCGCATGGGATCGGGCGGCGCTTGCCAGAAATCCACTTCGACGCCAGCGAGCAGGGCCGCGCCATATGCCGCGCCCTCCGACTCTCCGACGAGCGCTAGCTCGGTCTCCAATACCGCGGCCAGGATGTGCCGCCAGAGCGGGCTGCGCGCTCCGCCGCCCGAGATACGCACCTCTCGCGGCTCATCTATGCCCACTTCTCGCAACAGCATAAAGCAATCTTTCAAGCCAAAGGCGACGCCTTCCAAGACGGCGCGGGTAAGGTGGGCACGCGTGTGCCGCGCGGTGAGGCCGATCCACGCGCCACGCGCCAGCGGATCGGGATATGGCGTGCGCTCGCCGCTCAGATACGGCAGGAAGAGCAATCCCTCACTCCCGGCAGGAGCGTCAGCCGCTTCGGTCACTAGCTCGTCGAAAGCGACTCCCGGCGCGAGCGTGTCTCGGTACCACTG
>CAYYCB010000016.1:0-3412 GCA_964469715.1 uncultured Ktedonobacterales bacterium | reverse complement strand
TGGCAGCCACTCGCGAGGGATATCAAGCGCATCGAGGACCTCCGGCGACCAGTCGCGCCGCCGGAGGTCGAAGAGCAGCGTGCCCGATCCGTCCGCCTTATCCATCGCGTGCTCGCCAGTGAGCATAAGCCGGATGTAGTCCTTTGGCAGCAGGACGTGCCGTGCGCGGGCGTAGACCTCTCGTTCGTGGTTGCGCACCCAGAGAATCTTCGGCGCGGTGAAGCCCGTCAGGGCGTCGTTGCCGGTGAGCGCGACGAGCCGCTCCCTGCCGCCCAGGCGCTCGCGGATCTCGTCGCACTCGTCGGACGTGCGCTGATCGTTCCAGAGGATCGCCGGGCGCAGCACGTCGTTGTGCTCGTCCAGCAGCACTAGTCCGTGCATCTGCCCCGTCAGGCCAATCGCGGCGACCGCGCCGCCGGGAAGCCCTGCTTGCTCAATCGCCGTGCGGATGCTTGTCGTCGCGGCGCGCCACCACTCGTGTGGGTCTTGTTCGCTCCAGAGTGGGCGCGGGCTAGAGAGCGAATGTGGCGTCGTGGCGCTAGCGATCACACGCCCATCCTCGTCCACCAGCACTGCCTTCGAGCCGGTGGTCGAGACGTCTACGCCCAGCAAAACGCGCCGCCGGTTCGTCATCCCGTGCCTCCCATCACGTTACCGCGCCGCGACGACAACTCCTATCGCACGCCCAGCAGCAGCTCGACCGTGAGCTGGTCCAGCCGCTCGTACGTTAGGCCGCGCCGTCCGAGGGCGGTGCGGTCGAAGCTGGCCTCTTGGAGCGCCCGTGCCTTCTCGGGGCTGTACGCGCCAAAATAGCGCGCGCTCATCCCCTCCGGATCGGCGTTGATCTCGCGCACGAGGGCTTGGATCTCAGCATCAGCGTTCCAGCGTGCCGCCTTCTCCTTCAGGATCAAATACGAGCGCATGCAGCCGCGTGCGAAGTCCTTCACACCCTCATAGTCTTCGGTGCGATAGGCGTGCGCGTCGAAGTGCCGCGGCCCGGTGTAGCCCGCGTCTTCGAGCAGCTTGACGAGGAAGAACGCCTCTTTCAGGTTGACCGCTCCGAAGCGGAAGTCCTGATCGTAGCGCCCGACCACCTGATCGTTGAGGTCAACGTGGAAAAGCTTGCCTGCGTCGAGCGCCTGCGCCACCGCATGCACGAAGTTGAGACCCGCCATCGTTTCGTGGGCGAACTCCGGGTTCACGCCGACCATCTCGGGATGGTCGAGCGTCTGGATGAAGCCGAGCATCGCGCCCACCGTCGCAAGGTAGATGTCGCCGCGCGGCTCGTTCGGCTTGGGTTCCAGTGCGAATTTGAGATCGTATTTGCGGTCGCGCACATACTCGGAGAGGAAGTTGATCGCTTCGCGGAAGCGCTTGAGGGCCTCGCGCGGATCGCGCACGGCGTCACTCTCCGTGCCCTCGCGGCCACCCCAGAAGACGTAAATGCCTGCGCCTAGCTCGGCGCCGAGGTCAATGGCGCGCATCGTCTTCTGCAGGGCATAGGCTCGCACGTTCGGGTCGTTCGCCGTGAACGCGCCGTCCTTGAATGCGGGATCGCTAAAGAGGTTGGTCGTCGCCATCGGCACGCTGATGCCCGTCTCGCGCAGCGCTGATTGGAAGTCGGAGACGATCCGGTCCCGCTCGGCCGGCGTGGCGTCAATCGGCACGAGGTCGTTGTCGTGCAGGTTCACGCCATAGACACCGCCGACCTCCCCGAGAAGCCGCACCAGCTCGTCCGGTGACAACTTCTCGCGTACCGCCTCACCGAATGGGTCGCGACCGACGTTGCCTACTGTCCATAGCCCGAATGTGAACTTGTCTTCTCGCTTGGCCTCGTATGCGCTCGACACGTGATCACCCCAATCTGCATGTCAACACGGACGACTGCGCCGCGATGCGCTTCGGCTGCCACGATGCACTTGCCTGGCTCGCCCCGACGCGACTCTCCTCAATCCTCCGGGTCCGGCGCGCTCACCCGCTCAACGCGCTGGCGCGACGCGAGGACCGCCTCTGCGCGGCCACGCCATTCCGCCTCGGCGCGCGGCGAAACGGGAGCTCGCGGTCCCGCCGACGACTCCTCATCCTCGACGGGCACGAGCAACAACCGCTCGGCGAACTCAGCCGGCGCTTCTGGCGCCGTCGCCAACTCAGCCAGCCGCTCGGTCAGGTACAAATGATACTCCACCAGCACCTGAGCCGGGCCGTTGTGATTCGTGATAGTGGCTAGCTCCTCCAGCAAACGCTCGTATTCTTCGATTCCCGCCTGATGCTCCGCCAGGGCAATGTCGAGCGGGGAATCCTCGGCCGGACGTTTGACGTCGGCAGCCTGCTCTTCTTCGGAGGCTGACCCAAGCGCGCGCCGCTCCATCAAGAGAACACCCTGCGCCTCGGCCTCCAGTGCGCGCTGTCGCAGCAGCCACGCCCGCGTCGCGCGGATGCGAATCGTATCCGGTGCTCCTGGTGGCAGGTCCACCTCATCATCGGCCCACTGCGAGTTCATCTCAGCCCGTGGGCTGGTATCCTCCTCGTCGTCGCCTGGCGTCTCCCACCGTAGAATGCCGCCCTGCGAGACCCACTTTCCCTCGCCGGGCCGCTCTTCCTGCGGTGACTCGTCCGTGTCACCCTCGTCGCCGGCGCGCGCGGGGATGTGGCCGTTAGCGTGTGTGCGTCCGTCCGCGGAGGAAGCCTCGCCCCACGTATTCCAATTGAAGCTGTCCCAGTCGTCGCCGCCTTGCCCGCTCGTCATAGTGTCTGCTCCTTCGACTGGTGATACTGGATTCGGGTGGGTCGTCGGGGAACTGGGGCGTACAGTCCACTTTGGCCTTGCCCCGGCGCCGTCGGCCTACTCCCACTCGATAGTTGCGGGCGGCTTGCTCGTGATGTCATAGACCACGCGATTTACCGCCGGCACCTCGTTGACGATGCGGTTCGCGATCCGGCCCAGGAGGTCGTGGGGCAGCCGTGCCCAGTCCGCCGTCATGAAATCGCCGGTTGTCACGGCGCGCACGGCCACCATGTTCGCATAGGTGCGGCCGTCGCCCATCACGCCGACGCTTTGAACCGGCGTCAGGACCGCGAATGCCTGCCCGATCTGGCGATAGAGGCCCGCGCGCCGCAGCTCCTCGATCACGATGCTGTCCGCATGGCGCAGCGTCTCCAACCTGTCGTGCGTGACCTCGCCGATCACGCGTATCGCCAGGCCGGGCCCAGGGAACGGGTGGCGCCAGACCCACTCCTCCGGCAGGCCAAGCTCCGCGCCGATTTGCCGCACTTCATCCTTGAAGAGGTAACGTAGCGGCTCGACGAGCTTGAAGCGCATCTCCTCGGGCAGGCCGCCGACGTTGTGATGTGTCTTGATCTTCTGCGCCGCGCTGGCGTCGTGGCTTGTGCTTTCGATCACGTCGGGATAGAG
>CAYYCB010000015.1:9241-28436 GCA_964469715.1 uncultured Ktedonobacterales bacterium | reverse complement strand
TTCTATCGCCTTGCCACCGACGCATCACGCTCGCGCGGCAGGCGATACCACACGTCATCGCAGAGGCGTAGATCCTCTGCATCCAGCGCGGTATCCACACCGCGGAGGCTGTCTTCAAGCTGGTCAGGGCGGCTCGCACCGAGGATGGCGCAGGTGATCTCGGGCTGCGCTAGCACCCAGGCGAGCGCGGCGTGGGTGAGGCTCTTCCCACGGTCGCGTAGGGCGTCGTCGAGGGAGGCAACGGCGTCGAAGACCGATTCCTTCCAGTAGCGCCTCCGATAGAGATCGCCGCTGTACTTCAAGTCGAACCGCGTCCCTGGCTGGACCTCGGACTTATCGCGATAGCGTGCGGTGAGCATGCCACCGGCCAGCGGGTTGTAGGCCATGACGCCGACACATTGCGCCTGGCAGAGCGGGAGCAGCTCGTCCTCGATCATGCGGAAGAGAAGGTTGTAGCGAGGCTGGGCGGAATCGAACCTCGCGATGCCCAATTTGTCGCTGGTCCCAAGGGCTATCGCGAGCTGCCAGGCGGGGAAGTTGGAGCAGCCGATGTAGCGCACCTTCCCGGTGCGCACGAGGTCGTCCAATGCGCTGAGTGTCTCGTCGATGGGGGTGTCAGGATCGGGCGAGTGCACCTGATAGAGGTCGATATAGTCCATGCCGAGCCGGCGGAGGCTGGCCTCGCAGGCGCTGAGAATGTGCTTGCGGCTCAGCCCCTGGTCGTTCGCGCCAGGCCCCATCGGATTGCGGCACTTCGTCGCGAGCACGATGCGCTCGCGAGCGCCCCGTTCGCGGAGCCAGCGCCCGACGATCTCCTCTGTCCGACCGCGGCTCTCCGGCTCACCGCCGAGAGGATAGACGTCGGCGGTGTCGAAGAAGGTCACTCCCGCCGCGTCGGCGCGATCCATGATGGCGAAGGCCGTCTGTTCGTCCGCCTGGTTGCCGAAGGTCATGGTTCCCAGGCAAATCTCGCTGACCTTCAGTCCGGTCCGCCCGAGACGCTTGATCTTCACGCGTCGGCTCCTTCGTCTGCCAGCGGCCCGATCACGCCCTCCGCCGAGAGCCGGGCGAGCGTTGCGTCGTCGAAGCGGAGCCATTCGGTGTAGATGGCACGGTCGTCAGCGCCTAGCTCGCCGCCACTGTGACGGATTGCGCCGGGCGTGGAGGTGAGCCGTGGAATGATGCCGGGCATGACCGCTACGCCTTCCAGCATACGCTCGTCGGGCACTTGCGCGATCATCCCTCGCGCCTGGAATTGCGGGTCGGCGGCGATGTCGGCGATGCTCATGACGGGGCCGGCTGGTACGCCGGCTTCATCGAGGATTGCCTGCGCCTCGGCCAGCGTGCGGCCCGCGGTCCACGCACCAATAATGGTGTCGAGCTCGTCATGGTTCGCTATGCGGGCGCGGTTGTCGGTGAACCGCGGGTCGTCTGCCAACTCCGGTTGGCCCATGGCGCGTGTGAACCTCCGGAAGACGTTCTCGCCGTTGCCGCCGATGGCGAGCCACTTGCCGTCGCCGGTGTAGTAGACGTTCGATGGCGCCGCGCGCAGCAGCTTGTTGCCGGCGCGCTCGCGCACCACGCCGCGATGGGCGTACTCGGTCAGCATGCCCTCGCTCACCGCGAAGACCGCCTCGGTGATGGCGACGTCTACCACCTGGCCCTCACCTGTGCGCTCGGCCACGCGAAGCGCGAGCAGCGCGCCGAACGCGGCCTGTTGCGCCGCCAGCGCGTCGCCGAGGCTCAAGCCTACGCGCACGGGCGGACGATCGGGAAAGCCTGTCACGTAGCGCAGGCCGCCCATGGATTCGCTGACGTTGCCGTAGCCGGCGCGCTCGCGGTAGGGGCCTGTCTGGCCGTAGCCCGAGATGCGCACGAACACGACGCGCGGATTGACGCTGCGCATCTGCTCGTAGCCCAAATTCCAGGCTTCAAGCCGGCCGGGGCGGAAGTTCTCAATCACGATGTCGCATTGCGCGATGAGCTTAAGCGCCACGGCCTGGCCCTCGGGATGGCGCAGATTGAGCGTGATGAAGCGCTTGTTGCGCGACTGCGCCAGCCACCACGCCGAAACACTGCCGTTGCGCGTGGGTATCATCTCTCCCCAGTGGCGCAACTCGTCGCCATGGCCCGGCGACTCGACTTTCACCACTTCCGCCCCAAAGTCGGCCAGGATCCGCGTGGCGGTTGGCGCGGCTACGAACGAGCCGAGCTCAAGCACACGCACGCCCGCGAGCGGGCCTGGCTTGTGGCCGCTCGCATCGGGGCCTGGAGCCGCGCTCGGCTGCGCGCCCGCGCCTGCATGCTCATCCTGTGCCATGAGGACGATGCCCTTTCCATAGGGGGTAGGGAGTTCTGCGTCGAACAGCGCCCGCTCGAAGATGGTACGCTTGACGCCGGCTCACCTCGCGCCGGGCTCGTGTTTTGGACAAGCTCGGCGGGGTGAGCCGGCGTACGTTGCGGGACGGACACAGCGCCCGTCCCGCAACGCTTGGTCACTCAATACAACTAGGCCGACCAGGCTGCAATCTGGTCTTCAGAGACCGTCGCGACGGTGTTGGGGCCGCTGCCGTCCGCGCCAAACTGGACGATGTCCCAGCTGCCAGCAACGTTGTGGAACTGGTTGTAGTCGTCTTTGCCGGACGCGCCGTCAAAGTTGATGGTCTTGCCCGCCTTGAGCGCCGCGACGCCCTCGGCATAGGTGTGCACCACCTGGCCATCGCCCTCGGAAACCTTCGTGACGTAGTTGATCCAGACTTTGGGATCGGTTGTCTTGGCCGCCGTGATGGCCAAGCACGCGATGACCACGGAGTCGTAGGTGTTCTGCGACAGCGTGACCGGGTTGGGATCGTTCCAGACCTTCTGGTACTGCTCCTTGTAATACTGCCACGCGGGGCCGGCAGGCGGGGAGCCGTTCATGCCGGTCATGAGCTTCGAGGCGTCCGCAAGGCCCATTGCCTTCGGATAGTTGATGTCGGCGCCGGCATCGGTGGCGATGAAGGGCACGTTCAGGTGGCCGAGCTGGCGGACCTCGCTGAAGAAGGTGCTGGCCGTCTGCGGGTCCGTCTGGATGAAGATGGTCTGCGGGTTATCGGCGAACAACTTCTCGATCTCGGAGCGGTAGGAGCTCTGGTGAGGCGTCACCAGCTCTTGAGCGGTGATCGTGCCACCATGACCGGTGTAGGCCTTGACGAGCGGATCCACGACACCCGCCGCGTTGGAGGTCGACTCGAAGAAGAGGCCGGCGTGGGTGTATCCCTTCTGGATCGCATAGTAGGCCATGCCGACCGCGAGGGTCGAGTCGGACGGTGTCGTGCGGAACACATACTTGTTGGTCATGTGGTCCAATTGCGTCGTGCCGCCCTCAACGAAATCCGGCAGCTGCGCGGGGTCGAACTGGTTGATGACGCCTTCGATCTCCAGCGACGACGGGCCGAGGATGAATGTCGGGTTCGCGAGCTGGAGCTTCTTCAGCGCTGTCACCGCGTCGACGGCGTCACCGCCGGTGTCGGACAACTGGGCGTTGATCTGGTGGCCGCCGCATCCTCCGTTGGCGTTGACGTCGGCGATGCCTACCTTTGCGCCGTGTAGGAACCACTGGCCGACGAAAGGCTCGCGGCCGGTCATGGGGAAGAGCTCGCCCACAGTGATGGGGCCGTTCCCGCCGCCGTTGTCGCTAGACGACCCGCACGCGCTCAGCAGCAGCGCCGCGATCGCGATGAATGCCATGACAGCAGGGATGTGTCTACGCATGTGTTGTCCTCCCGATAGCCGTTGTAGGCCGGCGATGACTCCCATAGTCAGGGACTAGCCACGAATGCTGAGTGCCGAGGAAGGATTGCGTTGGCCATCTGCCATCGATGGCCAGTCTCTGGTTGCCGATGTTACGCTGAGCTGCTGAGGGCCGGCGCCGCTGCATGTCAGGCGTCGGCCGTCTTCGGTAGTTGTGCGATGTCGTCTCCTTTCTTGCCGAGAAAGATGGCAGGCAGGTCGAGGGCTCGTAAATGATCGGGGGTGCCTTCGGCGCGATTGCGCCCCGCGACCAACACGTAGACCCAATCCGAATTGGCGATGGCGCGGTCGACGTTCTGCTCCACGACCACCACCGCCGTTCCGGTGCCCGCGATCTCGCGGACCTTCTGCCAGACCACATCCGTATAAATGGGCGAGAGCCCGGCGGTTGGTTCGTCCAGCAGCAGCACCTTCGGGTCGAGCATGAGCGCCCGCGCCATGGCAAGCATGTTGCGCTGGCCACCGCTCAGGTTGCCCGCCTTCTTCCGCTCCGCGGTTCGCAGGTCGGGGAACAGCTCGAAAAGATGCTGAATTCGCTCGCTCAGGTCGCCTTGGAGGATGAAGCCGCCCATTTCGAGGTTCTCGCGAACCGTGAGGGTCGGGAACACGTTGCGCTCCTGCGGCACATAGGCCAGCCCCATGCGAGCGACCTTGTTTGCAGGCAGGTTGGTGAGATCCTGGCCGACCACCTTCACGCTTCCGCTGGTGGCGTGCAGCACGCCGGCGATGACCTTGAGGAAGGTGGACTTGCCGGCGCCGTTTGGCCCGATGATCGAGACCACTTTGCCCGGCTCGGCGCGAAGCGAGACTTCTTGGACAATGGGGATTTTGCCGTAGCCACCGGCAATGCCCTCGACGTGTAACGCTTCCACGGTCAGCCTCCCAAGTAGGCGTGGACAACTTCCTCGTTCGCGCGCAGCTCGGCCATCGAGCCTGTGGCGAGCGGGCGCCCGTTGGCCATCACGATGGCAAGCTCGCAGATCTGGTCGACAATGCCCAGGTTGTGCTCGACCATCAGGAACGTGATGCCCGTCTTGCTCAGGTCGACGATGTGTTGCGCCAGGCGTTCAGCCAGGGCGGGGTTGACTCCGGCCATAGGCTCGTCCAGCAGCAGGAGCTTGGGATCGGCCATGAGCGCGCGGGCCATCTCCAGCAGGCGTTTCTGGCCGCCACTCAGATTGCGGGCGTAGTCTTCGCGCTTCTCGTAGAGGCCGAAGGTGTTCAACATGTCGAGCGCCTTGGCGAGATGGCGCTTCTCGTCGGCCGCGACGAGCGCGGGGCGGAAGAGGGCGTTCCAGAGCGACTCGCCCGCCTGCGACTGCGGCGGCACCATCATGTTCTCCAGCACGGTCATGCCGCCGTAATCGCGTGAGATCTGGAATGTGCGAATAAGTCCCTGTCGGGCGATGCGATACGGCGCCCACCGGCTGGTGTCGGTATCCGCGAAGACGATTCGGCCTTGTTGCAAGGGATAGAAGCCGGAGACCACGTTGATGAGCGTGCTCTTGCCTGCTCCGTTTGGCCCGATGAGCGCCGTGATCTTGCCGGCGGGGACGCTCAGCGTGCAGTCGTCGACCGCGTTGACTCCACCGAAGGCGTGCGTGACGTGCTCGACGTTGAGAATGTCAGCCGGCTGCGACATGCGTGTCCTCCTGTGGCGCGGGGGAGCGGCGCAATGGGATTTCAAAGAAGCGTGCCTTGCGCTCGGGGAGGATGCCCTGCGGGCGGAACCAGAGCACGAGGATGAGGAGCGTTCCGACGATGATGTTGCGGAGTGCCGGAATCAGCTCGGGGTTCTCCGAGATCTGCGGGAGGAAGCGCGTTAGCTCTTGGAAGAGCACGGGCACGAGCAGCGCACCCAGCACAGCGCCCCAGTTGTTGCCGCGGCCGCCGATGAGGAGCGCGGCCCAGATGACGAAGGTTTCGCCCGCCGTCCAGCCGCTGGGGTTGATGGCGGTGATGAACTCGATCAAGAGGCCGCCAGCGATGCCGGCGTAGAAACAGCCGATGACCATCGCGATCATGCGGTAGCGGAACGTGTTCTTGCCGAAGGCCTCGGAGACGTCAACGTCTTCGCGAATCGAGCGCAGCGTGCGGCCGAACGGCGAGTTGTAGATTCGGTTCGCCACCCACCACAGCGCCAGCATGATGACGCCGCAGAGTACGAGGAAAAAGATTTGGTAGCTCTGGTAGTCCAGATTCAGCGTGTCGGCGAGGGGGGACGGTACACCGCCGATGCCATCCCAGCCGTTGAAGAGCGGCGTGGCGTTGCCGACGATGTCGTATGCGATGGCGCCGACGGCCACCGTTACGATGGCCATGTAGTCGCTGCGAAGGCGCTTGAGGGCGATGAACCCTACTAGCACGCCGAAGAGCGCGGCGGCGACGCCTCCCGCCAGGAGTGTCAGGGGGAATGGCCACGACAGGCCGAGGATGTAGGTCTGGCCGGCGTAGCTGCTCGGCTTCGGCAAACTCAAGACGCCCGTGACGTACGCGCCAATCGCCATGAACACGATGAAGGCGAAATTCAGGATGCCGGTGTAGCCGAACTGAATGTTCAATCCCCAGGTCTGGATGTTGAAGATGAAGAAGAACACCAGCAGCGTCTCTAGATAGAAGATGAACGTCATCGCTTCATGCCTTCCCCTCTGAGGTGAAGATTCCTGTCGGCCGGAACAGCAGCACCAGGACGAGGATCGCGAAGGCGGCGTCGTTCTTATAGGCTGAGTTGAGTGGGACGGCCGCGATCTCCGTGACCAGGCCGATCACCACCGCGCCCGCCATGGCGCCATAGGGCCGCCCGATGCCGCCCAGGATGACGGCGGCGAAGATGACGAAGAGGAAGTCGCCACCGAAGGCCGGCTGGAAGGACGAGATATTCATCGCCAGCACGACCCCAGCCACGCCGCCCAGGATGCCGCTCAAGAACCAGGTGAAGTTGGTGACCAACTCTGTGTTGATGCCGCAGTTGCGTGCGAGAGTGGGGTTGTCGGACATCGCGCGCATCGCTTTGCCGAGCTTCGTGTAATTGAGCAGGGCGTGGATCGCCAACATGGCCACGACCGCGATAGCGATGATCACGAGCTGCTGGCCCGTCAGCAGGAAGGGGCCGATATTGTATTGTGTGTCCGGCGGCACCTGATAGCGCCGGAAGTCCGCGCCCCAAATCGCCAGGATGACGTTCGACAGGATCAGCGACAGGCCGAATGTGATGACCAACATGAACAGGACAGGGTAGTCGCGACGGATGAACGGGCGCATTACGAACACGTTCAGCAGTATGCCGATGCCGCCCGTGAGGAGCGCTCCGACGAGGAGCGCGGCCCAGATATTCCAACCGAACCGCGAGTTGGCGAGCCAGGTGAAATATGCGCCGAATGTGAGGAGCTCGCCGTAGGCGAAATTGATGTAGTTCGTGACGCCGAATTGGAGCGTCAGCCCGACCGATGCAAGCGCCAGGATCGAGGCCGTCACTAACCCGAATCCGATGGCGTGCAGGTAGATCGTCATAGGCACTCTCCATCCAATGCTAGTCTGGGCGCCCCCATGTGGATGCCATGTCGCGCCCACGCACCGTTGCGTCACCGCCTCAAGCACGTCTTGCGTCACAGGGCTTCCTGGTTGCTTCCCGCCCGATCACTGACCGTGCCTGCTGGCTGGCACGGCGGATGGCGAGGGAGCGACAAGTCCCGTTGGCAGGGGTGTGCTTGCGGTGGTTCGATGGGGGTAGGGTATGTCGTCTGGCGTAAACACCGCGTAAACAAGACAAGCCGTGACGTAGAAATCGCGTAAACGTTTGCTGGTTACAAGCGGCGAATGTTGTGGAGGGCATGGTGCGTCGCCGCCGTGGCGCCGGGAGGAGGCGGTGTTGTCACGGCGTTATGCGCGCTGGCAGGGGTGTTGGGCGAGCGCTGTGAGCCGGTCAGCTCGACGCGAAGCGATAGCCGACGCCCGGCTCGGTGAGCAGATGCCGCGGGTTCGCCGGATCTTTCTCAAGCTTACGCCGGAGACGCTGCATGTACACGCGGAGATATTCGGATTCGTCGCCGTACTCGCCACCCCACACGCGCTGCAACAACTGACGGTGGGTGAGGACCTTCCCCGCATGGTTGACCAGCTCGGCGAGCAGTGAAAACTCCGTTGGCGTGAGCCGCACCTCTGTACCTTCGCTGCGTACCACATGGCCCTCAAGATCGATCTCGATCTCTCCGAAGGAGCGCACGCCCGGCCCGGTCGACTCGCTGTGCCACTGTGTCCGGCGCAGCGCGGCGCGTACGCGGGCGAGCAGCTCCTCGACGCCGAAGGGTTTGGTGAGGTAGTCATCCGCACCCAGGTCCAGCGCCGTGACCTTGTCGCTCTCGGTGTCGAGCGCGGTGAGCACGATGATGGGGACCGTGGAGCGCTCGCGAATGTAGCGACACACCTCCAGGCCGTCCATCCGTGGCATCATCACGTCCAGCACCAGGAGGTGCGGTGACTCGCGCTCCCATAGCGCCAGCGCTTCGACCCCGTTCGCCGCCTCGTACACGGTGTAGCCACGGGCGCGCAGGTTGCGGCTGACGAAGTCGCGCAGCGGCGCCTCGTCTTCCGCGACGAGGATTCGTTTTATCTGCGTCATGCTACCCCACTTCCCGAATAAGCAGGCTCGGCCTCACCACCTTGGGGCGCCTGGTTGGTCGCGATGGGAAGGGTAAATGCGATGGATGTGCCGTTGTTGGAATCTGCCTCTACCCAGATTGTCCCCTCGTGTGCCTCCACGAACGCCTTGCAGATGGCCAGCCCAAGCCCTGTCCCGCCGAGCTGCTGCCGCCGCGCGTGTTGCGCGCGATAGAATCGCTCGAAGATGTGCGGCGCGTCGTCGGGGCTGATGCCTGGCCCATTGTCCGCGACTCGCACTAGCACGCGATCACCCATGACCGAGGCGCTTACTCGCACGACATCATCGCCGTATTTCGCGGCGTTCACCAGCAGATTGTGGATGACCACTTCGATACGCGAGGCGTCTACCTCGACCAGTGGCAGGTCATCTGGAATCGTGACAATCAGCGACGGGATCGGCACGTTCAGCCGTTGAATCGCGGCCTCGACAAGGGCGGCCACGCGCTGCGGCGAACGTCGCAGCAGCAGGAGTCCGGCATCCGAGCGCGAGAGATCGAGGAGGCTGCTGACGAGCCGCGCGAGCTGATCGGCTTCCGAGCTGATGGTGCGTAGGAAGTGGTGTTGGTCGTCGACCGGCCACGTCACGTCCTTCTGCAGGAGCGTCGAGGCATGGCCTTTGATCACAGCAAGGGGGGTACGCAGCTCGTGGCCTACCGCTGCTAGCAGCGTGGTCTTGAATTGATCGACCTCGTGCTCGCGTGTGACGTCGCGCAGCAGCAGTCCGCGCCCGATGGGGTTTCCGGCATCATCGCGAACGTCGAAGTGCCGCAGGTTGAGGGACCGCCGCTGCTGCGCGCGAATCGTCTGTACGTGCCATGCCTCTAGCTCGCCGGTTTCCGCGCGTTGGCGGTCGTGGTCATATCGTTCCGGGTGCTCCGCTATCGCCTTCAGATGGACATGTACGTTGCTGATGTGAGTGTTCTCCAGCGCGCCCTCACCCTGCCCGATCAGCGCATGCGCGCCAGGATTGGCATAGAGCACGTGGCCGTCTGTGCTGGTGAGTAGCAGCCCGTCGCTGATGCTGCCCATGATGGCCGAAAGTGTCTGCTTCTCCGCGATGGCCTGCCGATAGAGGCGCTCGTTTTCTTGAGCCACTTCGCGGAGCCGCAGGTCGCTGCGCTCATAGAGCACCGCGTGCTCCCAGGCCAGCGTGGCGTAGTTGGCGAACGTGAGCAGTAGGTCCACTTCATCGTCAGTGAAGGGATGCGGTTCACGCCGATGGACGACCAGCACCACGCCTCCGACCCGCTTGCTGATGATGGGAATCGCCAGGACCGCCCGCAATCCTTCCGACGCGGCCACCACGGGAAAGAGCGGCCCTCCATCGTCAATCATCTGGACAGGCCGCCCCTCGCGAAGCGCCCGCACAGACGGCATGGCAAGCTGATCGGGGCGCACGTGAACAAGCTCTTCGTAGTTGTTCGCGCGGCCCTCGCTCACCAACACGCGTAGCGTGCCTTCGTCGTCGGGCACGAGCACGGCGGCTGACTGGACGTCCACCAGCCGCCGCACTTCGCGAATGATCGTGCCGCCCACCGCGCGGGGGTCGAGCGAGTTGACGACCGCGTTCGACGTTTCGAGCAGGGTGCGCAGCTCGGCGAGCTGTGCCGCGACGTCATGATTCAGGCGCTCCAACGAGCGCGCCAGGCCACCAATTTCGTCCGACCGCGCGGTGAGTGTGGGGTGTTGGGTTGGCGTGACAGAGAATGACGTGTTTTCCGCGGCGAGCGCCTGTAGCGGCCGGACGACCCTGCGCATCAGCATGAGCCAGAAGAGCAGGCCGCCGATTGTGAAAATGCCGGTTGCGACGAGCAGCCAGATGCTGAAGCCGGTGGTCGCTACCGATAGATCGGACGTTGGCCGCTGGACGATGACGGTCCAATCTAGCGCCGGCACCGGCACGGCGCTGTAGAGCCAGGCCTCGCGATTGGGGCCGGGGCCTTCGGCGGTGCCCGAGCGCTCCGCGAGCGCCGCGGCGGTGGGCAGAGTGGCCGCGACAGGCTGGAGCAGCCGGTCAAGATTGGGTGATGCGACGAGCTGGCCGCGGTCGTCGAGTACGCTGACGACGAGGTGCTGGCTTTGTATCGTTTGCGCGGCAACCGCGGTGCGCAATGGGTTGCTGAGGCGTGTCAGCAGCAGCGTGGTCGCCACCGCGCCGCGGAACCGACCGTGATTGTCGTATACCGCCTCGCCTACGGTCACGACCTTATCGGATGTGATCGAATCAACGGAGCCGCCCACGACGACCGGCCCACTGCTCGACTGCGCCTCGTAGAGGACCGGATCGTCGGCATACACCATGCCGAGTGTGCGTGGATCCGAGGGGATGGAGACCTGTAAGGCGCTTGTCTCGTCGAGCCAGTAGACCCGGTCCACGTCGGAGCGTGCGATTTTGAAGGCGGAGAACAGATCAGACATCTGATCGCGGTTGTCAATGTTCGCGGCGACCATCCGACTCAATACGACGAGCGACGTCTCGACGTCGCTGATTTGGGTATAGGTGTCGAACGCAACTTCCTGCGCGAGCGCAAGATCGGTCGTCTGAATCTGCGATTTGAGTTGTTGCTGCCCGACGGCATCCACCTCAAGCCCAGAGGCCAGGACGATGGCGACGAAGAGGAGGTACACGCCGAGCAGCTGCATGAGCAGCGAGCGCCGAAATAGTTGGGTCATGGCCGGTGCTCCCCGGCTGCGTGGCCGAGCTCCGATGATGCTCGCATCAGTATACGCTAGCATACATCACCGGCCCCCTTACTCGGAGAACACGATTATGAAATCCAGGCTGATGTGTACCTGCCGGTTCTAGCGCGTCCTTCGCCGAGTGGCCGATGGGCTACGATGAGGAGCGATTCTGCTCGATGTGCGCCGCCAGTTCCAGAATACGCCTGGCCTTCGCGGCGATGGGGTAATCTACGAACTGGCCACCGACGCGCAGCGATGCGATGCCGGCGGCTTCTGCCTTCTCAAACTCGGCGATGATGAGCCGCGCCTGCGCAACCTCTTCCGGGCTGGGTGTGAAAATGGCGTTCACGACCTCGACCTGTTTCGGATGGATGCACGCCTTGCCCTGGAACCCAAGCCGTTTTGCTTGCGCGGCCTCACTGGCCAGCCCATCCTGATCGCTCAGATCCGCGAATACCGTGTCGAGCGGTGGTTCGAGACCGGCCGCACGCGAGGCCACGACCATCTGGATACGGGCCCACAGGAGTCCTTCGTGGCCCGCCGTCCAGGTCATGTTCGTGTCGAGGCTGAAATCGCCCGCGCCGAAGTTGAGCCGCCGGACGCGCGATGATGATTCGGCAATCGCCTGGACGTTCGCCAGGCCGGTGGCGGTTTCGATGATGGGCATGACGTCGACGCTGCCCGCTGGCAGTCCGCGCTCGCGTTCGAGTTGTCCCAGGAGCCAGTCTAAGACGGCGAGCTGCTCTGGTGTCTCCGTCTTGGGTAGGATCACTCCGTCGAGGCCGGGGCCCACCACCGCCAGCAGGTCGTCATAGGCGAACGGTGTGGTGAGCGCATTTATGCGGACGTAAGCTCTGGTTCGCGCCGCGCCCCGACCTTCGAGCGCGTGTCGCGCGGCGCCGCGGGCGTCTGGCTTCTCGGCGACGGCGACCGCGTCTTCCAGATCCAGAATCGCCCCGTCCGCGGAGCCGGTCAGCGCCTTTTCTACATGTCGCGCATGGTTGGCAGGGGCGAAGAGCAGTGTGCGCAGGCTCAAATGACGCCCTCCTCCGTGAGTCGCGCGAGATCGTCCTCCGTGAGGTCAATCTCGCGGTAGATCTCCGCGTTGTGCTGGCCGAGCGTCGGGCCAGTGCTGGTGATTCGTCCGGGTGTCTCGCTGAAGCGGGGTACGACATTCACGAGCCGGATGCTTCCGAAGTCAGGATCGTCGACGGCGACGAGGCTTTCGCGTGCCTTGAAGTGTTCGTCGGCGAAGACGTCGGGGATGTCATAGACGGGCGCGATGGCGACTTCAGCCTCTTCCAGCCGGGCGAGCACTTCTTCACGCGGACGCGCGCCGATCCACTCAGAGATGACGGCATCCAGCTCATCGATGTGGGCAAGACGCGCGGAGTTGACGTAGAACCGGGGGTCGGCGATCAGCTCGGGCCGGCCGATGGCCGACATAAGCCGTTCGAAGATGGATTGCGCGCTGGCCGAGATCGCGACCCAGCGGTCGTCGCCGCATTTATAGAGGCTGCGGGGAGCGACGTGATCGCTTCGGTTGCCGACGCGCCCGCGGGCGATGCCAAGCTGATCGTAGTCGAGCAGCGCCGGCTCGACGAGACGCAGGAGCGGCTCATAGAGCGAGAGGTCGATCATCTGGCCCACGCCGCCGCGCGCGTCGCGGTAGTAGAGCGCGACCATGAGGGCAAACGCGCCGGTCATCCCGGCGAGGCCGTCGGCGAGCGGTCCGTTCGGGAGCGTCGGGGCTCCGTCGGGCGCGCCGGTGAGGTGCGCGAAGCCCGAGAGTGACTCGGCGAGGGTGCCGAAGCCGGGGCGGGTGTGGTAGGGGCCGTTCTGTCCGAAGCCTGTGATGCGCAGCATGATCAGGCCCGGCCGGATGGCCTTCAGCTCCTCGTAGCCGAGACCCCAGCGCTCAAGTGTGCCCGGTCGGAAATTCTCGATGACGACATCGGCGCCTGCTACGAGGCGCTTGAAGATTGCGGCGCCCCGCGGCTTGCCGAGGTTGAGCGTGATAGACCGCTTGTTGCGGCCCATGGACTTCCAGAAGAGCGCCACGCCGTTCTTTGGTGTACCCCAGCGGCGCTGATGATCGCCGATCTTCGGATATTCCACCTTGATGACGTCGGCTCCGAGCTCCGCCAGATAGGTCGCCGCCCAGGGAGCCGCTGCCATCGTAGCGATGTCGAGCACACGTATGCCCGCGAGTGGCAGCGGGCGCTCATGCACTTCGCCAGTCGAGTCAACCAGTCGATCCATGCTGGCGTCGTCCCCCTTGGTCTCTTCAATGAGATGCCGGACGCATTGCCGAGCCTCGAATAGCGAGACGGGTGGGCAGATCGCGATATGCCAGATCCGCGAGCGAGGTTTCAGGCAACGTATGCCCCGCGTGTTTACGCCAATTGGCGCCGCTGCACTGAGGGGGCGCCTCGGAGGGATGATCGCGAGCTGCGCGAAATGTCGCGTTGACTCCGGCAACACAATATTGTATAGAATATTTAACATACAAGATTTCGACCGTCAAGCGGCTCCTGATCGCGGCCTTCGCCGCAAATCGGGTCAACAGGGCAGTGTGGAGGGTGTTATCCACTGCGGCCAGGCGTTGCCATGTGTGGGCTTGCCTGCGAGCCGGCGTGTGAGATGTATGCGTGACCACTGCCGAGAGGCGGTATACTGGCGGCGATTGGCCAGGATGAGCAGCGCGAGAGGAGCGCGACGAATATGGGAGAGGATACGAGGACACTGAAGCGGCGTAGCGTCGCGCGCCACGTGTTGAAGCCCGCCGCCACCACGCATTTGACCAAATCGACGCTCGCGATTCAGGCGCTGCGCGACGCCATTTTGCGCGGCGACATACAGCAGGGCGACCATCTCACGGTGACCGAGATCTCGGAGCAGTTGGGCATGAGCCCGACGCCTGTCCGTGAGGCAATCCGCGCGTTGCAAGCCGAGGGGCTTATCAGCCATACGCCGCATCACACGCTCTCTGTGAAGCGCTACACCCCGAAGGATGTCGGCGATATCTTCTTGTTGCGCAGCACGCTCGAATCACTGGCGACCCGCCTGGCCGTCCCGCATCTGACCTCAGACGAGCTTGGGCGGCTCGACGAGCTTATGGAGGCGATGCGCGATGCGAACAGCCGCGGGGACTACGAGCGGATGTATGGGGTCAACGCGGATTGGCACCTCACCATCTATCGCGCCGCGGATAACAGCGTCCTCGTAGACGTCATCCTGGGCCTCTGGCAGAAGTTTCTCTGGGAGGTGATTTGGATGATGCCCGGTCATGCCGCGAGGTCGCTGAAGGAGCATGAGGACATCATGGCCGCCTGCCGGCGCCAGGACGCGGACGAAGCGGCGCGGCTGATGTATGCGCACATCCAGCACGGCGAAGAATCGGCAATCGAGCACTTGCAGTCGCGGGGCAATGCTACGAAATGAGGACGCCCATGGCCGATCTGCTCTCCCCTGTCACCGACGGGCCGCGACGACTCCGCGAGCTGCTGGAGGGGGCAGAGCCGGTGCTGGCTCCAGGGGCTTTCGACGCGCTCAGTGCGCGGATCGTCGAATCAGCGGGTTTCGGCGCCGTCTACATGACGGGGTTCGGCACGTCAGCCGCTCTACTTGGCCGTCCTGACGTTGGCTTGCTGACCGAAACCGAGATGGTCGAGAATGCCCGCCGCATCGTAGCCGCGGTCAACATACCGGTCATTGCCGATGCGGATACGGGGTATGGCAACCCCATCAACGTTGTCCGCACGATACGAGACTACGAGCGCGCAGGCGTCGCCGCTCTTCATCTCGAAGATCAGGTGACGCCCAAGAAGTGCGGCCATATGGAACGGAAGCAGCTTATCGGCGCGGCTGAGATGGTTGCCAAGATCCATGCGGCCGTAGCGGCGCGGAGCAATGGCGACTTCCTCATCATCGCCCGCACCGACGCACGTGCTGTGGAGGGTTTCGCCGCCGCGCTGGACCGCGCGGAGCGCTATCGCGACGCGGGCGCGGACGTGCTCTTTGTCGAGGCGCCGGAGAGCGAGCAGGAGATCGAGGCGATTGCGGCGCGTTTCGCCGGTACGCCGCTGCTCTTGAACTGGGCGGAGCGTGGTAAGACGCCGCTGCTGCCGCTCGACCGGCTGAGGGCGTTGGGGTTCAGCCTCGTCATCTTCCCGGTGAGCCTGTTGCTTTCGGCCACCCGCGCGATGCGCGAGGCCGCGGCGCGTATCAAGGAGGCCGGCACGCCGCTGCCTCTATTGTCGGAACTACCGACCTTTCGCGAGTTTACGGACTTTATCGGGCTGCCCGACGTGCAAACGCTGGAACAGCGCTTCAGCAGCGCGGCTCAGGCTGACGAGTAGAGGGCGGAAGCGGCAAGACGCTGAAAGGGGCGTGTGGGTGGCAGCGAGAATAGCGGGAGGCGCCGGGCAGAGGCATCGTGGGCTGATGCTCGGCGTCGCGACGTTCTCGCAGCTAGGCGCTTCTGTCACGCAACAAGGCACCATCGTACTCGGCGTGTTCTTCGCCTCGACCTATGGGCTGACCCTTGGGCAGATGGGCGCCGTCGTCTCGTCGCTCACGCTCGGCCTGGTCGTCTCCGGCCTCGTCGTCGGATCTTTGGTGGATCGATTTGGGGCGCGACGGGTGCTCTTCTTGGGCACGATAGCGCTCACATTTCTGGCGGCGGCTATAGGTGTCGCGCGTTTGCTCCCGCTGACAGTTGCCCTGCTGTTCGCTCTCGGCCTGGCGCTGGGGACGGTGCCGGTCTCGGGTACCAAGATCATTCTGTTGGCGTATCCACGCGAGCGGCGCGGCCTGCCGATGGGGGTGCGCCAGATGGGAGTGCCGCTGGGCGCTATCGTCGCGGCGCTGGCGCTGCCGCCGCTGGCCGCGCAGCTTGGGCTCCATCCCCTCTACCTCGGATTTGCGGTCCTGTTGGCTGGATGCGGCTTCGCGTTCTGCGCCGTGCTGCCCCGGCAGGAGGCCGGACGCACGCACTCATCGGGGAGCGGGAGTCTGCCGCGGTTGCGACATGAGGCAGACAGCGTCATCGTTCCTGGGATCTGCGGCTTCATGCTCGCCTGGGGGCAGTATTCTCTCTCGACCTACACCATTCCGATGCTACACGCGGATGGGCTTTCGATTGCCGCTGGCGGCGCATTGCTGGCCGTCTCGCAGGCCGGAGGCGCGGTGGCGCGCATGGTGTTGGGCCATCTCTCCGACCGGCTAGGCGCACGCAGGGCGCTGGTGCTGATGGGAGCCGCGGCCTGTGGGGCCGTGCTGGCCTGTCTTGTAGCGTTTCTGCCACCGCACGTGCCAGGTGTGTTGTTGGCGCTGCTGTGGTTCCTGCTAGGGGCGAGCATGGTCGGGTGGAACGCACTGCTGCTGACGTGGGCAGGGGAGCGTGTCTCCGTGCACAACGCGGGCGCGGCGATAGGCCTCACGACGAGCGCCTTGCTGGCCGGCGCGGCCGTTTCCGCGCCGGCCTTTGGCTTCATCGTGGAGCTCAGCGGCGGCTATCGCATTGCCTGGCTCTCCTTAGCTGCGGTGTTGGCTGGGGCGGCGTTGCTGCTCTGGGCACAGCAGCGCTGGACCGCACGCGCGCGACCGTTTCCGCGTGTTGAGTCCGCGACGAGCTCGCGACCCTGGCGCCCAGCGTGACGAGATCCGGTGACCGATGAAGACGAGAGGAGTGCAACGTGGCGACTGAGCAGCGGCAAGTGACCATCGTGGACGTCTTCGCCCGCGACGGCTTGCAGACGGTGCTGCATGAGGAGCACCTTCGCGTGCCGACGACGGAGGAGAAGGTCTCCATCATCGAGCAGCTCGACAAGGCCGGAGTGCCAGAGATCGAGATCACCGGTTTCGTGCATCCTCGCGTCATCCCGAGCCTTGCGGATGCCGAGGAGGTGGTGCGGCAGGTGCTCTCGCACCCGCATACGGCGGTCTACCGCGCGCTGGTGCCGAACTTCCGTGGCGCTGAGCGGGCCATGGCCGTTGGAGTGAAGAAGATTTCATGCCTGATCGTCGCAAGCGAGACGTACCAGCAGCTCAATTCGCACATGTCGGTCGAGCAGAACGTCCAGGAGATCGAAAAGATAGCGAGAGTCGCGGGCGCGGAGGGATACGAAGTGACGGTCGGCATGGGCACTTCGTTCATCTGTCCTTACGATGGTGTCCTGGCGGAGGACTATATCCTTCGGCTGATAGGGCGCTTCGTAGATGCGGGCATCACCGAAATCTCGCTTGCGGACAGCGTTGGCATGGCATGGCCGACACTCGTGCGTGACCGGGTCCGGGCGGTCCTAGCGCGTTGGCCGCACCTGCGGATCGGGCTTCATCTGCATACGCTGGCCGGCCTGGCGCTGGCGAACATCTTCGCCGCGTACGAGGTGGGCATCACGCACTTCGAGGGCTCAGTCGGCGGCATCGGTGGGGGTATCGCGATGCCGGTGCATACGACGAATATGGGCAATGTCGCGACCGAAGATCTAGTGTATCTCTTCGAGTCATGTGGCGTCAGCACGGGAATCGACGCCACCGCGCTCGCAGAGATCGGGAGACGCGCACAAGCTCTCATCGGCACGGGAAACGGGTTCACGACCTCGTTCGGGACGCTGGCGGCCTTCTTGGGGGAGAGCAAGGAACAACTCGCACGCCTGCGAACGGCCCCTCCGGGCGATTCGCGGGTGGTTCGTAGCGCATGACGCCGAACCAGCGGCTTCCCGCTCCACCTGGCCGATACAGGCCGTGTCCGGGCATGGCGTCCAATCGTGATACGCTGGATTTAGCGCGCTGAAGCTATCAAAAGACCCCGGAGCTGTTCCGGGGTCTTTATCTGGCGGAAGGGGAGGGATTCGAACCCTCGGTAGGGAGTTACCCCTACAGCGGTTTAGCAAACCGGCCCTGAGCGTCCGCCCCTGTCCGCCGCCGTGCGCGAAGCCGGGACAAATCCCCGTCTGACGTGGATACTCATCCACCGACATCCGCGGAAATGCGCGTGGGCTGGGGTCAGAATTGGGGTCACCGTAGCCCTCGCTCGGGCCCCACCCGTCGTCGCCGGGGCGCGGGGATGACCGCGATCGAGAGCGACACGATCACTGCCCGGTTTCTTGACCCCGCTGGTCAGTTTGGCCCTCCCGTCGCGGCGGCCATCCAGGCCGCCGCGACGCCGTGCCGCGCATCGTGAGTTGCGTGCTCGCCACCTCAGCGCAGCAGCGGTAGCTCGTCGGGCGTGTGGATGTAGCCCGGCCCTGCCCAGGAGATGATCGCGCCCGGCAGCGCTCGGCAGCAGCCTGCTGAGGTCGGCGGGAGAGGTGCCGCCGGCCGCCCAGTGCGAGGCTCCGGCCTGTAGCGCCTGGGCGTCGGCGGGGAAGTACAATGGTTCGGCCTCCGCGCTGGCGCGCAAGCACACACGGGCCTGCGCGCCGAGGGCGGCCGTCGCGTCCGCCGCGCTCCAGCGGGCGGGCGATTACCCCGGCCGCGTGTGGCTGCGCATAGGTCGCGATGGCAACGACGTGGATCGCCGTGTGCGCCGGGTTGAGTTCGAGCTCGGCTGCGTCGGTTGCCGCCCCGTTGGCATCTAGGATGGGCACGACGTAGTAGTCGGGCCAGATCCGGCCGTTCCCGGCCAACTGCAACGTGCGCACGAACACAGGCGTGCCCAGCCGCGAGAGGTCGTGGGCATGGTCGCCGGCATCCCCCTCATCCCCCGGAAGAGGGCACTCTGGCGCGCCGCAGCCAAGAGGTCGGCGGCCGAAGTCGAGGCGATGGGGATCCAGACCGGGCAAGCGGTGGGGCACGCGGCCTGGCCGGGCCTCCGCACGTGACCGTCGCCGGACCCGCACCGCCCATCGCCTGGCCGCTACCAGACGACGCAGATGGGCCCGACCCCGATGCCTACGTCTCTGGCGCATGTCGCGCCACAAGCCCGAGCGTCGCGATGAGCGCGATCGCCGAGAGCGCGAGCAGGATATAGGCGCCATTGCCGACGACGGCCGTCCCGCTCGTCCCGCTCGTCCCGCTCGTCCCGCTCGTCCCGCTCGTCCCGCTCGTCCCGCTC
>CAYYCB010000015.1:0-9141 GCA_964469715.1 uncultured Ktedonobacterales bacterium | reverse complement strand
TCGTCCCGCTCGTCCCGCTCGTCCCGCTCGTCCCGCTCGTCCCGCTCGTCCCGCTGCCGCTTCGAGCCCCTTGTTGGGCGAGTAGTCCTAAGTGACATAAGGCGATGGGGCGCGGGTCGGTGCCGAAGTCGTGGGCGATGTTGGCGATGTTGGCGATGCCGGCGTAGGCGTTGGTCGGCCTGGCGTAGCACCACTGGTTGGCGCCCGACGTCCGGTTGGCATTTGCCACTATCTTCTGGTCGTTGGTGCTGGTAAAGTACATGGCCTGGCCCTCACCTCGTCGTAGTTGACGGCCGCCTCGGTCGTGTCGATGCCGCCGCCCGACTGACCTCCAAACAGCGGGTGGCGTCCGCGGTCCCGCGACGTCAGCCGCCGAGCAGGTGCCCGTGTTCCAACGCGCACCACCCATTCCGCGGACGACCTTCCTGCGACCAATTCATGGCCAGCCGGGCGCCCACCCAAAGGAAGGTGACACGCAGGAAGGTCGGTCTTAGCGCGACGAAGAGCGCGGTAGAAAGTGCTGCTGCACGGAGGCGCGGCGGTCCCTTCCCGCGCCCCGTTCCGGCGAAGCCGCCGACGCTGCCAGCTACGACAGTCGTTGCAACAGGGTCAGGGGATGCTCTGCCAGCTCGCCGGAGCGGATGCCATGCGCGAGGGTGCGCAGGTCGTCCGCCGGCGTGATCCCCAGCGTGTTCGCCAGTCGTGCGGATAGCTGCTGGTAGACCCGCAGCGCCTCGCTGCGCTGACGTGCCGCCGCGTACGCCAGCATGAGGCGCATCGCAGCGTCCTCGTTGTCGGGGAAGGCATCGGCCAGTTGCCCCAGCAGGAGCAGGGCACGCTCCAGATCCCCCGAGGCCGCCTGCACCGACGCGACGCGCCGGACGAGCGCGGCCCAGAGGCGCTGCGCGCGGTCGCGCGCCGGTTGCGCCCATTCCCTGTAGGGATCGGCGGGGAGGAACTGGCCTTTGTACAGCGCCAGCGCCCGTTGAGCGAGCGCCAGCCCGTCATCGAAGGCAGTGCCCGCGTTCGAGGGCTCCAATTGAGCGAGGGCGGCCCTGGCCGACTCCTCGAAGACGACCGCGTCAATCCACAGGTTCGGGTATCCGGCGCCGTCGCCCTGGATCACTATTCCGTCTGGGCCCGCCGTCACCAGCCACACCAGTTCGCGATTGCTGCCGATGTGGCGGGAGTCGTCGTATGCGCTGCGCGTCGGCTCACAGAGCCGCCGAAGCTGCGAGAGGGCGTGACTGAGCGAAGCGCGCCCCCGCGCCACACTTTGCTCGGGCCAGAGAAGCTCGATCGTTTCGTCGCGCGTGCGTTGATAGCCGGGAGCCGCCAGCAGGCATTTGAGGAGCAGGCGCCCCTGGCTGTATGCGGGCGACGGCGCCATGGCCGTGGCGTCGCCGGGCAGTGCCACGGCGAAGTGACCGAGCGTCCAGATGCGCAACGCGGCCATCGGCACGGGCCTGCCCACCGGCACCGAAAACTGGACGGTTCGCCCTGTGCTGCCCGCCGCCGAGGTACCGTCCAGGAGCGGGCAATCTCGAACAACCTTGGATGCGGGACTACGGCCGACGATGGTGAGGTGGCCGTTCTGCTGGGTGACGCTGTGTGCAGGTAGCATGTCGCTGTTCCATCCTCCACTACCGCGTGTCGCCCCCGGTCACAGCACGGGGACAGTGCTCCGCGCTCCGGGCCGCGGGACAAAGACGAGCGCCGACGCATGGACTCCGGCTCCGGCCGGCTGCATGAGTGGCCAATCGTCACCGTAAGACGCTGATGTTTCAGCGGACCCGCCTCGTCCTGGCCGGAGCTTCACCCTATCCTGCGGGCGCAAGCTGCCCTCCTTGTTCGCGGGAAGATCCGCTGCCCTGCTGTGTCGTGTCCCGAGCCTCCTCGCTCCCCCTCTGACGTTGTGCCCGCGCCGCTCTCCATCCTCCGCACATCCACCTGGCACGCCCTGAATGGATGGTGACCCGTGCCACCTCCACTGGGCCAGCTCCGGGCCACACAAGCGAGCAGAACCGCGAGCAGTATAGCCGATGCCCGCCCTCTGTCAATCCCTTGCCGCGATCCCCCATCGCGCACGGCAACGTGTTGCACTCGATCTGGAGTCGCCTCGGTAGGTGACACAGATCCTTCATCGCGCCTAGTCGTGATGGAGCAACAGGGAGGTATTTTGGGGGGCTATGCCCGCTGTGTCCCTCGCTGGCGGCGCGCCGCCGGGGTGTCGTCAAAGGTCGCTCCAGCTTGTGTCCAGGCTTTTTCCATCACCTCTCCAGCCGCGCACCAGAAGCCTTCCAGGATCTCGCCAGGCTACCACCAGGAGCCAACGACCGACACCCACCAGGTTTCCCCACGGGCCGTCCAGATCCCCTCCATTTCACGCACAGCTTTGCCCCAGGCGAGAGCCAAGGTCGCGTCAAGGTCGCGTCAAGGTCGCTCCCAACGTCGCCTGCTACCCTACCTGCCATCCCCCGGCAGCGGAGGATGCTAGCCGATCCGTGTGGCTCGGCGGGCTCCAGACGACGGAGGCAGATGGAGTTGTAGAACTGTGGACGCACGAAGAAGTGAGGAGTACTTCGGATGAGTCACACGGGACCTGCGCGCTTCCGGCCGACCCACGCGGCGGATCATTCCCCGCCGCGCGGAGGCTTGGGCCGGTCAGCGCGCACGACCTGGATAGCGGCGCTCTTGGCGCTCACCCTCCTGGTGGGGCCGAATAGCCCCTTCCTCCAGGGAATCGGCATGGGGGCGCCCGTCGCCGCGGCTAAGGCGAGCCTGCATGTGGATCGCCCCAACCGATACGACCCGCGCTCGAACAAGGAACAGGCGATGCCCTCGGTCCCCACGGGGACGAGTGCCAATCAACCTGCGGGGCCCCCGCAGTCGCTGCGGCGGACGTTCCCCATGCCCATGCGGCCGGGTACGCTCGCGCTGGCCGCGAATAAGGACGAGAGCTTCACCGGCAGCGACGGGCGCCTGGAGATCCGCATCCCCGCCGGGGCGGTGACCGTGGCCGACCTGACGGCCGCTGGAGGCGCCCTGAACCTGCAGATCACGCAGATCGCGCCGGCCTCGGGCTCGAACGCCGGCGGCAGCGGCTTGGCCTCCTTCAGCACCTACCTCCTGCAGGTGGTAGACGCGCACGGCGTACTGGCGAAGCAGGGCCTGCGCAAGCCCGTCACCTTCGTCTACCACCTGGCCAAAAGAGCGAGCGCGTTCGACCTCACCAAGTCCTTCGCCGTCTACAATGCCCTGTTGCCTGACGGCACGCAGCTCGCACCCCTCACTGCGCCCGCCCCCACCCCCGCCCTCCACCCCGGGAGCCAGGCCAATCGTCCGGATCCTGCGGACGCCACCCCATCGGCGACCCCGACCATGGGCACGAGCCGGTTCGGCTCCTTCTCGTCCGCGCCCGCGACCTTCGACCCCAAGGCGGAGACGCTGACCGTCTCGCCGATGATCAGCACGCCCAGCACCTCGATGAGCTGGAACACCGATTCGCCGGTGGCCGCCTTCGGCAAGCCCGACCCGTTCAACGTCGACCTCTCGGCGGGCTCCCTCTCGGCGGGCTACCCCATCGACGTGCCAAGCGGGCCTGGCGGCCTCACACCGCCCATCTCGCTGGCCTACAGCAGCGCGGGCGTCTCGGAGCAGCATAGCCCGCAGGCCGCCGCCGGTTGGGTCGGCGAGGGCTGGAACCTGGGCCTCGGGTCCATCTCCTGGGCCGAGCACAACGTCACGTCGAGCTGCCAATCGACCTGCGGCAGCACGTGGGAGAGCTCGTGGCAGCTCAACGATCCCTACGGCACGGCCGCCGAGCTCATCCCGCCCGACATCAACACCGCGACCTACTTCGACGATACCCCCAACAATTACTGCGACACCGGCTGGACGCCGAACCAGCCGTGCCCGATCCAGTGGCACACGGCGCCGGAGACCCACGCCAAGATCTACGCGTATGTGGGCCCGCTGACGTTGCCCGACGGGTACATCAACAGCGGCACCAAGGCTGTCCACCCACCCTGCTTCCGCGTCTTCCTGACGAACGGCCTCATGGAGGAGTTCGGCTGCACCGCCGATTCGCTCGAGTACTACTACACGCCGGGCAACGGCGACTACATCTCGAGCTGGAATCTGGACCTGATCACCGATCCGCAGGGCAACCAGATCCACCTCACCTACAAGCAGGACCTGGAGCAGAAGAACGTCAGCGGCACGAACCACCAGTACGTGCGCGACGCCGTGCTCAGCGCCATCGAGTGGGACTCACCGAACTGCCGCAACGCCCAGGCGATGTGCACCGGCTCCGGCTGGGCGCCGTTGGCGCGGGTCAACTTCCTCAGCACGACCAACCCTAGCTCCGGCCGCCTGACGAACACGCCGGCGAACTGCAACTCCGGCGCGAACCTGCGCTGCGACGACCCGGTGGACCTGTCGAACACGATCTGCCCGGCCGGCACCACGAGTATGGGGCTAGGAGTGCCCGACGTGCAGAGCGTCTCCACACTCGACGACGTGCAGGTGCAGACGCGCACCAGCGGCACCGGCTCGTGGAACATCCTCCGGGACTACCAACTCTCCTACCAGCAGAACGGCCCCACCCAGATCACGGACCCATCGAGCGGCCTATGCGAGTCTACGGCGGGTCAACTACTGCTGACCAAGCTGGTCGAGGTCGGCGCCGACGCGGCGGGGCAGAACCCGACGGCGCTACCCGCTCGCACCTTCGGCTACACCCAGGTGGCCGAGTACTACGAGGACGACACCTTCCATCCCAACTCGGCCAACGGGTCGACCAACTGCGGGCCGGCCTGGAACACGGGCAACGGCTCGGGCTGTCTGTTGTGGAGCACGACCTATCAGAACAACAGCTTCTACCTGAGCTCGGCCGACAACGGCCTGGGCCTGCACCAGACCTTCAGCTGGGATAACGCCCGCAACAACACGCACGGCGTGAATGGCGGCGGGTCCAACAACACCGGCCCGCTCTATTGCAACGGCCTCTCGGCCGCCGCGCAGGCGACCTACCCCTGCAACGAGGCCGACGACCAGAACTGGAGCCACGTCGTGCTCACGCAGCAGCAGGACGCGGTGGGCCAGGCGGCCTTGAGCGGCAACACGACCGTGACCACCACCACCAGCTACAGCTACCAGCTCTCCGCGGCCACGGCCAAGGAGTGCGCCGACTGCGTGTCGGACATGTACTGGGGCAACATCAACGACGGCGACTACCTCGACTACTACAACGCCAAGTTCATGGGCTTCGCCCAGGCCACCGAGAGCAAGCCGGACGACTCGGCGACGAACCACGACGGCTCGGTGACCGTGCACAAGTACTACGCGACCGAGGGCTACGGCGTCTACCAGTCCGGGCAGGCCTGCTACGCCTCCATGGCGCCCGTCGGTTCCTGCTCGGTCGCCCCCTGGTGGGACCTCACGAACGCGGCTCACGGCCACGAGATCGAGACGGACGTCTACAAGACGGACGGCACGACCCTGCTCGCCAAGACCACGACCCAGTACCAGGCGATCTGCCCGCCCAGCGGCGTGAGCGGCACGCCGGCGTACACCACGCCGCCGAACAACTGGGGCAACTGGGGCGGCAATCTGGTGAGCATGCTCGACCACAACAACCCGGTCGCGGCGTGCGACATCCAGACGACGCGCACCGACGCGTATACCTACGACGGCGCGAGCGGCACCGTGCCGCAGAAGACGACGACCTACGCGTACGATACATACGGGCGGACGACCTCCGCCACCGTCTCCACCAACGGCGGCGGGGGCGTGAACGCCAGCCCGACGACCATCGTCACCAAGACGGCCTACGTCTGGAACGACAGCGTCAACGCGCAGTATGGCAGCGTCACCGGCACCTACCTCATCGAGTTCCCGGCGTTCACGGACACCGAGGACAGCGCCGGCAACCGCTATAGCTGCGACTACACGAGCTACGACGGCCAGGCCTACGCGACGGGCCAGACCGCGAGTCTGACGCTGGGCGAGGCGACCACTGCCGACAAGTACACCAGCTGCGGCACCTCTCCCGGCTTCACGCCGAGCGGCCTGATCGAGACGAAGACGGCCTACGACGCCTACGGCAACGCCGTCGGGTCGAAGGACCCCGACGCGAACGCCAACATCTCGTCGCACGTGGGCTGCACCGTCGGCACGGTGCAGTACAGCACCTGCACCACGTTCGACGGCACCTTCGTCACGCTGCCCACCTCCGACACCAATGCGCTCAACCAGACGTCGAGCATGGGCTACGGCCTCGGTTCGCCGTCCGTCACCAACGGCTACGGCCTCTGGCCGGTCTCCACGACCGACTTCAACGGTCAGACGACCTCCTTCGCCTACGACGCGCTCGGGCGCATGACCGGCGAGACGCTGCCGGGCGAGGGGGCGGGCCTGACGACCAAGGCGTGGACCTACACGGTGTGGTGCGCCGCCACGGGGGCGCAGACGCCCTGCGTGGAGGAGGACCAGACCGACCGCATCGACAGCGCCACGACGGTGGTGTCGCGCGCCTTTTACGACGGCTACGGCAACCTCGTCGAGACGCGCAAGCCCGGCCCGGGCGGCCAGGACGTGGTGACCTTCGCCTACCGCGACGGCTCGGGCCACATGGTAGCGGAGAGCAACTCGTACTTCGTCCCGACCTACACCGGCGCGGCAGGGTCCGCCGCCTTCGCCACGCCCGATAACTCACAGCCGACCACGGTCACGACGTACGACGGGCTCCAACGCGTCGTCTCGATGACCGACCCGGGCGGGAACCCGACGTCCACGACCTACGCCGTGGCCTGCGCGCCGGTCAGCGGCGACACGGCGTGCTACGAGCGCACCGACGTGGCGGACTCGCTCGGCCACAAGCGCAGCACCTTCCTCGACGCGGCTGGGCGCGAGGTCTACGACCAGCGCTTCACCGGCAACGGCAGCACCTCCGCCTACGCGCTCTACACGACGAGCTCGTTCGGCTATGACTACAACGGCAACCTCGTCAAGATCGTGCACCCTAACGGCACGACCACGACGTCCAGCACCTTCGACGCCGCCGGGCGCAAGACCGGCATGACCGACCCGGACAAGGGCACCGAGGCGTACACCTACGACGCCGACGGCAACCTCGTCCAGGCCGTCGACGGCCGCGCCGCGGCCGGGACGGTCTACGCCGGCTACGACGGACTCGACCGGCTGCTGTGGCGCAACAACACCAACAGCACGACCGGAGCGTACGTGACCTTCACGTACGACGGCACGGCCAACGGCAACAAGGGCGTCGGCCGCAAGACGGGCGAGTCCTTCAAGGGCGGCCCGAACCAGGCGCTCTCCGGCTCGTACGCCTACACCTACGACGCGCGCGGCCAGCAGACCGGCCAGACGCTGACGCTGAACGGCACGGGCTACACCGTGTCGAAGACGTTTGACGACAACGGCGACATCACCACCCAGACGTATCCCGACGGCGAGGTGGTCACCAACGGCTACACGGCGCAGGGCTGGCTGCTAGGCGTGACGACGTCGCTGTCCGGCGTCTCCACGACGCTGGTGAACAACGTCGCCTACGCGGGGGCGGCCGGCGCCGGCGGGCTCATCACCAGCATGGGCCTGGGCAACGGCACCTACACGTACGCGGCGAGCTACGACCTGGAGCACCGGCTTTCGGCGGTCAGCCTCAAGCGGGCCAGCGACAACGTCACGCTCTTCGCGTCGCAGCCGAGCTACGACGCCGTCGGCAACGTGACGGCGGTGGCGACCACGCTGCCTGCCGGCACGGACACCCAGACCTTCTGCTACGACGAGCAGAACCGCCTGACGTGGGCGAGCAGCGCGAGCGGGACAGCGCCCTGCGGCGCGACCAACACCGCCGGGACGCTCGCGGCCGCGCAGTACACCCAGAGCTTCAGCTACGATACGCTCGGACGCCTGGCGACCGGGCCGCTCGGCTCGTACACGTACGGCGATAGCGCGCACGTGCACGGGGCCACGGCCATCGGCAGCGCGTGGACGGCCAAGTACGACGCGGCGGGCAACATGACCTGCCGCGCGCCGACCAGCGCCACCACCTGCGCGGGCGGCACGCCGAGCGGCGCGCAGCTCACGTGGGACCTGGAGGGCCAGCTCGCGGCGTGGCAGAACGCGCCGAGCAGCCCCAGCACGACCGACGCCTTCCTCTACGACGGCGCGGGCGACCGCGTCGAGCAGCAGGTCGCCTCGGGCGGCACGACGACCACCACGGTCTACGTCGGCAACATCGAGGAGGTGGCGACCACCGGGTCGACCACGACGACCACCACCTATTACTACGCGGGCACGCAGCGTGTCGCCCTCGCGGTCAACGGCGCCTTCTCCTACCTGGGCAACGACCTGCTAGGCAGCGCCGACGTGGCGCTCTCGGCCTCGGGCACGGTTCAGGCGGCCCAGCTCTTCGGGCCGTACGGCGGCGGGCGCTACAGCAGCGGCGCGATGCCAGGCTCCTTCGCCTACGCCGGGCAGCGGGCCGACAACGCGACGGGGCTGGACTACGACGTCGCGCGCTACTACGACCCGGCGGCCGGCCAGTTCACGAGCGCCGACAACGTGCTGCCGGGATCGGGTTACGACCCGTGGGGCCTCTCACGTTACGCCTACGTGGCGGGCAACCCCGAGACGCGCTTCGACGCCGACGGGCACTGCTGGCCCTTCTGTACCATGGTCATCGGGGCGGTCATCGGGGCGGCCGTCGGCGCGGCGGCGAGCGTCGCCTCACAGTGGGCCTCGGGCCAGGGCGTCAACTGGGGCGAGGTCGGTAAGCAGGCGGCGGTCGGCGCCGTCGCCGGCGCGATCAGCGGGCTGGCAGGCCCGGAGGCGGGCCTGGCGGTGCGCGCGGCGGTGGACACGGCGGCCAGCGTCGCCGGGCAGGTGGCGAGCAACGCGCTCAACCACAAGCCGCTGGGCGACGGCGTGGGCATGGCGGCGCTGACCGGCTTGGGCATGAGTGTCGGGCTGGGCTTCGCGGCCAAGGGCGTCGGCGCCATCGCCGGCAAGTTCCTGCACCGCGGGGTGGACGCCGCCGAGGGCGACGTGGCGGGGGCGATGTGCCGGCTCTCCTTCGCGCCCGACACCCAAGTCGCCACACCCGATGGCGGCGAG
>CAYYCB010000014.1:21637-29788 GCA_964469715.1 uncultured Ktedonobacterales bacterium | reverse complement strand
AGAGCAAGGGACTCATAAGCCCTGTGTCGTGGGTTCGAATCCCACCCCCGCTACCGATTAGGCGCCCGGCAACCAGCCGGGCGCTTTTGCGTTCTCAGCCATATGCCTATGACGACGGCCGGCCCACTCATGAGTGGGCCGGCCGTCGTTAGCGCCAGGATGCTAGCGCTTCTCCGGTTCCCGTAAGCGCAGGTGCAGCTCACGAAGCTGTTCCTCGGTCACGGGGGATGGCGCACGCATGAGAGCGTCCTGGCCGTTCTGCATCTTGGGGAAGGCGAGGACGTCGCGGATGGTGTTTCCGTCAGCGAGCAGCATCACAAGGCGGTCGATGCCAAGCGCGATACCTCCGTGCGGCGGAGCGCCAAACTCGAACGCCTCAAGCATGTGGCCGAATTGCTCGGCGATCTGCTCGTCAGAGAGTCCTAGAAGCTGAAACACTTTGCGCTGTAGGTCGGGGACGTTGATGCGTACGCTTCCGCCACCGATCTCATAGCCGTTCGCGATAATGTCGTATTGGCGAGCGGTGACTTTGAGCGGATCGGTGTCGAGCAGCGCCTCCTCGCCGGCCTTCATGCCCGAGAATGGATTGTGGGTGGCATGATAGCGTGTCACGCCATCCTCTTCGATAACCTCCAGGAGCGGGAAATCCACCACCCAGCAGAGGGCGATCTCGTCGGGATCGATGAGACCAAGCCGCTCACCCATACGGATGCGCAGACGAAAGAGCACGTCGTTAACGATCTTTTCGTCGTCGGCGACTAAGAGGAGCATGTCGCCCGTTTCGCCACTCATCGTCTCTATGAGCCGCTTCAGGTCTTCATCTGAGAGCGCCTTGGCGAGCGGGCTCTTCGGCCCCTCCGGCTGCAGCGCGAGCGTAACCACGCCCTTGGCCCCGAATTGGCGTGCGAATTCCTGCAGCTCATCCAGCTCCTTGCGCGTCATCCCTGCCATTCCGGGCACGCGCAGGCCTTTTACGATGCCGCCCTTGTCGAGCGCCTGGGCGAATGCGTTGAAGCCGCGGAGGTATGCCGTATCGCCCTCCAACGCTGTCAGCGGAAGGTCGAAGCGAATGTCCGGCCGGTCGATGCCATAATACTTCATCGCATCGGCGAAGGAGATGCGCGGGAAAGGGATCTGTTTGATGCGCTTTGAGGTCGTCTTCTGGATGAGCTCTATGAGCATCTGCTCGATGAGGCTCATGACGTCCTCTTCGGCGACGAACGACATCTCTATGTCAAGCTGGGTGAATTCTGGCTGGCGATCAGCGCGCAGATCTTCGTCGCGGAAGCAGCGCGCTATCTGGAAGTAGCGGTCTAGGCCGGCGACCATCAGGAGTTGCTTGAACTGCTGCGGCGCCTGTGGCAGCGCATAGAACTCACCAGCATAGAGGCGGCTAGGGACCAAATAGTCGCGTGCGCCTTCGGGCGTGCTCTTGGTGAGGATTGGCGTCTCGATCTCGACAAATCCGCGCGCGTCCATATAATCGCGAATGAGCTTTACGGCGCGGTGGCGCAGCTCGATGTTGTAGCGGATCGAGTCTCGCCGGAGGTCGAGGTAACGATAGCGCAGCCGCACGGCTTCGTCCGCAGTCACTGTGTCACTGATAGGAAACGGCAGCGGCTTGGACGGATTGAGGACGACACAGGTATGCGCTTCTACCTCGATCTCGCCCGTGGCGAGGTTGGGATTCTCTTTGCCGGGCAGGCGGCGCGCGACCACTCCCTCAATCCGCAACACGTATTCCAGTCGCGTATCGGCGGCGACGGCGTGCGCCTCGGCCGTCTCGGGCGAACGCTCCGGGTCGAAGACGACTTGTGTGACGCCATAGCGGTCGCGCAGGTCGATGAAGATGAGTTTGCCGTAGTCGCGTCGCCGTGCGACCCAACCAGCCAATACGACGCGCTGGCCAACATTCGCGGCGGAAAGCTCGCCGCATGTCGCGGTGCGCAGGGCGGTGCTATGCGGGGTGCCAGCGGAGTCAGCCCCGCTGGTGGTAGGCGAGGAAGAGGACGTCACCGAAATTCTCCTGAAAAGAGCACACAGTATGGCAGCCGACGGCGTATTCCACCGGACATAGTGTAGCGCCGTGGCAAGAGTCGCCCGATATTGTACTACCAATTCCGTGACCGGGCAGCATAGCACGCGGCGTACATGTCGAGGCTGAGGAGCGCCTCGGTATGTTCTAGCTGAGCATGCGGCGAGCGCCGGTGCTTCGCGGGGCTAAGCGGGCAGGGAGAGGGCGACCAGATTCCGCCCGCTCCAGAGGTAGACAATGAGCAAGGGCTGCGCGCCGCCAGTGGGCTTCACGAGCGACAATGCCAATTGGCTCACGTCGTCAACTGGACTGTCGTAGACATACTGCCGCGCGAGTAATGTGCTGCCTGCGCCGCTGCCCGCCGTCAGGCGAACCACCCTGAAATGCGCGCTGTCTCCAATGATGAGACCGGCGGCCGACGATGGGTCGAGTCTCAGGACTGCGCCGTCGCCGAACGTCGATGCTTGTCCAGTTGATGATACTGGCACGGGGACTGGGTTCGCGGGATTGTAGTCGGTCGGGGAAATGCGCGTCAGTGGTGGCTGCACGATGACAGATGAGCCTGAGAACGCGCCACCGGCATGCGAGACCGCCACTGACCCGTCGCCAAACAAGACATAGGCGTCGGCTCCGGATGCGACCAGCGACTTGGCCGATGTTGGCAGGGTGATCTTTGTAGAGGTCTGCTTTGGCGCTTGACCTGCGAACTGCCACAGCGTCCCTTGGCTCGCGACGTACACATTGTCGCCGCTGACAGCCAAAAAGGTTGGAGTCTCGCCAGCCGCCGGCTGGACCGATGCCAATACGTCGGCCTTCAGCTTCGGGCTGTTGTCGGTGCTCGAAGTGTCAGGCGAGAGGGCGAGCACCGCGACCGAGGCGCCTTGTTGCGCCAGCGCGAATAGGTTGCCACCGTCTATGGCAAGCGTCGTAGGCGTCAAGCCGGCAGGCAGATCCAACGGCATGCAAGAGGCGGACCCGCCGACAGCTCCACTAGCATCGAGGGGCGTAGTAAGTTGGAAGAGGCGCCCGGAACTGAGCGCATATAGCGTCTGGCTCGACGCCGACGTAGGACCGGCGACCAGCGCACTGATAGAAGTCAGTGTCTGCGAGGCCGCAGCGCCAGCGCCCCCACAGGTAAGCGAATATGTGTGGATACTGCCGAGTGCCACGGGAACAATGCCCGCCTGGGTGTCGTATGCCTTCAGAGCAGATGCTACGGCCGGCGCCACACTATCTGTCAGTGCTGCTTGCGCACCTTGACGGGTTTGATCGTCGAGCTCTGATGATTGCACGTCGGCGACTAGCCGGTCGCGCGCCGCGGCCAGAGCAGTGAGGGCCTGTGCTGGCTGCTGGTCGCCGGCAGCCCCGGCGAGCTTCCGGGCGTTGGCGATGTCGCTCTGTGTGCGGGCAACGGTAGCGCGGTAGTTACTGTAAGGGCCGGCAGTGAAGTCCCAGATGCCGGCGGCGAGTGCCACGAGGGCGGCGGCGGCCAGCAGCCTCACTGCCACAAGTGCCACGCGTGCGCCTCGCCCCCGCCGCGTTCTTTTCGAGGTTTCCAGGGCGGCTGGGGGAAGTTTGGGTTGCGTACGCTGTTGGGCGGCGACCGCGGGCAGCGGTTGAGTAATGCCCTTGTCCTCAACGTTCGGAATAGATAGTTCGCCAATCACAGGCGGCACTTCGAGCATGTGTACGACGACGGCCGTGATATTATCTGGCCCGCCATTCTCATTCGCCATGTCGATGAGCGCGCGTACCCCGAGTTCGGGGTCTACGTGTTGCACCATCTCGCGCTCAATCTCGCGCTCATCCACGTAGCCGTGCAGTCCGTCGCTACAGAGCAGAAGGCGGTCACCGTCATGTAGCGTCTCGACGAAGAGATCCGCGTTGACTGTCGGTTGGGTGCCCAGGCTGCGCGTGATGACGTTCCGGTGGGCGTGGGTGCGGGCCTGTTCGTCGGTCAAAACGCCCGCGCGTACCTGTTCGGCGACCCAGGAGTGGTCAAGCGTAACCTGTCGCAAGGATCCGCCGCGTACGAGGTAGGCGCGGCTGTCGCCGATGTTGACGAGGTAGGCGCGGCCACCGTGAATGAGCAGCGTGACACATGTGGTGCCCATGCCGGCCATTTCGGGATGTTCGTGCGCATACCCGAAGATGCGCTCGTTGGCGCTCTTGATGGCGTGCGCGATGCCGGTGATGACGTCCGAGTTGGTATCGGCGTAATACTCATCGCGGATGGTGTTAACGCCGATTTCCGAGGCAACTTCACCGGCCGCATGGCCGCCCATACCATCGCAGACGACGAACAATGCGCCCTTTTCGGCAAGTGTCCTCTCGTCGCCTGGGACATAATGTGTCGTGTTGTCTTGGTTGCGCTCGCGCCTCCGGCCGACATCTGTCATGCCCGCTGCCGCCAAGCGGAGTTTCGTTCCCAACACCAGCTCCCCACCTGCCGCGGCGGCTCCATGCCCGCGCCGCTCCGTATCTTGGACGCCGCCCATGATACACTGCGTCCTTTCTGTTGGCAATGGAGACCGCCGATTGGGCGGCGTGGCCGTCTACCGACGCTGTCGAGTATACCGCCTCAGTGCGCTACAATGCCCCTCGTAGACACAACGAGTCAATTGCATAAATCGGGCACGCAATCGTTCAACGAGAAGCGGGAGGTTACAGTCACGTGGCGAGTCGAGGTCATCATGGGCCGACGCTTCAGCTTCCTGCCATCTCGTACGACGACGTCCAGAGATCTGTCGAATATGCGGCGCGAATCATTCGCAGCGGCGGCCTCGTCGCATTCCCCACCGAGACAGTATACGGGTTGGGTGCGGACGCCACGAACGCGGACGCGATTGAGGCCATCTTCTCCGCGAAGGAGCGCCCGCATAGCGACCCGCTCATCGTCCACCTTCCCTCTGCCTCGGCGTTGGCGACCGTTGTGGCTTCCATCCCGCCCCTAGCCTATGAGTTGGCCGAACGCTTCTGGCCTGGCCCACTCACGCTCATCCTGCCGAGAGCGAGTGGTATCCCGGCGAGTGTTTCTGCGGGAGGTCCCACCGTCGGCGTGCGCGTGCCAAGGCATCCTGTGGCGCTGGCGCTGTTACAAGCGTCTGGCGTGCCCATCGTAGCGCCGAGCGCAAATCGCTTCATGCATACTAGCCCCACGACGGCGGCCCACGTGCTTGAGGATCTCGATGGGCGGATTGATGCGGTGTTAGACGCGGGGCCGTGCGAGGTCGGTGTAGAGTCTACGGTTCTCAACCTCACCTCGGATCCGCCGTGTCTGCTCCGGCCAGGTGGTATCACCTTCGAGGCGTTGCGCGATGTGATCGCAAATATACGCTTAGCTGGGTCCACCTCTGATAGCCCGAGCGTCGCTTCGCAGCGGCCGGCACTCGCGCCGGGGCAAATGGAGCGGCACTACGCGCCACGGACGCCCCTGATCGTTTTCGATGGCGACGGGCCTGAGGCGTTGAGTGCCATACTGGCGGAGGCAGCGCGCGCAATTGCGGCGGGGCAGCGCGTGGGTATCTTGGTGGCCGACGAGGAAGCCGAGGCCTTCGCCGACATGCCGGTGACGCTTGCTTTGTTGGGTCCGCGAGCCGATCTCGCGGTTGTCTCGCGCCAACTGTACGCCGCTTTGCGCGAGCTGGATAGCCAGGACTTCGACCTGCTGGTTGCGCACACATTTGGCCGCGAAGGGCTCGGATTGGCCCTGTGGGATAGGCTGCGGAAGGCTGCCGGTGGGACGCTGCGCACGGTCAGCTCATCAGAGGGCTTCTGATTTACCCATGAGGCGCTAGCCTGGCGGGCGATGGTGCCTCGTCAGGCAGCAGGTAGTACATGCCTTCGTAGAAGGCCCGGATATACGGCGGCGCGAGACGCATGTCGGCCATCATGCCGCTGGCAAGGCTCGCATACATCTCCCAGTCGTTGCGGTCAACCAACAACCCTGGCCAATTTTGTTCGGGGATGCCGTAGACGTATCCATGGGCGAGCCCCGCGAGGCGCGCGTAGCGCGATTCCTTTTCGCCTGCTAAGCACACCGTTGCCTCGATCATACGCTCTTCGTTACCTGCGCGCCGGTAGTGCCACCAGGCGTGTGCCAGCTCATGGATTGCCGCCTCGTACTGGCCGGTGAACAGAAAGACCTTGTTTTGGTCGGGAATCCAGTAACCTCCGCCTCGATGGCTGCTTAAATCCTGCACTTCAAAGCCGATGGCTGTCGTCAACCATTCCTTCGCTTCGTCCGTGTAGGGGAATCGCGCAAGCACATCATGCAGGAAATCGGCGACAGCGGCATCCGAGCTCGCAGCAGGGCCTGCTAGGGCCTTTTCGTCGCCCCATCGTTCGAGTGCCCGCAATGCGCGGCTCAGAAAGCTCATGTGCCGTGCCTCTTGGTTGTCATCTACGGATGCGCTACGAGAGTTGTGCCGCGGCCAATTCGGCGGTCTGGATAAGGCCTTCCAGCGCCTGAAAGAAGCGGTTCGGCTGCTGAAGGAAGGCCAGGTGTCCCGCGCCCGGCAGCGTGACCTCTAACGCGCCACGCTCCCCGACGGACTCTGCGGCGCGGCGTGCCTCTGACGCCGTGACAATCGGGTCGAGCGCACCGCGGAATACCTGCGCCGGCGCGCGGACACCGCGGCCTATCTCGGAAATATCGGTTGCGCGTAGAGCATCGCGCCAAAGCGTACTCATGGCGGCGAGCGACGCGTTGCGGCTGGGGACGTCGCGCAGGGCATGGTGCCGGTCGGCCACGGCGCGTGTTTCTCCGGTGGTTGGGCCGAGGGCGAGCGATGTCGCAAGAGTCTTCGTGCTTCGCAGCAGCCAGGTTCTCCCCATTGCCCACGACATGACCCGGCTTGAGCGGGTCTCGTTGGCAAAGCCAATGGGCGCAATGAGGGCAAGCCCGGCGACCCTACGTGGATGCGCCGCAGCGAAACGGATGGCCGTTGTCGCGGCCACGCCGGTGGCGACGAAGACGGCTCGTGCGATACCCAGACCATCCAGCCACCCACCCAACGTCTCGGCAAGCGCTGCGGTCGTGTAGGGGTAATCAGACGGCGCGGGCTTCTCGGAGGAGCCGAAGCCGGGCCAGTCAAGCGCGAAAACGCGACGCTCCGGCGCATAGCGATCGAGGATCGTGCTGTAATCTTGCCACACGAATCCGATTTCTGGCAGCACGACGACGGGTACGCGAGCGAGCAAGGCACGCGGTGCGTCACTCATGGCCGTGGCGATCCGCATGCCCGTGGCTACGATGCCGCGCTCAGCAATCGAGCTATGAGGCGACCCGGAATCGGCCCGTGCGCGGCTCTCGTGGATGGTCGATTGGTCCATACTTGGCGGCGGTTCTCCGTGAAAACTGGGTATCGCGCCGCCAGTATACGCCATCATGCCGACTAGGCGCTCTTGGATGCGCTTGGCTGGGAGAATACGACCTCCAAGCTCCCGTTGACCATGCGCGCCACAGTTGCTTCCAATGGCACCAGAACATTTGGGAGTGCGATATCGCGCTTGAAGTTACCAATCTCCACGATGAGCTCGTCGCCCTTTTTAACCATGCCCACCTTGGCCATCTCCACGTGGGGCAGCGGGAGCCGTAAAACATACCCGTCGTCGAGCTTCACGAGTTGCTGAATGGAGCCGCGATGGAAGACCTGAGCCGGATCAGCACTGCCCCAGACCTCGGCGCCTAGCTCGCCAAGCGCCTCGGCGCCGATGACCTCCTTCGGTCGATAGGGGACGTCCCAGACCGGCAACGGCTCGAATGTCGAGTGGATTTGCTCGTAATACACGCGCTGTTGGGCGGCGAGGTCGCGGAGGAGCGGGTCTGCATAGTCGCTTCCCTGCGGGCGCGGCAACACGCGATTGCAGACGATACCGTCAATGGGATATCCGAAAAGGGCAAGGTAGGTCTCTGCCCGCAGTGCTTCTTTGATGACCATCTTCTCCGGCGTAACGACGAGCCGGTATGAGCTTGTGTTCGGGTCGGTGAGCACGCCTCGCAGGACCGCCACCTGCTCATTGAGCTTTTGGAGTTGATCGAGGACGTTCACGCCGGGCAAGAACTGGCGCAGCAGCGGTTTGGCGGCGTTCATCGCCACCCCTTTCCACCCCTT
>CAYYCB010000014.1:9389-21537 GCA_964469715.1 uncultured Ktedonobacterales bacterium | reverse complement strand
CACAAGCAGCTTAGAAGTTGCCGTCCCGGTCACAAACGTAACATCTGATGTTGGACGGGGACGGGTGATCGGGGCAGCGCTGAGCCGCGAGAGCGTGACGATTCCCGAAGGGTATGAGGTCTGCCGTCGCGTTGCGCGCGAGGTGGCGCGCACGTTCTACTATGGCTCGCTCTTTTTACCAGCCCCGCAGCGGAAGGCCGCGTGGGCACTCTATGCCTTCTGCCGCACCGCCGACGATATGGCCGATGAGCCAGACCTATTCCCCGATCCACTGGAGTCACTCGCACGATGGCGAGAGGATCTTCGTGAGACGTATGCTGGTCGCCCGATAGGGCCGGTGATGGTCGCGTGGGCGGACTTGCTGGGGCGATACAAGGTGCCGATAGAGCCGGCGCTTGATCTCCTAGACGGCGTCGAGATGGACGTGCGCGGCGCGTCATATGAGACGTTCGATGACCTGTATACCTATTGCTATCGTGTGGCAGGCACGGTCGGATTGCTTATGACCCCTGTGCTCGGATACGAACGGGAGGAGGCGTTGGCCTGCGCGGTAGATCTTGGGGTTGCCATGCAACTGACCAACATTCTGCGCGACGTGGGAGAGGATGCTGCGCATGGGCGAGTCTATCTGCCGGTAGAGGACCTCGCTCGGTTCAACTATACCCAAGGTGATCTCTTTGCGGGGATACTGGACGCCCGCTTCAGGCGATTGATGGAGTTTGAGATGGCCCGCGCCGAGGCGTTTTACGAGCGGGGAATGCGCGGCGTGAAGATGCTTGCCCCTGAAGGCCAGCTGGCGATTGCGCTCAGCGGCGCTCTGTACCGCCAAATTCTGCATCGCGTGCGCCGCAACCGCTATGACGTATTTACTCGTCGCGCCCATGTGCCGCTGGTCGGAAAACTCGCTGCGGTTCCTGTTGCATGGTTGAGACTATGCCTCGCGCATGCCTAGCGGAGTGGTGTCTAAAACAACCGGATGAGTAGAGCTTTCAGATAGCGATCTTCTGGGAAGCCGGGCAGGGTGGGGTGGTCTACGCTCGGCCCAAAGGTGGAGAGGATTTGGGGGGTGCGCTTGGCGCGCAAGAGAGCCTGGCGCACCGCGGCCTCGAATTCTGTCATATCTACTGCGCCGGAGCAGGAACAGGTGAGTAGCAAACCTTCTGGTGCGACTACCCGCGCGGCGTTTACATTCAGGTTTTCGTACCCGCGCAGCGCACGGTCCTTCATGCTGAGGTTCTTCGCGAATGCTGGGGGGTCCACAATCACCACGTCGTAGCGCTGCTCGGAATCGGCGACCCGCGGTAGATACCGCGAGACGTCTCCCGCGTGGAAGACGTGAGCAGTCGGGTCGAAGCCGTTAAGCTCATAGTTGCGACGAGCCAGGTCGAGCGCCGGCTCTGACGCATCCACATTGACCGTGTGAAGATTGGGATTTCGAGCCAGCGCGGCGAGGGCAAACGCACCAGTATACGAGTAGCAGTTCAGGAGAGAGCTTGCGCCGTGCGCCAGCTCGGCTAGTGTCGCACGCTTGTCACGCTGGTCGAGGAAAAAACCGGTCTTCTGGCCCCCCCAGGGGTCTACGAGATAGCGGACTCCATGTTCGCGCACTTCGATCATGTCTGGAACAATGCCCCAGGCGAGACTTGCCGGACCCACTTGCAATCCCTCGCGCTCGCGCACGCGGATATCGTCGCGTGCCACGATGCCCTCAGGTTTCGCGGCGCGTCTCAGGGCATTGAGAATCTGCTCGCGGTGTCCCTCAACACCGGCCGTATGGAACTGCACCACGAGCCAGCGGTCGAACTGATCCACGATGAGGCCGGGGAGATAGTCGGCTTCGGCATTCACCAGCCGATAGGCATTCACTGTGTCGGGCAGCAACGCCCGCAGGTGCATGGCACGCTCGATACGACGCGTGAAGAAGTCCTCGTCAATGGGTTCCGAGCGATCTAGCGTGAGTATGCGGAGGGCAAGGCTGTTCTTTGGATTCACGTACCCCCGCGCTACCCATTCGCCGCGATTCGACACGATGTCGGCGACAGCGCCTGGCGGAATATCTTGCGGCAACTCTGCAAACGCGCCGGAGAAGAGCCAGGGATGTCCCATGACTGCCGAATACTCGCGTCCTGAGCGCAGGCGCAATGTAGGATAGGACACGTCCATAAGTTACAATCTCCTCCTTGTGAATTCTCGCGACGCAATGATAGTATAACACTGGATGCTGGCTGCCTCATATCATGAGTGCTCTGTGAATTGTGCCATTCGCAATGCGCTGTCGATGGTCTGCCACTGTGAATGGATCTCTGAGAACCGATGTGCGATTTCGGGATCGGGGCGGTAGATCGAGTTCGGGGATGCCGCAGTGGCTAGATGTGTGGCATCGTGAAGCGAAGGCAAAAGGCCCACGCCTACCCCACCAAGCAGCGCGGCGCCAAGCGCCGACGCATCCTCCGTGCTGCCGATTTCCACTGGCAGGCCAAAGACGTCGGCCTGTATTCGTGGCCATAGCGGTGCGCGGTTGGCTCCGCCGGCGAGCCGTATGCGCTCTATGAAGATGCCGAGGTCTTGCATCGCTACGAGCCCATCGCGCAACGCCAGCGTCACACCCTCTGCGGCGGCGCGGGCGATCATCGCACGGGTATGCTCCGGCCGAAGGCCGACGAAAGCCCCTGATGCGCCGGCATCTGGCTCTGGGAGGCGTACGCCGTTGAGATGGGGGAAGAAGAGGAGATTGCGGGCGCAGGCTGGTTCCCTCGCGGCCTCAGCAAGGAGCATGCTTACTGCCGTACCGTCGTCGAGGTCGGGGAGCATAACGCTAGCCAGCCACGAGAGAGCAGACGCGCCGGCGAGGATGGCTGTCATGACGTGCCATCGTCCGGGAACGGCATGACAGAGCGTCTGAGTCCTGCCGGAGGGGTCGAGCAACGGGTGGTCGGCGATGGCAGAAAACTGAGCGCCGGTCCCGAGCGTCGCCAGCGCCAGGCCGCGGTCATCCGGCTCCCCAACGAGTCCCATGCCTACCGCAGCACACTCCGCGTCTCCCGCGCCTGCGCAGATGGGAATGCCGGCACGTAGCCCTAGCGCGGTGGCGGCATCCGAGGTGAGGGTGCCTGCTATCGTGCCCGATTCCAGGATTGGAGGCAGCAGATCGTAGCGGATGCCGAGTTCGTCGACCAACTCCTCTGACCACTTACGTCCGGCGATATCGCACAGAAGCGCGCCGCTCGCGTCGGTCGCATCTGTGGCCCAGGTACCCGTCAACCGCCATCGCAAGTGATCTTTGGGCATCAGCATGCTACGGGCACGACTGTAGAGGTCTGGAGCATGGCCGCGCACCCAGAGCAATTTGGCCGCGGTGGCGCTTGTGCTCGACGGGCTTCCCGCAATCGCGCGCAGATGACTGCGGCCTACGATGGTATCGATCAACTGAGCTTCAGTGGTGCAACGTGTGTCCGCCCATGTCTGGCAGGGTAGCAGCGCTTCGCCGTCATCTCCGACCAGCACTAGACCGTGCATCTGGCCGCTGAGGCCGATGCAGGCGATGCGACTAAGCTCCACTCCTTGTGCTTCCAGATCATGCAACGCCGAGACTACCGCCGCCCACCAGTTGTCCGGATCCTGTTCCGCGAGGCCTGGACCAGGGCGACTGAGAGGGTAACGACGCGAAGTAACTGAGATGACGTGACACTTATCATCAATGACGATAGCCTTGAGCGCCGAGGTGCCGAGGTCTAGGCCGAGCGCGAATTCGTTGCCCATCATGCACCTGCTCTAAGGGAATGCCAACGCCGGTCGGTATGGACCCGTTGCGCCAAGCTCGAACGAGAGATCCGTGTCGAGGGTGGTGGAGAACGTTTCGGTCTTGTAGCCGTGTGTGGCGAGCAAGGCCGAGGGGTGAATGGTCACCGTCATGCCGTAGAAGGTAGCACCCTGGCGCTCCACGAGGTCGGTATATGGTGCACTGGCTGCGGACATGTTTGGGCTTGGCGCGGCCACGTCGGGAGTATACCAGTCAATGGTCAACTTCATGGAACAGTTCACAGGCACGATCACACTTCCACCCCATGCCGCACGGCCCTGCACCTCGCTTGGGATGCTCACGACGCCGCCTAGCATCGTGAGGGGTGGATCCTTATCCACGTCCGGCCCGGCGAAAGTGGTGGTGCGCTGCTCGGCATGGAAACCTACGCCTGGACATGAGAGCCAGCCCGGATATGGATTGCTCGGGCACTTGGACGAGTTGCAGAGCTCAGAACCCGTCTGGAATCCGTTCGACCCCAGCAGACGTGCCGAGGTTGGCAGGTAGATGCGAACGTAGTCCCAGTAAGTGGTGTGATCGTGCGGAATGATGGTGTCTGACCAGTAGTTATCCATCTCGACTTGCAGGTGATGCGTTGCGCCACCCTTGTCGTCCAGCGTCACATCGTCTTGCTGTGACACCTTGAGGTGGTCGTTGATCTTGCCTGAGGCGTAGTTTGTGTGGACCAGAAAGTAGCTGTCGACGCCTGGCTCAGTCTGCATGGCGCCTCCAAGGCCGTGCTGCAATAGCTCGTCCTCAAGGGTTTGATTCGTCAGGTAGATCTCAATGTCACGTGCCTCGATGTCCTTTGCGGCTTGCTTTGTGGCATCGAGGAGTTGATTCATCGGCAGATGCTTTGCGCGGTCGATAAGCTGACTTGCCACCCGCTGAGCGAAGCGGTGCCGCGCAGCGAAATCATCCTGATCGCCGAAGATCGCGCGGCTCTTGGCCAGCCCGTTTGGGTCGTACTGGTAATAGTGGATGCGCTGCTCCAGATTGTCGGCGGTAACTGTGTCGCCGTACGGGTCCACCATGAGGGGGCCAGTGATGGCCAAGAAATGCTCGATGGCAACCGGCGAGAAGTTGATAACGCCGTCCACATTGCCTCCGCCGAGGTTGGCAAAGTAGGGATCGGTCGCCTCGTTCTTGAAGGCATACATGACGAGTTTTGCGTCACTGGGGAAATCTGCGGATAGGTTGCCGTCGCGCAACCCCCAATTGGGGATTGGCCACCATGTGTAAGGCGCCGGCGGCCGCTGACCGCCGGTCCAGCCGTTGCTTAGGCCACCGTTATCTTTAAGCACATAGTCGAGCTCGTTGGCGCCGAGGAGCGAGAACGGTGCAACTTTGCCGCCGGAGACGGTGAGGATGCCGTATTGACCCGTGAACCCTCCGGTTGGCCGCAATTCGCTCCTATCGAGTTCCTGAACGAGCAAATGGCGCGGTTTGTCGAGTCCGAGCAGCCATCCGACAGGTTGGATGAGGCCGTCCGCTTGTCGTACGAGGCCCTGCACGCGCGGCAGCTCAGCCGCAAGCGCGCGGAACGAGGCCTTCTGCGCTCCGCACAATGGGAGGTCGTCCACGTTGACGTGCATGAGCTGTGTTCTGATATCGGCGAGCAGATTTACGGAGTCATCCGTCGCATGTTGAAGGCCGTTGAGATCGGCCTGGGTGAGCAACTCCTGCGTTCCAAGATCGCCCGCATGCAGGCGATCCAATAGCGGCTCCAAGGCCGCCAATACCTCCACTCCTAGTTCCGCTACGTCCCAGCCGGCGTAGGCCAAACCCTTGACGGTGGTGAGTGGACCCGATAGGCCAGGGGTGCCTGCTGCCGCGTTCAGAACCCAATCGGGGCGATTGATGCGCGACTTCAACGCCGCGAAATCGGACTGGGCCGCGCGCAGCTCAGCTTCCGCGGCCTTCACATCGCCGGAGGAGGGGATGCCATGAGATGAGAGCGTGGATGTGGCGCTGGCAGCCCCAGTCACAGTGACGGTGTGTGCGGATGCACCACACCCTGATCCCCCGCCTATGCCGGACGTGCGTTGCCCTTCGAGAAGCGCCTTAGCAGTCAATATGTGTTGGACGGCGGAGAGCCCGAGTGCCTTCATCTCGTTGTAATCGCGCATGCCGGTCGAGAACGCCATGGCCCCTGGAATACCCAAAGTGAGGAGTAGGGCAACTGCTACTAATGATGAGAGTCTGAAGCGGCGGGGCCGACGTGGCGGGACGCCGAGCGCTGAGCGTTGGTTGACCTTGGTTAGTTCCATGCGATGGAGGGGCGTGGTTGGCACATCATCTAGGGCCACGTCAACGCGACCTTCGACGGCATTCGGCTGGTCCGCGCTTGGCAGCAGCCCGTCCGAAATTGTAGCCTCCTCTGGATTTAGCGTCTCATCCACGTGCGTCACCCCTGAGTGCATGTCGGCGCTGGCAGGCCGCCGAGACGTTCAGGCGCACTCGGACCAGCATTTCCCCTCGTTGCGTCCTCGGTCTCAGTGACTAGAACGCTGCAAATCACACCCGAATGTACACCATAGGGGTGTACAGCTATTGGAGACATGTGTTCATACCGCTCAAGTCGTCGAAGCAAGATCCCGCACTCGTGAGGATGACAACCTTGTGAATGTTCGGGAACTGCGTCAATGTTGCCTTGATTTCGGCTGAGATATATGCGCCTGTGAGGTCACCGGCGAGCATCGTGGTGCGGCAGAAGCGAAGCGTAGCCGTGCCGGGTTCCGGTGTGGGTCCCTTCGTGTCGAGCGTGATTTGAAAGTCGGCCCCACCGCAGTTCGAAGGGCCTGAGAGTGAGCTTGGGAGTGGGGTGTAGTAGCCCTGGGCAGCTTCCGCGGCTGTCGGTCCCGCGATGAGTTGTTGGGTTGCATAGGTGGCGACTCCGAGCGTCGGAGAGACACGGCCGACTGGAAAGACGGTGGCGACGTTATTGTCGGAGTCCGGATGCTTCGAGAAAAACACACGCACCGCATAGCTTCCCGCGGTTGCCGTTGATCCTACGTTTGTGGGGGTCTGCGGAGACGTGGCCGTTGCGGTTGGAGTGGTGTGGTTGCGTGATGTGTCGCTTGCGGAGCAAGCCGCGAGAGCCATCACGACGATGGCGCCGAGTATCCCGAGGCGTGCGATGGATTTCAGATTCATTGTTTGCCCCCAGATGTCGCGACCGATTTCGCTCGATGAGTCACGGTCGATGCGGGCGCGATCTGCCGCAGGTGGCATGAGGGCACACCTCACACTGGCGCTCATCAGCGCTAGTATAGCGGAGGACCCCAAGCGACGACTGTTGGCCTGATCACACTCGCGGCCACGTCTGCCAAATTGCCTAGCGTCGGGACCCCGCGGCACGCTGCAACGACGGCAGATCGAGCAAGAGCACGTCGAGCGTGAGGCGTGGATTCGCATTCTGTTCCAGCGCGGCCTGCCCTTCGAGAAGTTTCCTCAAAAAAGCCTCGGCCCGCTCGGCGCCAAGCGTTTGACCCTGACTGATTGCCTCAACCTCGGCCTCATCAGTCGCCACGAGATGGCGACCACCATGTGCCGCTAGCGTGACGTCGCGCCACCACAGCGTCCACAGATGGACGTTTCCACGCGCCGTCTCGGCGTCAGGAGCGAGCTCCGCCGCCATGCGCAAGCGCTCGTCGCGAGTCGCATAGGGCAGCTCTGTGAGCCGCGACATCAACGCCGCGCGCTTCTCATGCAGTTCGGGATGTTCAAGCGCGCGCACAGCCCACCCCAGCCGCCCGTTGGCGAGTGCCGCCAATTCTCGTGCGTCGCTCTGCGACGCGTGCCATCGCGTTTCCAGCGCATCCTGCAGGATGCGTGGCGGAAGCGGCTGCAGCGAGACGAGTTGGCAACGAGAGAGAAGCGTTGGGAGCAGTGTGGCGGGCTCACTCGTTGTGAGCAGGATGACGACGCCAGGGGGAGGTTCTTCCAGCGTCTTAAGCAGCGCATTCACCGTGTTGTTCGTCATGTGCTCGACCTCGGGCACGACAAAGACACGCCAGGCCCCTGCCGTAGGGGCGAGGTTGGCCACGCGGACGACATTCTCGCGTAGAGCATCCACGCCTAGCGTGCGCTTACCGTCTTCCAGTGCGACCAGCGTGACGTCGGGATGGTTGCCATGCTCGATACGCCGGCAGGCCGAGCATGCTCCGCACGGTTCTAGTGGAGCGCCAGCGGGTTGCTCGCAGAGGAGGAGCCTGGCGAAGTCGAGGGCAATCGTCGTCTTGCCTATGCTCTCCGGGCCGGCCAGCAGATAGGCATGATGCACGTGTCCCAGCGCGACGGCATCCGCTAGGCGCTTCCAGGGCTGGTCGTGGCCTACTGTCTGTCGCATCCGTCGCTCCGCTCGTGCCCAATCTGGATCTGGCAGTGGCCTGCGTTTGCCCTCTTGGCACGGCGCACCGCCACCATGATACATTCTTTTCAACCCGTGTGCACCCATTGCATGCAAACAGTGTGCGCGGCGCATGGGGCTAAGGGAGGGCCTCGGCATGCCGGAGGACCTGTTCAGAGTGCCGTTGTTCCCGCTGAGCGTGGTGCTGTTTCCGGGCATGGCGCTCCCACTTCACATCTTCGAGCCGCGCTATCGCGAAATGACTTCGCAGTGCCTCGCGGACTCGGCGCCTTTCGGGGTGGTACTGGCGCTTTCGGAAAGTGGGCAAACTCAGGACGTTCAGGCACGCGTCGGCACGCTCGCACGAATCGTACACTCCCAAGAACTCCCTGACGGCAGGTACAACCTGCTCGCGGTCGGCATGCGGCGCTTCGAGGTCGTCGAGATTTGCCAAGACCGCTCGTATCTAACCGCGCTGGTTCGTCCCTATGTGGACGAGGCAGATGCGGCTCCTGACCCGCGTGTGTCGGTGGAGGATGCGCAAGAGGCGCTGCGGCGCTATCTGCGGGTGGTGATGACTTTGGTTGGCGGCGAGGATCGCCAGATCGACATCCCAGACGACCCGGATGACCTTTCCTTCCTCATCGGTATGTGCCTCACGGATGATGCCGAGAAGCAGAAGCTGCTTGAAATGACTTCGACCGCGAGCCGATTGAGCATTGGGACGAGCATGCTCCAGGCGGAAGCGGAGGCGCTGGTCCATGGAGCGGATAGTATTACGCGCATCTCGCCCGATTTCGATCGCTCGATGCTCAACTAGCAATCTCTCTGGCCATGCAGTCTACAGGACACGCGCATCATACGTGTCGAGCTTCCATGAGCCTTGTTCGTAGACCATGTGGGCCACCCCGTCAATAGCGCTATTTCCGCCCCGTGTCACCACGAACGTGACATTCGCCTGTTCGCTGTCCACAGTGCGGATTGCCGCGCTGCACGTGCGCGCATAGCCCTCTGTGATATCCAGTTGACGCTGGCTGGCCGCGAATTGGTCTTGTGTGCCAGTAGTGCGCTGGCCGGACGAGAGTAATCCGTAGAGGCTCGGATAGTCTTGTTTCCGCAATGCTGCGCAAACCTCATTGGCCGCGGTCTGCGGTGAGGGCCGTGCGTGTTCGGCGGGGCCGCCGCGCAGCAGCGGCAGGGCAGCGAAGACGCCGGCGCAGAGCAGGATTCCAGAAATGAAACCCAGCATGAGTGGGAAGACCCCAAGGACCCGTGGTGGACGCCGGGCCTGTGACTCTGGGGCCGCTGGCGCGCGGTCAGCTCCTGCCTGGATGTCCGTATTCATTGGCGTTCCCTCGCCCGCGATCCATGCTCCGCCGGGCGGTCAGCAGTATAGTCCACTATCGCGCGCACGGACAATGTTCTCGCCGCTTTGGGTATTGTGGAGGGTACACAGGCAGTGTTACGCTGCTTCAGGTGCGAGCGCAGGCGTTCACGCAAGATATCGAAGCGTCTGGTGAAGCTCGAGGACAGGAGCACACATGTCCGGTATGCAGTTGCGAGGTTCGCAGGAGACGGGGTGCACCGGTGAGCCGTCATTGCGGCCGCGAGACGATACGCATTTTGCATGGACCGAGCAGGGTGAACTGCTTCTGGCAACCGCAGACAAGTCCACCCGAATAGTTTCAGGCATGTTCCTGGAGGTGGCACCTCCCAGCCCGAGCCGTGTGGGAGAAACTGGCCTCCTGAAGCCCACATTCGTTGAAAGCAAGCCAGCCACAACTGGATCACCCGGCAAGGGGCAGGTATTTACCACGGAGGGTGATATCACCGTCACCGCCGAGCTTGGCGACTTCGAACGAGGGGGTGCCACACTCCGGACGACGATTCGCAACGACGGTGGCGTTCCCGTTCGCCTCAAGCGCTTCTTTCCCTTCGTCACTGGAGCGTGGTGGGAAGGGGGATCGCTCACGCTGTCGGGCCGCACCTCCGGGTTCGCATCGTACAAAAATGGCTGGCAGTCGTGGAGCTTTTCCGGCGGACTGCCGCTTGGTCAGCCCGACCCTCGACCGCGAAATCGCACGCTCACTGCCTGGCATAGCCCCGGCGGGACGCATCCGCAGCCGCCACGCGGCGGCACAGTGGATGTCGTGAGCGAAGAGATGGGCATGCTCGGCGATTCGAACCTTCCTCATGCGCTGCTGGCTGGTTTTCTCTCGGCTGACCGATGGCTAGGGCAGGTCTACGCTGATCGGAAAGCGGGCGCCTTCGCCGCCGCCGTGCTGCTCGATGGGCTTGAGTTGGCGCCGGGCGAGCATGTTGAGATGCCGCCGCTGCGACTTGCTCTAGGGCCACAGCGGTGGTTGCTGCCCGACTACGGAGAGGCCCTGGCCGCGGAGCTACATGCTCGCCGGTCAGGACGCGTTCATACGGGGTGGTGTAGCTGGTACTACTACTTCACCGGCGTTAGTGAGGCGGTAGTGCAGGAGAACCTCACCGCGACGCGGGCCGTCCGCGAGGCGCTGCCGGTAGATTTGGTCCAAATCGACGACGGATATCAAACGGCCATCGGTGACTGGCTGAGCGTCAATGCCAAGTTCCCCCGAGGCATGGCGCCCGCCGCCAGGGACATTCGGGAGGCAGGCTTCCGTCCTGGCATCTGGCTCGCCCCATTCACCGTCGCCTCCAATAGTGAGCTGGCGCGCACACATCCCGAGTGGCTTGTGCGCGAAGAAAGTGGTAAGCCTGCTTTCGCCGGCCACAACTGGGGCATGGACCTCCACGGCCTCGACACGAGCCACCCCGGCGCTCGTGAGTGGTTGCGTACCATCTTCACCACGGTCGTGCGTGATTGGGGCTACGACTACCTCAAGCTCGACTTCCTCTCATGCGCCGCGATACCAGGTGAGCGCTACGATCACGGTGCGACGCGAGCGAGCGCGCTGCGCGACGGACTTCGACTGATCCGCGAGATTGTGGGTGATGATGTATACATCCTGGGCTGCGGGTGCCCGCTACTCAGTGCGGTTGGCGTAGTTGACGCGATGCGCATCGGGCCAGACAGCGCGCCTTATTGGTCGCCGCGCTATGAAGGTCTCCCAGTGCCGTTCTCGGAGGGACATCCGCTGCCGACCATGGAGGGCGCGCTCCGCAACACGCTCACGCGGGCCTGGACGCACCGCACGCTATGGACGAGTGATCCGGATTGTTTGCTAGTTCGCGGAACGAAGTCGGAACTGACACTGGACGAGATCCGCTCGTTCGCCACGGCGGTGGGTCTTACGGGCGGAATGGTGGTCGTATCGGATCGCCTTCGAGAGCTGCCCCAAGAACGGCTCGACATCGTGGCGAAGTTGCTGCCCGTTCTCCCTACGTCTGCCCTCCCGATAGACTACTTTGGGGCCGGGATTCCGGATCGGGTTGCCGTCTCCCTACAGGGAGCTTACGGCGAGGTCCAATTGGTAGGCTTCTTCAACTCTGAGGGTCGAGATCGCGAACTGACGGTGCAGTGGGATGAGTTGGGGCTTCCCCCTGGGCCGTACCACGCAAGCGAGTTTTGGTCGACCTCTTATCTTGGGTCATCTGCTCGTGGCGTGTCGCTACGGCTCAATCCGCACGGCGCGGCGGTGCTGGCTCTTCGCCGTGCCACGGACGAGCCTACGATGCTCTCCACGAGCTTTCACATCTCGCAGGGCGCTATGGACGTGACCGATTGGTCCTATGACGCCGAGCATGGGATGCTTCGCTGGCGTTCCGTCCTAGGTCGTGCCGCCCGTGGCGAGTTCCTGCTGTGGCTCCCGCCGGATTGTGTGCCGGGCCGCGTCACCGGTGGAACAGGCGCAACCACCTGGCGTCGTAACGCGTCGGGCGAGGTCGTCGTCACCGGCGAAGTTCGCGGCGAGGCGGACTTCGTCCTTGATCTGGCAAAAATCTGAAAGGGCCAGCCCAAGACACCATTCTGCCGCGAGATCCTGGGCTACCTCAACGCATTGCCGTCG
>CAYYCB010000014.1:6974-9289 GCA_964469715.1 uncultured Ktedonobacterales bacterium | reverse complement strand
TGCCGTCGTCTCACGATGGCGACACTATCGAGCGGCGTCGGGGGTGAGGAGTAGCTCGCGGGCCAAATCGCCCACAAGATCGTAGCGCCCATACGACGGCATCAAATAGCAGCCCTGGATGAGCCCGCGGCTGCGGGCCTCTGCGATCACTTGGTACGCGAGCTCGATGCCGATATCGCGCCCATGATCGCCGGCCTCTCGCAACCGTGCCCGCACTTCTTCGGGGATACTGATCCCCGGCACCTCGTTGTGCAGATATTCGGCGTGTTTCGAGCTATGCAACGGGATCATGCCCAAGATGATGGGAACGCCGACAGGTCCGAAGACCGCGCGGAACCGTTCCAAGGGCTCGATGTCGTAAATTGGCTGCGTCATGATGTACTGAGCTCCGGCGTCGAGCTTGTGTCGTAGCCGGTGGAGCTCAAGTTCTGTCTCGGTGAGAAGCTCGTGGGGGTGCCCTTCGCCTGCCGCGATGCCGTCGTGGCCGACTTTACGCCGGGCACGCTCGCGCGCAAGGTCGATAGGCGCGTCCTCCATGTTGAGGTTGAGTGCCGCGCCAACGAAGAAGTGCGCGGGTGCGCCGAGCGAAGCGCCGGCCGCGTCTCGCCCCTCGTTCATCCCGCGTAGTATGGCAATGAGCCCCACCGAGTCCACATCCCACACTCCGGTGAGATTTGGATAGTTACCGGCACGGACGGGATCGCCTGTGAGCGCGAGCAGGTTATTGATGCCGAGGGCGTGTGCACCTAGCAGATCAGACTGGAGCGCCATCACATTGCGGTCGCGCGTCGTCAGATGGACGATGGTCTCGACGTCGAGCCGCTCTTGCAAGAGCCGCGCAAGGGAGAGCGAGCTCATGCGGACACGGGCCATGGGGCTGTCCGCGATGTTGATGAACTCGACTCCGAGGGAGCGCAGGTATCCGGCCCCATCGAGGATCTTGGAGGGATTGAGTCCCTTTGGGGGGTCGAGCTCGATGCTCACCGCGAACCGGCCCGATTCGAGCGTGCGTTGCAGGCGCGATTTCTGTGCCGCATCGTTCTCACCGGCATGCTCGTCGCGCAGTTCAACCTGGCCCGGTGTTAGCGTAATTCCCCCGGACCAGACCGTGCTCTGGCTGTTCGGCAGGACGTCGTCAAGGGCAGCACGCATTGCCGAGATGTGTGCGGGTGTCGTGCCGCAGCATCCGCCGATAATGCGCACACCGGCCTTGGCGAAGCGGTGCGCGTAGTCAGCGAAGTAGCGCGGCGTCGAAACGTACAAGAAGCGATTTTCTATCCGGGTCGGTAGGCCGGCGTTTGGCTGGGCCGACAGGAAGATCTCCCGTGTCGCGCCCGAGTCGCCAGATGCGAGGGCACGCGCCATTTCCTCGATGTGGTCCAACGTACCGGCCGGACCGATACTGCAGTTTATGCCGAGCACGTCTACGTCGAGACCGCCGAGGGTGAGCGCGGCGGAGGTCGGCGTTGTGCCGGAGAGTGTCTGGCCGTCCTCGCTGAAGGTCACCTGCGCTACGACGGGTACGTTCCCTACCTCTCGCGCGGCCAAGACTGCCTGGCGGAGCTCCATGAGATTGGCGAAGGTCTCAAGAATGAGCAGATCCACTCCGCGTTCGACCAGCGCCTCAATCTGCTCGCGGAAGAGCGCGCGGAGCGCCACCAGCCTGGGATCGCTGTCGCCCGAGAACGGGATGTTCAAAAGGCCGCTGGGGCCGACCGCCCCGGCAACGAAAACCGGCTGCCCGGCGATCTCGCGGGCCTCACGGGCAAGCTCCGCCGCGCGCCGATTGATGGTGCGTACCTCGTCGGCCAATCCATAGGCGGCCAATTTAGCCGAGTTGGCGCCGAACGTATTGGTCTCGATGATCTGGGCACCGGCACGGATGTATTCGCGATGGACTTCCTGCACCAACCCCGGGGCCGTCAGCACGAGCTCGTCAAAGCAGCGGCCATGCATGATGCTCTCCGGGGCGCGGGCGAAGAGCACGGTGCCCATGGCGCCATCGCAGAGAAGTGGACCCTGGCGCAGGCGTTCGAGGAAGAGATCGCTCATCGGGAGACTCCGGTGCATGAGGTGCGGTCCGGTCATGACCGTCAAGAGGCGGCGACATTGCCGTAGACGTGCAGCCGCATTATAGCCGCGCGGCGAAGGCTTCGCCAGAAGCTACGCGCCGACGGGGTCGCGCTAACAGTGAAACTCTCTACGGTGGCGCTTGACAAGCGAGCGTGTCAGGAGGATACTCGCCGCGCAAAGCATGCGGGCGGTGGGAGGAATGTGGTGTCTATGGCTGCTACGTGTCCACAGTGCGGCGCCGA
>CAYYCB010000014.1:3822-6874 GCA_964469715.1 uncultured Ktedonobacterales bacterium | reverse complement strand
CCGGGTACCGGGGTGAGCGCGCCCGCCACCTGCTCGACGCTGCAGAAGTCCACGTCACCGGTAATGCTTCCATCGGGCTGAACGTTGATACCCACATCCACGACCGCTGCGCCCGGTGACACCATGCCGCCAGTGATGAGGCCCGCCTTTCCGGCTGCCGTGACCAAGACGTCCGCCTGGCGGGTCCAATGCGCGAGGGACCGTGTATGGATGTGACAGACGGTGACGGTCGCATCACGATGGAGCAGCAGAAAGGCCAGCGGCTTACCGATGACGTTGCTCGCTCCTACCACCACCACGCGCTTGCCGGCGACTGCGATCTCCGACCGGTCCAGAATTTCCAAAACGGCTGCCGCCGTGGATGGCACGAAGCTCGGCAGACGGAGAAAGAGATTGCCCGCACTGCGAAGGCTGATGCCATCCACATCCTTGCGCGGGTCCAGCGCCTCGGCGACGGTGCGCTGGGTGAGATGCGGCGGGAGTGGGAGCTGCACAAGAACGCCATCCACGTTGGGGTCAGTGTTGAGTGTTTCGATAGTCTCCCGCAGGGTCTCGTCGTCAATGGTGTTTGGTAGGGGAATCACACGGCCAGAAAGACCGATCTGCTCACAGGTGCTCAGCAGTGCTCGTGTGTAGACCTGAGATGCTTTGTCGCCTTCTACGCGAACGACGGTCAGGCCGGCGGGCCTACCGCACTGCTTGTGAAGATCAGACGCCCGCTGCTTCAGGTCCACCCGCACCGCGCCAGCGATGCTGCGGCCGTCCAAAATGCGTGCACCCATGCTTAGCCCATCCGCGCGCGGACGGATGCGAGGGTTCGCTCGCGCAGCGCCTCCGCGCGCTCTTCCATCTGGATAATCGCTTGCCGCCTCGCACTCACCACCGCTTCGTCTCGAATGAGCGCCAGGTTCGCGAGCACGTTCAGCGCGCCTGCTCGTACCGCGGCTTCGCCGAGCAAGGCCGCGCACCCAGCGTCGCTCACCACGGACGAATTGCCGGACGATGCTGTCTCGCTCGCCAGCTCAAGCACCTCACACGCGCACTCCATCACCTCGAAGGGCGGCTTCATCGCCTCAATGAGCGCTGCCTGGATGGCAGAGTCGCGTTCACGGCGCTGTTCCTCTGATTCTTTGGGCAGCTTGTATGCGGCGGAAACACCTGCAAAAGCGCGTTCGTCATCCTCGGCGAGAATCAGTGACCGCTCGCGCAGCGCGGTGGTTCGTGCGACGATGTGGCGCATGGTCTCGTCCACGGCGGCGTACTTTGGACGCCCGACCGTAAAGTTAGCCACCATCTCAGCGAGCGCGGCGGCGAGCGCGGCGGCGAGCGCGGCGGCGGCTCCGCCACCTGGGGTCGGCGCGCCGGACCCCAATGCATTGAGGAACTCCGGCAACGGACGATTCTCAGGCACGCAGGGCCTCCTTAGGCTCACACTGGCCTCCGACGTGGCATTGTACCATCGGTAATTATCTCGTGGTTGGGTGCTTATCGTCCCATCCTTTTGGCGCAACACATGTATTTGTGCTTATATAAAACTCGGCTGCCGGGTGAGTGCCGGTGCGCTGGCGGAGAATGCTATGGCGATCCCTGCACAGATGTGGGGGGAAGATCTCCAGCGGAAGATCGCACGCATCTATCAGCTGTTGGTTGAGACCTACGGCATTCCCGTATGGGAACCTGACGGCGACGCGCTCGGTGGGCTCATCGCTACCGTACTCTCGCAGCATACTTCAGATACCAACTCGGCGCGCGCCTATGCGCAACTCGTGCGGACCTTCCCAAGCTGGGAACAGGTGCGAGATGCGCCGGCCGAGGTGGTGGCAGATGCGATACGACAAGGTGGTCTTGCGGCCCTGAAGGCTGAGCGTATCCAGGCCATTTTGCGCGTGTTGACTGAGCGGCTGGCAGGCGAGCCATTGTCACTCGATTCGGTCAGTCGCAAGCCGCTTGATGAAGCACTCGCCTATTTGCGCGAGCTTCCTGGCGTGGGTCCGAAGACTGCGGCATGCGTCTTGCTTTTCTCGTTGGGGCAGCCAGCCTTCCCAGTAGATACACACGTTCATCGCGTAAGCGGCCGTCTCGGGCTCATTGGTCCGCGCGAAACTGCTGACGCCGCACATGTGACGCTAACCGCACTTATACCGGCAGATTGGCGGCACACAATGCATGTGGATCTCATTCGGCATGGTAGGACCATTTGTACCGCCCAGCGGCCCAAATGTTCCCGCTGTCCAATACGATCCGAATGCCGGTATTACTGGGAAGTTGTGTCAGCCGAGGGGCGCTGAAGTAGCAGCCCGTTGGCGTTACATCGGTCGTAGGGCGGCGTTATGGGGAAGAGAGAGTCGAGAAAGGACTACGAGACGGAACTCCTTCCCAATGACGCCGCGGCTGACGATCGTTTTGTTGCGGGGTGGCGGAGCAGCCAGCCGGCCTGACCGCTGGCGATCACCCTGTTACGTTGATCGCGGCGGTACGGGCAGGCCGAGAGCGTGGAGGAAATCGGTGGGACCTATTGCGATGATTCGGGAGCGCGGCCTCGCTATGGACGCGTGGCGCGATCGCTCTGAACTCGGTTTCGAGCGGGCGGCGAAGTTTCGAGCGCGCGTGGTCGCGCTGCCGCAGTTGGCTGGTCCAGCGCTCGGCGTGCTGGTAGGTCATGAGGCGCGCCATATGGCCTCTGAAGTGTCCGCGACCGTCTGCGTCGTGGGCGGCTTTCTCGCTGCCCCACTTCTCACCATCCTGGCGTTTGTAGGCCTTGCCATGCCGAGCCGAGCGCCGCTTCACCATGTAGCGACTACGTTGCTCCTTGTGGCAGTTGTCTGGCTCGGCCTGGCGCTTGTCGGCGCCCATGTGCACCATGGTGGCCTTCACCATCAGGAGGCCGACGAGTAGGCCCCCACGCGTGACCTAATGGTTGACATGGATGCGCCCGGCCCGTGCAACGCCGCCGCATGCGGGTGAGACCTGGGATGGCCAAAACCAACGTACATATGCGTGATTGCTCTCATTCCCACACAGTGGCCCTGCTTGTTCCCGAGAAGGATTCTGT
>CAYYCB010000014.1:0-3722 GCA_964469715.1 uncultured Ktedonobacterales bacterium | reverse complement strand
GGCCAGAAGCAGCAGCGCGTCGGATACGCCAAGGAGATAATCCGCGAATCTGTGCGGACCTGTGGAACTGGTGCTCAGTCCGAGGGGGAATGCCGTTCGACCGCCGAATCCCAGCGAGAGCAGGATGCCGCCGATGGCGATAAGCGTCATGAGCGTTTTCTGTTTTCCCGCTGGCCCAGCAGGAATCACTACGCCCTGTGCGGCGGCCAGTGAGCGTAGACCTTGCACCAAGAATTCGCGCGTCACGATGACGATGACGATCCAGGCCGGCGTCATGCCCACCTGCACCAGCGCAATGAGCAGAGCGGACACGAAGATTTTGTCGGCGGTCAGATCGAGGAAGACACCCAGACGCGAGACGATGTGATAGCGGCGGGCGATCCGGCCGTCAAGGGTGTCCGTCACCGAACCGAGCGCAAAAAGCACGGTTGCGACCAGATAGGCCGGCTCTGTGTTCACAAGGACCAGGACCACAAGGGGTAGTGTAGTCAGCAGGCGCGCCCCACTGAGCAGATTGGGTACGTTCCGCACGTATTACTCCTGCGCCGTGAACTCTTGGCCGGCGGGAGGGACCGGCGTGGCTTCACCCAGCAGTCTAGTGGATGGCGATGCGACGCTGCAAGGGCGGCCGTGCACAAGTAGCGTTTGTGGCATTGGGTTCGAGCGAGAGCCGATTCCACTGCGCGCCTGAGACACGGTATACTATCGGAGTGGCAACCCAACAGTCCCGCAGATGCGAGGAGTGCAGCGTCGCTAGTGAATAGTTCCCTCATCGAGCGCGTCGGGCCGGAAGGCGTTGACGTATTCCTCGCGACGGCCGCCGTACGCGTCCTCTATGAAGACGCAGAGCTGCTTGCCGTTGACAAGCCCGCGGGCATGGTGGTTCATCCGGCCTATCGCCATCCAGAGGGAACACTGGCCGACCTCGTCTTTGCGCGGCAGGCGGCAAGCGGCGAGAGCAGACCGTGGCTATTGCATCGGCTCGACCGCGAGACATCCGGCGTCGTGCTCTTTGCCAAGACTGAATCCGCTCGCCGCGCGCTCGTACGTCAGTTCGAGCGCCGTTCGGTGCAGAAGTTGTACCTCGCCCTCGCGTCGCACGAGCTTCCGACGACGTGCGGCTTCGTGGACTTACCTTTGGCGCGCGACGAGGCTGACCGCCGACGGGTAGTGGTACATACAAGCGGACAGACAGCCGTCACGCGATTCGCGACCATCGAGGTGCGCCATGGACTTGCGTTGCTACTCGTTCGGCCCGTGACAGGTCGTACCCACCAGATTCGCGCGCATCTGGCGCATCTTGGCGCTGCGCTCGTCGGAGACCAGACATACGTTGCCTCGGAGGACTCGCGTGAGGTCGGCGCTGCTCGCTCACTGCTCCACGCCTGGCGTATTGAGGTACTTCATCCGGGCGATGGTGCGCCGCTCGTCGTGACGGCTCCACTGGCGCCTGATTTCGCTGACGTGCTCGTTCGGCTTGGCTTCGCCGAGCTAACCGAAGATCGTTGCCGCGCCGCGGCATGCCTGCTCTGACCCGCTAATTCAGGAGGTTCTTTCCGTGCAGCTTACTTCGCTTGACCAGGTCAATCAGCAGTACCGCCACATCTACTTGCAGCCACATTTTGACGATGCCGCGCTGTCGTGTGGCGGCGCGATTCTGTTGCAGGTCGCGACTGGCCAGAAGGCGCTCATTGTGACCGTGTTTGGAGGACTTCCACCTGAAGGAACGCGAATTAGTGCGTTCGCGCAACAAATCCAGCAGCGCATGAGCCTGGGCATTGACGGCGCCGAAGCGGTTCGACGTCGCCGCGTGGAAGACAGCACAGCTGCCGGCGTGTTGGGGGCTGACACCCTCTGGCTAGACTTCCCCGAAGCTCTCTATCGCGGCACGCCTGCACTCTATCAGGGCGAGGATGCTCTCTTCGGCGCGGTGAATGCCGCCGATCTGCCTTTGGACGAGCAACTCTCCTCTGTCTTCGCCACCATCGCCGAGCGCGCACCACAAGCGGCCATCTACGCGCCTCTTGGCGTCGGCAATCACGTCGACCACCAACTCGTCTGCTCAGCCGCGGATCGACTCGCGCAGCGCAAACTAAACGTCAAGTTCTACGAAGATTTCCCCTACATCACTCGCCCGAATGCCTTGCAGGCGCGGCAGAAGGCCCTCGGCATCCAAATGGAGCCGGAGCTCGTCGAGATCTCTGGCCTGCTGGATGGGAAGGAAGAGGCAATAAAGGCGTATGCCAGTCAGGTGCCCAATCTCTTTGGCAGCGAAGATCGCCTCACAACCGCGCTTCGTGACTACTCCGGTTCGCTACGTCACCAATATCCTGGTGTCATGATCGAGCGCTATTGGCGTTGGTAGCGGCGAAAGGACCGGGTGAGCACAGATGGGTGTTGTCGGTGTGTCGTCGCCCGCCGGCATTGGCTCCGTCCCACCGTATGCGGCCGCCGTTGCGGTCGTAGGAGGGTCATGGCGGAGTGCGCTCGGCCGAGAGGGACGCATCATGCTCGCGCGTCCTGCGGTGCAGATTGGACGCATGGAGGGCAACGACCTCATCCTCTCCGACCCACTCGTTTCGCGCTATCACTGCGTCATCCGGTGGACACCGAGCGGCTACGAATTGGAGGATTTGGCTTCGGCCAACGGCACATTTGTGCAAGGGCGGCGCGTTACCGGGCGTATGCTTCTCGCTCCGGGCGCCGTGATACGCGCCGGTAACGTCGATCTGGTTTTCGATGTATTGCAGCCTGCCGCCATCCCTGCGGCAGGTACTTTTCAGGGCGTCAGTCAACCGGAAAGCCGCCAGGCGCTAGGATCCCTCCCCTATTTCGGGGCGCTGGCACCCTCTCGGAGCGGCATACTGGGTGCATTGCGTTCCGAGGCTTCCAAGCGATATTGGCGCGTATTCGCAGTTGGGCTGGCGGCTTATTTCGTCGTGAGCTCGGTCCTCTCCGCGACCGGAAATCTCCACCTCGTGCCGCTTGTATTGCTGCTGGCCAGTGCGCTGGTGCCTAGCGTCTTTGTCATCTTCTGCTGGGAGCAGAACGCCTTCGCCGACATGCCTGTCTCGGTGGTCGCCCTGACATTTCTCAGTGGAGCCGTCCTGGGGTTGACGCTCGCGGCTGTGCTGGAGCCGCTGTTCATCCCGGCCGATGCCAGCGGCACAGTCACTCTGGGTGCGGCGTTGGTCATCGGCCTGGTCGAAGAATCGGCGAAGGTTGTTTCCGTCCTCTGGTGGCTGAGGGATCGGCGGGTGCGGAGCGAGCTTGACGGCTTGATCCTAGGAGCCGCCGCCGGCATGGGATTCGCCGCGCTTGAGACGGCCGGCTACGGGTTTGTGGCCTTCCTCACCGGCTTCGGTTCGGCGTTGAATATGCCGGGCTCCACCGAGGCGTTCGTGCTCGGCGTGGGCATCCGACAGATGAATCGGCAGCTTATCGTGCGTATGGCGCTTGCCATCTTCGGGCATGGCGTGTGGACTGGCATCGTCTGCGCCGCAATCTGGCGTGAGCGCCGTGGGGCATTCGTGCGCCCGACCGGAGCGGTCATCGGCGCTTTTGCGCTTGCCGTAGGCTTGCATGCGCTCTGGGATTGGGAGCCGCTCACTCTGCTGAATATCTCTGGCGATCCGTTCATCGCGGTCGTGCTGGAGTTCGTGTGGTTCCTGGCGCTCGGCACGATTGGGATGTATGTGCTGCGTCTCTTCCTGCGCGATGCG
>CAYYCB010000013.1:27760-29956 GCA_964469715.1 uncultured Ktedonobacterales bacterium | reverse complement strand
GCGGCGAGCGTCGCGGGGGGGACCGGCGAGCCGAGGGCTTCGAGCGGCACGCCTGCGGCAAGGTGCGCGGCGCACGGGGCGAAGACGTCCCGGCCATGAAAGGTGGCGCTAGGGCCGGCGGGATCGGGCCGGTGGTAGGTGCGATTGTCGAGCGCGAAGGAGCGTGTCGCGGGCGCCTCGGCAAGCACAAAACTGAAGATGCCGTTGTCCGGCCCGACGAAGAAGCGCTCACCAGCCTCGATGGCGACGGGGCGACGGCTTGTCCCGACGCCGGGGTCTACCACCGCAAGGAAGACCGTGCCTGGAGGAAAGAAACGCCAGGCCGTCGCGAGTATCCAGGCGCCCGCGCGGACGTCCTGCGGAGGCACGTCGTGGGTCACATCCACAATCTGGAGGTTGGGGTGGATGCCGAGCGCGACACCTTTCATGACGCCCACGTAGCCGTCCGCGAGGCCAAAATCCGTGAGCAGCGCGAGCAACGGCAGGGCAGGCATGGCAGGCCCTCAGCTCAACAGCTTGCAGTCAAACTTCACGACGCCGGCCTTGCGGTCGGTCACCGTGCGCACCACCTCTAAGCGAACGACATCGCCGACACCGGCAGGGATATCGGGCGCACCGAGAATGCGCGCCTCGGCGTGCACTTCAGGATTATCCAGCCGGGCGATGGTGCAGCGGACGTAGGGCTGCTCCACGCCCTCGAAGGTCGCGCTGAGGCCGGTATCCTTGCTGACGATGGTGCCCTCAATAATCACGCGCGCCCCCTGTTCGCTCTCCTGGCCCGCTCGCGGTCGAAGTCACCCGCGCTGACCTAACGATAGGCGGGGAAGGGCGCGCATGTCAAAAGGAGAGCCGCGCGAGGATTCGCCCCTAGCCCTCGGTGGCCGCGTCTCCCGCGTCATCCTCGGCCATATCCGCCGCCATACTGTCCTCGGAGAGCGGCGGCCGGTCGATCTCATCGCCGCCAGCCACCATCGTGCGCAGGAACTCCGGCCAATCCTGATCGGCCTGATCGTATGCGTGGTGCGCCGCCGGCGAATCCAGCGGGACAGACGAGACGGATCGGGACTCTGCCACCCGCATCTCACTAGTGGGAAGTGCATCCCACCATGCGCTGTCCGCGGCGTCACGAGGCCATTGCTCGCGCGCTTCGATCCGCGGCTCGCGCGGCGGGGTAAGAGGCCGTGGAGCAGGCGGCGTGACAGCACGAAGCGGCCCAGTCGCCTTATCTCGGCCCGGAGATGACTCTGACAACAGCTCTTGTAGCCAGGGAGGGAGCTGGCCGAGCTGACCAGAGTGGTTGGCGCGCTCCATCTGCGGCGGTTGCACCGCCGGCAGGTGCAAGGACGAGCGCTGGTGGAACGAGGGCGCACTGAGCGCCGGGGGATTGTATGCACCCCGTCCAGGAGGGAGATGCGGAACGTGCGCGGCGGGAATCGCCGGCAGCGGGCCTGTGGTCTGGCTCATCTGCCGCGCGGCCCTGGCGGCGGGCAGTCGCTCAAGAATGAGGTCTGCGGCGGTGCCCGAAGGGGCAGGCCAGGCTGCTCGGCGGCCGAGACGCACATCATCCAGCGCCGTCGCCAGCCGGCGCAGCTCCTCCTCAGTGCGGCCAAGTTGATGTTCGGCCGCGCCCGAGCGCTGCATACGACTCAGTAGATTGTTGAGCGAGGCCGCGATCTGCCAGAGGACATTCTCTTCGCTGAGCGGGGCACGCGCACGGTAATCGCCGTTGGCGACGCGCACGAGCGTCTCCAAGATCTGGTGCGCGCCCACCTCGATTTGTTTGTGCTGTTCAGCGAAGGCATGCTCCAGCTCGGCAAGCTCCTCCGCACGGTCGGCCCGGCGGAGCGCTTCATCAGCGCCGCGCACCCAGAGGAACGCCACCGCGGCGACGATGATTTGCAGCGCGATTGGCCGTGCGAGCAGCCAAAGCGCGCCATTCGCGCCCTGCCACTTGAGCAAATCGCCGCTCTTGGGCTGTAAGAAGTAGTCGCCGCAGATCAGGCCGGCGTTGATCGCCGCCACGACGAAGGCCGCCCATCGCGGCAGCACCGACGCGGCGATGATGACCGCCACGGCGAGTAGATCATAGGCCGGCAGATTTACCGTATCGAGCGGATGGCCGGGCTGATTGACCACAGCGCCGAGCAGTGCGCCGATCACCAACGTAACCAACAGCGTCGCCGCCGCCGAGACGAA
>CAYYCB010000013.1:25056-27660 GCA_964469715.1 uncultured Ktedonobacterales bacterium | reverse complement strand
CGAGCAGTGCGCCGATCACCAACGTAACCAACAGCGTCGCCGCCGCCGAGACGAAGCCGGCACGATTGAGCGCCAGCACCACCAGCGCACCAAGAACCGTCGCCGCCGCCAGAAGCAGCGTCGCGGGATCGCGTAAGCTGCCTGCCGCCAGCAAGGACGCGCAGACAACGATACCGAACACGACCCACGAGACCAGGCGGCTGCGTCGCGTCATCTCGCGCTCTTCGAGTGAGACGTCTGGCGTATCCCAGCCACTGCTGGTGAGGCGGATCCACCAATGCGGCTCCGCGTGCCCGTCGTAAGATTCATCGGGGAGGGTGGCGACTGGGCGCCGCGACACCTGCTGCGCGCGTACCACGGCACATCTCCTTCTGGGCGGCAGCGAAGGTATGAGGCCACCGCATCGGAATCCGCGCACATTGTGTTATGTCTACGAAGAACCGTGCGCTCAGCCTACCCATTCGGGCTATTCGCGGCTCTTCTTTGCCTCAGGCACTCACTGCCTGTCGTCCTTCGTCATAGGTGCCACCGCTCCAGAACGTCTCGCCGATTGGGAATCCGCCGTGTAGTCTCTGGCAACATCGCGCTTGCGCCGTGCGCCCGCTGCGCCTATAGTGGGGAATGTGGCGCCCGACCGCAGGGCCTGCCCGGTCAAGCGCCACATTCGCGCGAGTCCACGGCGGGAGGGATGTGTGACGACAGCACGGACCTCAAGCGCAACCGAACAGCTCGGTGGCCACACGTCCACGACCTGGGCGCGCGTCGCATCCTACCTCGCGCGCCCAGCGGTCCGGCGGCTGCTCCTCGTGCTGGGGATTCTGGCGTACGCCGGAGTCTGGGCCATTAGCGGCAGCTTCCACATCAACGACACCGACTTCGACGTGTTCTTCCTCCCCTCCGCACGCATCGCCCTCGGCGGCCATCCGTTCGACATCTATCAGGTGCGCTATCAGGCCATCTATCCTGATGCCAACGGGCCGCTCACCATCGCCCCGATGACCGTCGTGGCCTGGGTAGAGCAGCGGCTCGGCTGGCTCGATCACCATGAGCTGCGGCGCGTACTCATGGTGGCTGCCTTCTCGATCTTTCCGCTGCTTATCGGCCGTGAGGCGCTCCTCGCGCTGGACCGCCTGCTGACGGTCCGCCTGCGGGGCCTCTGGCGCTTCGGCGTGCTGGTCGCCTTCCTCGGCACTCCGGAACTCTGGCACAGCGTGCTGCTCTACGGACACTTCGAACAACCGCTCATGCTCTGGCTCACGCTCGTGAGCGTGCGGATGCTTGTCGAGCGTAAGCCACTCCGCGGCGGCATCGTAATGGGGCTGGCGCTTCTCGCGCGCACCTCCGCCCTTCTCTACCTCATCGCGCTCGGTCTGACGCCGCTGCTGCGCGGGCGCTGGCGTGAGAGCCTGCGCTTCGGCGGTGGGGCGGCGCTCACCGCTGTTGCCGGGCTGACGCCATTCTTCCTCGCCGACGCCAATGATACGCTCTATTCGCTCGTCACCTTCCGCGAGCATCTCGTCGTCGGCGGCGGCTCTATCTGGGGCGCACTTGCAAACAATGCCGGTGTGGCGGATTTCGCCCTGCACCACGACAGTCTCATCATCGTCGCCGCCGCCCTCATTCTCGTCCTGGCGACACTGCTGCTGCGCCGCGACCTGGACGTCGGCTCGCGCGACATCTACCTCTTACTGGCCGTCGCCGGCCTCTGCTTCCCGCTGTTCATCAAGACGCTCTGGCCATACTACTTTCTCGAAACCTACATGCTCGTCACCCTCTGGTGGCTCGCGGGCGCCGACGCGGCTGCAACAAGCCGCGGTCGCATAAGCTGGCTTCTCTCCGCAGTCGCGCCGCTCGCCACCATCGGCCTGGCGCAGCTAGCCGAGTACGTTCTCTCATCGCCCGGCTTCATCACATGGTCGCCGGAATGGAGCGGCTGGGTATTCGCCGCTACCCTCATCTTCACGCTCGCCGTCACCATTCGCCTCTGGATGCCGCGCCGCAGCCGTTCGCTCGCCCTCCCCAGCGCGGTATAATCATGTGGTTGGCCCGCCTCTTCAGGCCGGCGATTTGCACCTATCGCGAAAGAACGCGCAGCCATGCGACTCCCGAATGATGTCGAGCCGACCTCATACCTGATGGATGAGGAGAACCGGCGGCTCTTTATCAGTTGGTCCGATGGGCACGAGAGCGTCCATGCGTACGAGCGACTACGCCGCTCCTGCCCCTGCGCGTGGTGTTCGGGCGAGGGCGGTCAGAAGGGCGCCGTGGACGAGACGACCCAATTCTCAGAGCAGGAGACGACCCTCTACGGGCTTGAATTGGTCGGCCGCTACGGGCTCACGCCGACCTGGGGCGACGGCCATCATACCGGCATCTACATCTTCGAGCGCCTACGCGCGACGTGCGAATGCGACGAATGTCGCGCCGCCCGCTCTGGCCACCAATCCACCAGCCCGCGCTGAGGCTCACGCACACCTGCACACGATGACGTTGCGATTGATCTCTAGGAGCGCTCCACGATGACCGAGACACAGACCGAAGCCACCACCGCCGACCAAGCAGCGGCGACCTCCTGGCTGGCGCGCGTCCATGTCACGCTCAAGC
>CAYYCB010000013.1:17862-24956 GCA_964469715.1 uncultured Ktedonobacterales bacterium | reverse complement strand
GCCGACCAAGCAGCGGCGACCTCCTGGCTGGCGCGCGTCCATGTCACGCTCAAGCCCGTTGTGCTCGATCCGCAAGGCGACGCCGTGCTCTCCGGCCTCCATCAGCTCGGCTTCGGAGACGTCTCCGCCGTGCGCGTCGGCAAGTATCTCGAAGTCACGCTCTCCGCCTCTGACGAGCAGGCCGCGGACGAGGCCGTGCACCTGATGTGCGACAGGCTCTTGGCAAACCCGGTTATCGAGAGTTATAACTTCACTATCGAGCGGAAATAGCCGCGAGCGCCAAGAATGCTCGCCGCCTTCCGCTCAACTAAACAGACCTTCGGGGCAGGGTGAGATTCCCGACCGGCGGTATGGCGCGTTTGACGCGCCAAGCCCGCGAGCCGTACGCCGCAAGCGTATAGCAGATCCGGTGAGACGCCGGAGCCGACGGTATAGTCCGGATGGGAGAAGGTCGTGTCGCCTCTGCGTGTCCCGCTGCGGGACGCGACGAGGCGCATTCTCCTGTGCGCCGCCCCAGGTCGGATTCTTCGGCCCGGGGCGGCTTGTCATTGGCGTCGCCCCCGGCCGGTCAGTCCGAGGAGGCGCCCGTTATGGCACCCGTCACCTTCACGAGCCGGGCCAGCCCCCCGGAGGAGCGCAACACCGCGCCCTCCCCCGCTGGGAGCTCACCCGGCGCAGCGCGCGCCGCACCTAGACCGCTGCTGCGACACATGCGCGTGCCCGCACTCACTGTCCTTCCGCCGCTTCTGCTGGGCATCGCCGTGCTCGCGCTCTGGCAGATCGCCCGCTCGGCGAATGCCGCGCCGGAGCTGCTGCTGCCAGCGCCAGCCGCGGTCGTCGGCAAGCTCTGGCTGCTGCTCACCACTCCCGAGCTGCGGTCCTCCATCGGGACCACGGTTGTCGAGAGCGTGGGCGGCGCGTGTATCGGCGCCGCCATTGCCCTCCCCCTCGGCTACGCTGTCGCGCGCAGCCCGCTGCTCGCGCGCATGCTCCAGCCGTACCTCGCGGCCAGCCAGGCGATCCCGGCGGTCGCCGTCGCTCCGTTGCTGGCGCTGATTCTGGGCTACGGCCTCGGGCCGATCATCGCGCTCTGCGCATTGATCGTGTTCTTCCCGCTGGTGGTCACCACCACCCTCGGCCTGCGGGCCATTGACCCAGAAGTGCTGGACGCGGCGCGTGTGGACGGCGCATACCGGTGGGCGTTGCTCTGGTTCATCGAGTTGCCGCTGGCGCTGCCGAGCATCCTTGCCGGCCTGCGCACCAGCCTGACACTCTCGATCACCGGCGCGGTCGTCGGTGAGTTCGTCATCGGCGGCAGCACTGGCGACGCGAAAGGGCTCGGCCAGCTCCTCGGCGAATATCTCAGCGCCATCGACGGCGCGGGCGTCTTCGCGACAGTGCTCGCACTCGCTCTCCTCTCCGCACTCTACTACGGCGTCGCGCGCCTAATCGAGCGGCGCTTCTCGATTCTGGAGGCCAAGTAATTCCCATGCGATTTTCGATATTTCCCCGGACGCGAACCCTCGCATCCGGCACGGTTCTCTGCCTGCTGATCGCAACGCTCGCCGCCTGCGGAGCGACCGGCTCCAGTGCGGCGTCAGGCCCACGCCACCACCTTGTGCTCGGCCTGACCTACATCCCCGACATCCAGTTTGCCCCGTTCTACGCCGCCGAATCGCTCGGCTATTACAAGGATGCCGGGTTGGACGTCGAGCTGCGGCACCACGGATTCAACGAAAGCGAATTCGCGGCCATCAGCGCCGGCAAAGAAGATGCCGTTTTCGCTGGCGGCGACGAGACGCTCCAGGCTCGGGCACAGGGCGTGCCCCTGGTCTATGTCGCCCAGATCTTCACGAAATACCCCGTCGCGCTCATCGTCCCGGCCGACTCGCCCATCCACACCGCCGCGGACCTGCATGGCCATACCATCGGCATTCCCGGCGAATATGGAGCGACCTACATCGGCCTGCTCTCCCTGCTCCATGACGCTGGCCTCGCCAAGTCGGCCGTCACCATCCAGAGCATCGGTTTCACCCAGACGGCGGCGCTGCTCGGCCACAAAGTGGACGCCGTGATGGGCTACATCAATAACGAGCCGGTGCAGCTCCAGCGCGCCAACTTCGCGTACCGCACGATCCCCGTCACACAACCGCTTATCTCCAACGGCCTCGCTGCGCTCGAAAGCGTGCTATCCGCGCACGGCGACGACATGCGCGCGCTCATCCAGGCAACCATACGAGGGGTGCAATACGTCGAGGCTCATCCCCAGGACGCCGTCAACCTCTCGAAGCAGTACGTCACGACGTTGAACGACCCCGACAAGGCCGCTCAGGCGCTCGCCATCCTCAAGGCTACGCTCCCGCTCTGGCAGCAGGGCAGTCGCCCCGGCTACGACGATCCCTCGGCATGGCAGGCAATGGAGTCGTTCCTGCGCTCGCAGGGCCAGCTCGCCAAAGATGTCGACGCCAGCAAGGCCGTCAGCAACGACTACCTATCCAGCTAACGCCGCTCTGACTTCGTAGGGCGGGCATCTTGCCCGCCCTACCCATCCCAAGCGCCAACTGGAGGTGGCTCCGCGAGGGCAAGCATACCGCTCGTTGGCGCCGCATACGGCCTCACACTCCGCGAATCGAGAGGTCCGTGAAGCGAATGTCGCTGCCGCTGAAGCCCTGTAAGCCAAACTTTCCGCTGGAGATCGAGCCGTCATCCGCGCTCGCGACGGTCGTGCCGTTGACGGCGAGCGTAAAGTGCGTACCCTGCGCACGCACCCCGAGAACGTTCGCACCGGAGCCGCTGATGGCCTGCGAGCTCCCCTGTTGAATGAGGGTAGGCTGACCGCCAAGGAACTTGAAGAAATACCAGTGCCCATTGCCGGCGATGAAGAACGCGTAGATGTTGTTAATGCCCGTGCTCGTGCTGTTGACGTCTCCACGAAACGTCACGCCGAACGGATTGCCGGGGTCGCCGCTCACCTGTTGCGCCGTAACGCGGAGGTTGAAGTCACCCTGGTCGCCCGTCGGCGCGAAGCACGAGACGTCAGCCTGAACGTGATAGCCGTCCGCGCTCGGCGTGCAGCCGCTGCGGTCCGGCCAGCCGAAGACTTGCCCTTTCAGCGAGCTCGCGTAGATGGCGGCCTCTGCGGGCGTCGCTGTCGCGGAGGGTGTCGCCGTTGCCAGGACAGTGGCGCTCGCGGAACTCGCCGCCGTCCCTGAAGCTCTGGGAGAGCTCGTGTGCGTTGTGGTCCCTTTTCCCGCCAGCGCGACCAGGGCATACGCACTGGCGCCGAAGACCGCCAGCACGGCCACGACAAGCCCAGCGATGAGCGCCGCGCGACCTCCGCCGCGGTTCCGTCGCGACGGAATGGGAGAAAAAGGCTCGCTCCCATACATGGGCGCACCGGCCGCCTGGGTCGGGCCGTAGCCGGGTATCGTCGCGCTCGGCCCGCCCTGGGTGCCGTATTGCGGTGGCTCGTAGGGAGGCGGCACGGCCGGATAGGCGGCGGTAGGCTGGTAGAATGCGCGCGGGCCGCCGCCGGGCACATAGGTAGGTTGATCGAAATCGTCCTGCTGTTGGCTTGGAACGTGACCGCCCGACCATGTCCCGTAGAGATCCCTATCGGCCAGAGGAACTTGCGGCGCCATCGAGCTTGCGCCGCTCACACCTGCCTGCCCTTGCGCCAGGCTCGCGCTCAGCGACATCCCACAGCGCGGACACTGCCCTGAATAGCCAAAGGCGACCGGCTCGCCACAACGGGCGCAGCGGGCTGGTTGCACTGGGTGCGACATCGCTTCCCTCCTTGCACACTGCCCATTTTCGCATAGGCCGGCGTCCGCCTCCCTGCCAGTATATTCGGCCGGCGCAACAGGGGTAGCCGCGTGCTACACTCCTCTGGACGTGTGCGCTACATTGCTACCTCCGCTCTGCCAGAAGGATATGCTATGCCAGCCTCCGACACCGCCCAGACCGAAGATTCGCAGGCCGCCTTCGCCCGCTGCGAACGGTTCCTCTCTGGCCACGGCCCAATCCGCCCCAAGGAGACGCTCGCCGCCCTTGCGGCCTACACCGGCGCGGACGAGATGCCAGACCTCTACGGAGAGGGCGAGCTGATCGCCTCGTTTGAGCGCGACATGGCTGCGCTGCTCGGCAAAGAGGCGGCCCTCTTTCTGCCCAGCGGAACGATGGCGCAACAAATTGCGCTGCGCATCTGGGCCGACCGCAAGCGCTGCCACACGGTCGCCTTCCACCCTACCTGCCATCTCGACATCCACGAAGAGCGCGGCTACCAGGCGTTGCACGGACTGCGGGCATGTCTCGTCGGCGAACCCCACAGCATGATCACCCTCGATAACTTGCGCGCTATCCGTGAACCTATCGCCGCCCTCCTGCTGGAACTGCCACAGCGCGAGATCGGCGGCCTGCTCCCCGAATGGGACGACCTTGTCGCCCAGACAAGCTGGGCGCGTGAGCGCGACATCGCGGTGCACATGGACGGCGCGCGCCTCTGGGAATCAGCGCCCTACTACGACCGATCCTACGCCGAAGTGGCCGCCCTCTTCGACACCGTGTACGTGTCCTTCTACAAGGGCGTCGGTGCAATCGCAGGCGCCGCGCTCGTTGGACCAGAAGACGTCATCGCGGAGGCGCGTGTCTGGCAGCGCCGGCATGGTGGCAATCTGATCCGCCTCTATCCATACGTGCTCTCCGCGCGCGCCAATCTTGAACGCCGGCTCCCGCGCTTCCCTCACTATCACCTGCGCGCGCTCGGCGTCGCGCGCATCCTTGCCGCCATCCCCGGCATCGTCGTCAAGCCCAACCCGCCACAGACGCATATGATGCACGTCTACCTGCGCGGCGACCGCGAGCGCATGGCGGCCGAGGCCGTCACTATCGCCCGTGAGGACCGTGTCGCCCTCTTTCGTGTCCTCAACCCGACCGACCTGCCCGGCGTCTGGTCCTTCGAGCTCGCCATCGGCGACGCAGCCGACGCCCTCTCCGACGAAGAGATAGCAACCTACTTCACGCGCATCCTCACCGCGGGCGCGTCGTAGCGCGATACCGGACCTGAGGAGGAGCGTCACTCCTCCTCACCGGCCCGAACATCTCTCCGCCAGCCAATGCGCCGTTCACGCGGTCAGCCGTCGATCTCCACCTCCGCCTCGATCTCGACCGGAATGCGCATCGGCAGCTCCGCCAGCCCCACCGCTGAGCGGGCATGCGCCCCTCGATCAGGTCCGTAGAGTTCCAAAATCAGGTCGGAGAAACCGTTGATGACGCTGGGCATCTGGGTGAAGCCGGGCGCGGCATTCACCATGCCGAAGACCCGCAGCCAGGCCGTCACGCGATCCAGATCGCCCAACTCACGCTTGAGCGCCCCCAAGATGGAAAGCCCCGTCAGCCGCGCCGCCTCATAGCCCTGCTCCAGCGTAACGTCCGCGCCGACCTTGCCGAGCGGCTGCGCCAGCGAGCCATCGGATGTCAGCGGCGCCGCGCCCGAAATGAACGCGCGATTGCCTCGCACGCGCACCGGAGCAAACGCGAACCGCATGCCCGGCGGCGTTTGCATTGGCTGTGGCAGCGTCAGCCCCAGATCCGCCAGCTTCTGCTCGATTTGCATGGGGAACCTCCCACGAAAACGGACGTGCACCGGCACGCCGCAACGATGGGGAGGATAACATATCCGCCGGCAGAGCGCCTGGGGATGCGCAGCCGGGTTGGGGAAGAGGTAACCGCGGGCTACAGGCCACGCTCGATATCATGTTGCGGGCGAGCGTACGGCGGACCGCGAGGCCAGCAATACACCAGTGCGCGATTGAAGTGAGGGAAAGAAGTGCGCGCCGGTCTATCGCCTTGGAGTGCACCCGCGGCCCGTGCTCCGTGCCGCCCAGGAAAAGAACTGCACTACGAATCCAAGCTACACATGACGCGGACACGAGACGCAGTACGTGGACGCGCTCCGCACACAGTTCGTCGGTGACGGGTGGTGCGACGTCCGGCTGAGGTGGGGGCCTGCATGCGCGGCTCACACTCCCGTCTATCTCGGTCAACGACCAGGCTCGCGCTCCGTAACCGCCGCTCGCACCTGCCTACCGCGCTCGGTACGAACGTGCTAGCCGCATTAGTTCGCCAGCTATCCCATACGGCGTTTGTTTGCTCTTATGCTGGTGTTCTAGCCGAACCGATAGCGCAGGAACAGCAGGTCGCCCCCGCGGCGCACACTTGCCAGCCGGCCAGACGCGAGTTGATCCGCCGCGAATGCCACACCTTCCACCAGTGCCAGTCGCGGCGTCCCGGCGTCGCGCCCCGCCAAACGCGGCGCCAACGTCAGGAACAACTCATCCACCAACCTCTCCCTGAAGAAAGCTGCTATCAGGCGAGGTCCGCCCTCCACCAGCACGCGCCCACCGGGCCGTGTCTCGCTCACGGCCCGCAAGATCGCCGCCGCCGTGACCGGCCCGTCCTTCCCCACTGCCGCAACTCGCGTGCTCGACGGCAGGTCCCGCTCAGATATCCGCCCTATCCCGCGTTCCGTCGTCACGATCAGCACGGGCACGTCGCCAGACGAGAAGACCGGCAAGCTCAGGTCGAGGTCGCCGCTGGCGCTCACGATCACGTTTAGCGGCGGTTCCGTCAGGCCGAGCACCGTGCGCAGCTCGCGATAGGCGGCGGCGAGCGGAGGATAGATATGCGCGGCTGTCCAACGATGGTTGGGCACGGCACGGAGTGTCTTCGCGCCCACCACGACGGCGTCCACCGCCGCACGCAGCATCCCCATCACCGCGCGATCCTGTGCGCTGCCGCCGCTGATGTCGCCGCCGTTCGCGGTGTTCGTGTCGTCCAGCGCCACAACGCCGTCGAGCGTCTCAACGAAATTCGCGATGACGTGCGGCCGGCCGGCCTCGCCCGAGGTCAGGCGCAACACCCCATAGAGCGCCCGCAGCTCCGGCGGGAGGGGCAGGTCGTCGCCCGTGGCGCCCTCAAACAGCGTCTCCAGCGGCGTGAGCGATGCTGGCGAACCCATGCGTCTCCTCCTCCCGGCGCTCACCGGCGCTCATCCAGAGGCGGCGGCTCGGTGTAACTGCTCAGTGTACACGATG
>CAYYCB010000013.1:0-17762 GCA_964469715.1 uncultured Ktedonobacterales bacterium | reverse complement strand
TCGGACGGGTGTGGGTGGCGTGCGGGGAGGTCCGTGCGGGTGATGGGTGGTGACGTGCCGGAAGCGGGCGCAGCAGGCGCCAGACTGACGCGTGGCTGTGCATATGGACCGCTCAGATGCTCACGGAGGACGATATGAGCGCCTCACGCGACGAGCTACCGGGCGCCTCACGAGCCCCTGTCGTTGTGGCGACGGATGCCGATCAGGCCGTCGTGACGGCTCATCTGCGGCGCATCGAAGCGCGCTACCATGCCCTCGCCTCGGCTGGCGTCCATATCCTCTGGTCCACGAATGCCGACGGAGACGCCGAGGAGGATGTGCCCTCCTGGTGTGCCTACACCGGACAATCACCCGACGAGATGCTCGGGTCCGGCTGGCTCGACGCCATCCATCCCGACGACCGCGAGGCAACCCAACAAGCCTGGTTACGCGCCGTCGCCACTAAAGGCCCCTATACCGGCGAGCACCGCATTCGGGCCGCCAACGGCGACTACCGCACGTTCCTGGTACATGGCGTGCCCGTGCTCGGCGATGACGGCGTCATCCTTGAATTCGTCGGCTACTGCACCGACATTTCTGAGTACAAGCGCGCGGTAGGCGAGCACACTGCCGCCATCGAACGCCAGCGCGCGAAGCTACGCCGGCTCGACATCCTCCAGGGAATGACCGAAGCGGCCCTCACACACCTCAACACCGCTGATCTGCTGGACGATCTGCTCGTCCGTATTCGCGCCCTGATGCAGGCCGATAGCGTCGCCGTGCTCCTGCGTAGTGACGACGGCCGGTTCCTCATCCCGCGTGCAACCCACGGTCCTGACGAAGGCATCGCAGCCGACCTGCACGTGCCCTTCGGTGAGGGGTTCGCCGGCCGCATCGCCGCATCGCGACGCCCTCTCGTCGTCAACGACCTGCGGACATACGCAGCGCCCACGTCCTATTTGTGTGAACGCCTTACATCCGCCGTCGGTGTCCCGTTGACGGTTGAGGGGCGACTCATCGGCGTGCTTCAGGTTGGCTCCATTGCCGCCCGCGAGTTCACCGACGAAGACGCCGAGCTGCTGCGTCTCGTCGGCGACCGCATCGCCATCGCCATTGACCACGCCAGCCTCTACGAAGCCGCTCAGCTCGCCCGCGAGCAGGCCGAAGCCGCCTCGGCGCGCCTGCGCGCCACACTCGGCGTGCTCCCCGTCGGAGTCTACATCGCCGACGCCTCCGGTGCTCTCGTGGAGCGCAACGCCGCGGCCACCGCCATCTGGGGCGAATCGGCGCCCATTGCGCCCATGGTTGACGGCGTCCCCACCTACGGCGCCTACAAGGCCTGGCGTTCGGATACCGGGGAACAAGTGGCAGCGGAGGAGTGGGCGCTGGCTCGGGTTTTCGCCACCGGCGAGGCCGCCCCCACTGACGAGCTGACTATCGAGACTTTCGACGGTGCGCGCAAGACCATCCTCGCCAACGCCGCCCCCGTGCGCGACGAGACCGGCGCCGTCGTCGGCGGCGTCGCCTCCATCGTAGATATCTCCGAGCGCAAGCGCCTTGAGCGCGCCTCGGCCGAGCGCGCCGCCGAGCTCGAAACCATGTTCGACTCCATCGCCGACGCCGTGCTGGTCTACGACCCCGAAGGCCACATCGTGCGCATGAACACGGCGGCCCGCACCCTCATTTCGCTCGACCGCGATCCGAGCTTCATCAAACGGTCGCCCAACGAGCGCGCGACACTCAGCCACACGCGCGACGCCGACGGCCGCCCGCTGACCACTGCCGAATTCACGGTTAACCGCATGCTGCGTGGAGAAGTGCTGGCCGGGCCGACCACGGTGGACATCCTGATACGCTCGCTCGATGGGCGCGAGATCCGCGTCAACTGCAGCGGCGCGCCCATCCACGACAAGAGCGGCCGTCTGCTCGGCGCGGTGCAAATCATGCGCGACGTCACGGAGCAGCGCCGCCTCGAAACCGAGCGCGGCCAGATCCTCAGCGTCGTCTCCCACGAGCTAAAGACACCGCTCACCAGTCTCAAGGCGCGGGTCCAGATGGCGCGGCGCCGGCTCGCCAAAGCGCAATCCCCCGAAGTCGAATATCTCGGCCGTGTCGAACACGACATCGCCCGCGTCGAGCGGCTGGTCAACGATCTGCTCGACGCCTCCCGAGTGGAGGCCGGCAAGCTGGAGCTTGAGATCGCCCGCCACGAGCTCACCGATCTCTGCGAGCAGGTGGTGGACGAGCAGATCGCCGCCACCGGACGCGAGATCGCGCGCGATCTGCCCTCCGAGCCGCTCGTGATCCTGGCAGACGCCGGGCGTGTGGAGCAGGTGCTGACCAACCTGCTCTCCAACGCCCTCAAGTATTCCCCCGAAGACGCCTCCGTTCGGGTGATCGTGCGGCGCTCCGGCGCGTTCGCAGAGGTTGCCGTGCGCGACCGCGGCCCCGGCATCTCACACGATGCCCAGCCGCGACTCTTCGAGCGCTTCTACCGCGCGCCCGGTATAGCGGTCCAGAGTGGTTCTGGAATCGGCCTAGGCCTCGGACTCTACATCTGCCGTGCGCTTGTCGAGGGCCAGGGCGGCAGGCTCACCGTCGTCAGCGCTCCCGGCGCCGGTTCCACCTTCACCTTCACGCTCCCACTAGCCGATTAACCGACCTTCACGCCGCCCACCATCCACGCCCACGCCGATCCCAGGGACGTTCAGTCCCCGATGCCTTCAGCGCCGAAATGACGATCCGCACCATCCAAGATGGACGGGTATCACGCCCCGTTGCCTTAGACAGCGCAAGGCCCTATCATGACCTCTATGTCAGCCAGACAGGGCGCGCCGCGTCCATTGACAGAGCGCCGGCCGAAGGAGGCCACCCTATGATAGCGAATCTCATCGGTCGCGAGTGGATCCATCCCACGGGCGAGACGCTACCGGTCTTCGATCCAGCCACCGGCCAGGTCATTGACCACACACCGCTCTCGGGTGCGGCCGAGGTAGACGCGGCCGTCCAGGCTGCCACACGCGCATACGAAGGCTGGTCGCGCACGCCCGTGATGGAACGGGCGGCGCTGCTTTTCCGGTATAAGGCGCTGCTCGAAGCGCACGCCGAGGAGCTAGCCGCCATCGTCACCCGTCACCACGGCAAGACGCTCGATGAGGCGCGCGGCGAGGTCCGACGCGGCATCGAAGTGGTAGATTTCGCCTGCGGGGCGCCGACCCTGCTGCAAGGGCGCACGCTGCGGCAGGTCACTGCCGAGGCCGACCAGGACTACTACCGCTACCCGGTGGGCGTCGTCGCCGGCATCCCACCCTTCAACTTCCCCGTGATGATCCCACTCTGGATGTTCCCGCTGGCGCTCGCTGCCGGCAATACGTTCGTGCTCAAGCCCTCCGAGCGCACGCCACTTGGCGCTGTGCGGCTGGCTGAGCTCACGCTTGAGGCCGGGTTCCCTGAGGGCGTGCTCAATGTGGTGCACGGGGCAAAGGCGGCAGTTGACGCCCTACTCTCCCATCCCGGCGTGCAAGCCGTCTCGTTCGTCGGGTCCGGCCCCGTCGCCCACCACGTCTATGCCGAGGCCGCGCGCCACGGCAAGCGCGTCCAGGCTGCGGGTGGCGCGAAGAATTACATCGTCGTGCTGCCCGATGCGGACCTCGACCGCGCCATCCCGGCGATTCTCAACTCCGCTTTCGGCAATGCGGGCGAGCGCTGTCTCGCGGGCAGCGTGACGGTCGCCGTCGGCAGCGCGCGGCAGCCAGTGACGGAGGCCTTGCGCGCGGAGGCGGAGCGCTTGGTCGTGGGTCCAGGCAACCAACCCGAAACACAGGTTGGTCCCCTCATTCGCGACGAGCACCGCCAGAAGGTGCTCGGCTACATCGAGCGCGGCTTGGGCGAAGGGGCAAGCATCCTTGTTGACGGGCGCCGCCACCTCGACCGGCCCGGCTTCTTCCTCGGGCCAACCATCCTCGACGAGGTCGCGCCGGAGGCGGCGGCTGGCACTGAGGAAATCTTCGGCCCAGTGCTCGCGCTTGCCCGCGTGGACACGCTCGACGAGGCCATCGAGCGCGCCAATCGTGTCGCCTTCGGCAATATGGCCACCATCTTCACCGAGAGCGGCCACGCCGCGCGCATGTTCAGAGACCGCGTCGAGGCGGGGATGATCGGTGTTAACGTCGGCGTCGCGCAACCCTTCGGCTTCTTCCCCTTCTCCGGCTGGAAGGGCTCCTTCTACGGTGACCTGCACCTGCACGGCACCGACGGGATCGAGTTCTACACGCGCAAGAAGGTCGTCGTCTCGCGTTGGTAGCCGCCCGGTCTGTTCGTGCCGCCCAACTCATGACACGAAACGACGAAAGCCGTTACGAAATGCCGCGCTGCGGCAGAGCCGTTGCGTTTGTCTGGGTCTGGCAGTAGACTACAGGCAAATGCGGGCCGCTATCTGCGACGCGACGAAAGCGCGGAGCGCCCGCCGGGATGGCCCAGATGGCGAAGTTGGCGCTATTCCTCTTCGGCGCGCCTCGGATCGAGCGCGACGGCACGCCCGTCGCCGTCGACACGCGCAAGGCTGTCGCACTACTGGGGTATCTCGCCGTGACGCGACAGCCCCAACGGCGCGACCGGCTGGCCGATCTCCTCTGGCCGGAATACGATCAGCCGCACGCGCGTGCGACCTTGCGCCGCACACTCTCCACCCTGAACGCGGCCCTGGCAGGCGACTGGCTGGAGGTAAACCGCGAGACGATCGGTCTGAGCGAAGGCGCCCCGATCTGGTCGGATGTGGCGGCCTTCCACGAACGCCTGAGCCCATGCCCAGAACACAAAGATCAGCCGGAACGCGTGTGCCCGGCGTGCATGCCGCGACTCGTCGAAGCCGTGGCGCTCTACACCGATCACTTCATGGCAGGATTCACGCTGCGCGACAGCCCAGACTTCGACGACTGGCAGTTTTTCCAGCGCGAGGGCCTGCAACGCGACCTCGCCAGCGCCCTCGAACGGCTCGCGAAGGCCTTCGCCGCTGAAGGTAACTTCGATGCGGCGATTGGCGCGGCACGCCGATGGCTCACCCTTGATCGCCTGCATGAACCGGCGTACTGCGCGCTCATGTCACTCTACGCGCGTGCCGGCCAGCGCGCCGCCGCGTTGCGCCAATATCGCGAATGCGTCCATGTGCTAGATCGCGAGCTTGGCGTTGCTCCATTGGAGTCCACGACGCGACTGTACGAGTCCATCAAGGAGCAGCAGATTCCGCGTCCCTCCGGCGCATCCACCCCAGATACGGCAGCAGCGTCCCCTTCGTCTTCCACCGAGGCATCCGACTCTGTACCTGCCCCAGATCCATCGCCAGCGGTCGGTGTTGCTCGCACCCACGACATCTTGCCGTTGCGCGGACGCAAGGCCGAGTGGTCGGCGCTGGAGCAGGCGTATGCCGCGGTGCGATCCGATGGCCGCGTCGCGATCCTGGACGGCGAAGCTGGCATCGGCAAGACACGCCTGGCGGCGGATTTCGTGGCGCTGGCGCGCCAGCGCGGAGCGACCGTCATCGAGGCCCGCTGCTACGAGGGCGAGGCGCGTTTAGCCTTTGGCGCCGTGGGAGCGACTCTCCGCGGCGCACTCGCCCAGGCAGATATCGCCGCCCGTCTCAGCTCGATACCTGCGGTATGGCTCGCTGAAGCGGCGCGGTTGGCGCCCGAGCTGGCACAACGTGGGGTGAAGCTGCCGCCTCCGACGCCGCTCAATAGTCCAGGGGCACAAGCGTACTTCTTCGAGGGGGTGCGGCGCACACTCTTTGACCTCCTCGGCGGCCACGGCGCCCGACCATCCGGCATCCTCTTCATCGACGACATGCATTGGGCCGACAACGCCTCAATCGAGCTGCTCACCTACCTCGCGAGACGCATGCGCGACTACCCCATCCTGCTCCTACTCTGCTGGCGTCACGATGAGGCTATGCAGAACCGGCGGCTCCGGTTGCTCCTCGCTGACTCGCAACGCTCCGACTCGGCAACAATGATCGCGCTCTCGCGGCTCGGCCCTCGCGACATCCGCGAGTTGGTCCATGCCAGCCAGCCGGCAGGCGGTGCGCCATCCGAGGAGCTCGCGCGCCGGCTCCATGAGGAGACCGAAGGTCTGCCGCTGTTTGTGGTGGAATACCTCACGGCGATGGCCCAGGGGGTTCTGTCCACGAACGACCGCGAATGGGCGCTCCCAGGCGGCGTGCGCCACCTCCTTCAGTCCCGACTCAACGGGGTTGGTGAGACAGCGTGGCAGATCCTCACGGCGGCGGCGGCCATCGGCCGCTCGTTCGAGTTCGAGACCGTGCGCGAGGCAAGTGGACGCAGCGAAGACGAGACCGTCGCGGCACTCGAAGAGTTGATCGCTCACGGACTCGTCAAGGAGGTGGCGGGCCGTCCAGAAGCGCTCACCTACGACTTCAGCCACGACAAAGTGCGCACGCTTGTATATGACGACACCAGTCTGGCACGCAAGCGCCTGCTCCACCGCCGCATCGCGGAGGCGCTCGTCGCGCGCACCAGGAATACGCGCGAACCTGGACAGTTCGCCGGGCAGATTGCGGATCACTTCGCCGCCGCGGGCCGCGACGCGGAGGCCGCCGACTACTACAAGCTTGCCGGCGAGCGCGCCCGTACTCTGTACGCGCATGCGGAAGCACTCGCCCATCTCAAACTGGCGCTCGCCCTCGGTCATCCGCAGGGTGCCGTCTTGTATGAGGCAATCGGCGACCTCCACACGCTATTGGGCGAATATAAGGCAGCACTCACGAGCTACGAAGCGGCGGCAGCGCTGGCAGGCGACGATCCGAATCACTGTGCCCGGCTCGATTGCAAGCTGGGTAACGTCTATGCGCGGCGCGGCGAGTGGGAGCTCGCGGAGAGTCATGTGGACGGAGCGCTCACCTCATGGGGTGATGAAGGTCCAGTCGCAGATCGTGCGCGCGCCTACTCCGATCTGAGCCTCATCGCCAGAAACCGCGGTCAACTTGATCGGGCGAAGAAACTTGCCGAGCAGGCGCTCGCCCTTGCCAATCTGGCTGGCGACACGCGAGCGCTGGCCCAGGCCCACAACGTGCTCGGCATGCTCGCCAACGGCCAGCGCCAGTTCGACACGGCCTTGGAGCATCTTGAACGCAGCCTCGCCCTCGCCGAACAACTGCACGACGCGACCGTCCGTATCGCCGCACTCAATAACCTGGCCCTCGTGCAGGCGGCGCGCGGCGACACCCTTGCGGCGCGGGCACTGGTCGAAACGGCGCTGCGGTTGTCCGCCACCCAAAGCGACCGGCACCGCGAAGCCGCGCTCCACAACAACCTCGCCGACCTGCTGCGCGCTTCGGGCGACATCGAGGCGGCAATGGCCCACCTCAAAACCGCCGTCGTCATCTTCGCCGAGATCGGCGCTGAGGCGGGCACACCGCAACCCGAGATCTGGAAACTGACCGAGTGGTGATCGCTACCGCGCTGATCGGGTCGGCTCGCGCAACCAGAGCGAGACGTGCGCCGGCCGCATCGTTTCGTCCACCGCCGACACAAGGTGTTCGTTGAGTTGCGCCAGGTCCACTTCGGCGCGCAACGCCTGCCCGAAGGCGGCCAGCGTCTTCGCGGCATCGTAACGTCTGCGATAGAAGCGCCGGTCAATCGCATGCTGGATACGCCTCCGCAACGGCTGGAACAGTGCGGCAATCAGTAGCGTCGAGGCGACGATCACCGGCGGCGGCAGTGACCGCTGCCCGGTGAGCGCAGTCGTGACGGCCTGCGCACCGACGACGCAGGCGAAATAGACCACTGCAAGGATCGCCGTCAGCGAACCGTAGACGAGTGTCCGATTGATGAGGGCGTCGATGTCGTAGAGGCCTGAGCGCAGCACGGCGATAGCAATAGCGACAGGAATGAGCAGGAAGAGGAAGTAGACGAAGCCATCGGCGAAAAGACGGAGAATTGGGTTGTCGTGCGCCGATGCAGGCACGACAACGTTGCCGACAAATAGCCAGGCCAGGAACCCACTGAGGCTGAGCGAGAAGCCATAGACTACCCATTTGGTCTGCGCGCGCTGCCGCGGCGTCGAGATGCGCCGATAGCGATAGACCTGGGCGATGATCACGCTGAGGATGACTACGGCGAAGAGGGGTCCATTGACGACAGGCTGGGCGGCTTGATCGAGTGCCGAGCCGCGGAAAATGCCGGCGATCCAGGCGAGCGACCACAGCAGCGCCGGCAGAACGCTCCAGCGCGGGACGAAACGGCCGTCTGGGAATACGTAGAAAAACACAATGAACGCTATCTGGCCGATGACGTCGGCGATGTAGACCGGCAGCCACAGGGCAGGGTGGAAATCAGGGAGCGCCTGCATGCTACCCGTGACGGCTGCGCCACCGAAAGAGACCAGCATGAGCGAGGCAAACAGCGCCATGCGGTCGTCGGAGCGCCGCAGGAAGAGCAGCACGCCCATGCCGACGTAGACGAGCATGACGACGATGATGATAGCCGTCTCGTAGGTTGCCCAGAAGTGAAGCGAGATGCCCAGCTCATGCAATGCGTGTGCCTGGCTGGCGGTAGGCGGGCCATTGTAGCCCTGGCACTGCGTGCAGGGCGTGCCCGACTCGATGTACGTCGCCGGAATGCCGTCGATGTCGAGCGCGACGACGCCGGCAGTGATGAGGAGCCACACCACGCGGACAACGACGAGCGGCCACCCCCGCAGGCGCGTTTCGCGCTCCGCCGCCTCAGCGGCCACCGGTGGCTGCGTCACGCCGTCATCTGACGTCGCACGCGTCACGTTCACTGTGCACCTCCTCGCAGCGGCCTCCCCGCGCGGCCCGCGCCGTCCCACGGCGTGCGCATGGCTTGTAGCCACAATGACGCATGCGCCGGCTGCATCGTCTCCTCCACCACCCCGACGAGATGCTCGCTCAATTCGGTCAGGTCGGTCTCGGTGCGCAACGTCGCGGCGAAGCGCGCCAACGTTTTGGCGACGTCGTATCTAGCGCGAAAGAAGCGCCGGTCGATGAACCGTTGGATGCGACGGCGCAGAGGATCGAAGAGTGCGGCGATCAGCAACGTCGAGAGCACGATCACCAGTTGCTGCTGCTCCGACTGGCCCGTGAGCGCGTGCACTGCCTGCTGCATCGCGACGACGCAGCCGAAGTAGAGCGCGCCAAGGATGGCGGTGAGTGAGCCGTAGACCAGCGTGCGATTGATGAGGATATCAATGTCATAGAGCCGGTAGCGCAACACGCCGATGCCCGCGCCGAGTGGCAGCATGACCCAGGCGAGCGCGAAGCCCGCGCTGCTGAACAAAGTGTTAGAAGGATCCTGCCCACTGGGTGTGAGCGCGGTCGAAGCCATCACGGTCACAAAAATGAGCAGAGCCATCAGCGCGGCGCCATAAGCGAACCACTTGATCTGCTGCCGCTGCATCCCTACCGCGCGGTGGTAGCGCACGATAACCGACGCGACAGCGATCAGCACGAGCGGCACAATGAGCAGATGCCCGGCGGAGCCAAGCGCGGCCAGTAACGGGCGAAGGGCAGGAATGCCGACCGGATTCACCACCCGGCCGTTCGCCTCCAGCGGGCCTGGTTGCAAAAACCCGGAGAGTGACGTAGAAGCGAGCGCGACCACGTCTACCCAGGCAACGAATCGCCAGCGACGAGAGAGCGGCTTCCCGTCGGGAAAGAGCAACAAGAGCAGCGAGCCGAGTCCAAGATTAAGGGGCCAAACGCCGTTACCCAGCGCATCTATGAGGCCGGTCGCGAGCTGTGCGTCCGCGTGGGTCGCAAGGGCATGCTGAACGTACCCCGCCGAAAATGACGTTGTCGCGGTCCCAATGCCGATCACACAGAAGATCCAGCCAACCGTGTTACTCGGGCGCGCCGTCACGATCAGAGCCCCCACCACCGGGAACGTCAGAAAGCCAGCCAGCGTCACGAGCGTGCTCAATGTCCGGCCCGACATCTCCGCATCCGTCGAGACGAAAATTAGCATGGCAAGCGCGTAAGTGACGACACAGGTGATCAGCAACAGCCCTCCAAGGACGCGAGCGCTTCCACGTCTCATCGCGCTCGCTCCTTCCCGGCGCCTCCGGCGCGCGACATGTCTTCGCCGTCCGGCTCAGTGCGAGCGACCTCCACCACGCCGAGGTCGCCCTTCTCCAGATCGGACCGAATCCCCAGCGCACGCCGCCCGAAGACGTTTCGCAACGCGGACTGCGCCGCGAAGTACCCACACATACCGTGCACCCCCCCGCCGGGCGGTGTGGATGACGAGCACAAGTACAGCCCCTTCACCGGCGTGGAGTACGGATCGGGACGGACCGTCGGGCGCGTGAACTGCTGCCACATATCCTGCACGCCGCCGTTGATGTCGCCACCCACGTAATTCGGATTGTAGGCTTCCATCTCGCGTGCAGTGAACGTATGTCGCGCCAGGATACGGTCGCGGAAGCCCGGCGCGAATCGCTCGATCTGCGCCTCGATACGCTCCGTCATGTCGGCGTCCGAGCCGTGCGGCACGTGGCAATAGGCCCACGCCGTATGCTTCCCGGCCGGGGCGCGCGTCGGATCAAAGAGGCTCGGCTGCGCCAGCAACACGAATGGGCGCTCAGGCGCGACGCCAGCCCACACATAGCGCTCCGCCGCCGCCACCTCGTCGAGCGCCCCCCCGACGTGAACTGTTCCCGCCCGCGCGCAGTTCGGGTCCGCCCAGGGGATGGGACCGTCCAGGGCAAGATCGAGCTTGAAGACCCCCGGACCATAGCGGAACTGCTGGAGCTGTCGCCGGTAGCCCTCTGGCAGCGCATCGCCCGCTATCCGAAGCAGTTGGCGCGGAGTGACGTCGCAGAGCACTGCCCGCGCCGGTGGCAGCTCGTCAAGCGCCCGCACCTCCACGCCGGTGATGATCTCGCCGCCCAGCTCGCGTAGGTAGGCGGCGAGGGCGTCCACAATCGTCTGCGAGCCGCCCTTCGGGATCGGCCACCCGACAGCGTGTGCCAGCGTGCCGAGCTGCAGCGCCGCTGCCGCGCTCATCGGCCGCTCCAGCGGGAGCATCGAATGCGCGGCCATGCCGCCCAAGAGCGCGCGAGCCTGATCCCCCTTGAACGACCGCTCAGCCAGCCCCCGCGCCGACTGGAATGCGAAGGCGCCCATACGTAGCATTTCGAGGGACGTCAGCGGGTGAAGCATCTGCCAGAACGGCCGCAGCGGCGCCAGTAGCCCTTCCTCGATCCCGTCCGCGTGGCGGGCGAGCGGCGCGAAGAGTCTGCGCCAGGACTCCGCGTCCTCATGGCCGAGGGTTGTCTCCAAACGGTCGAATGTGCGTTCCAGTACGGCGGCCGGCCCCCGCGGCACCGGATGCGCGAGCGGCACGTCGGGTTGGATCCACTCCACGCCATACCGCTTGAGCGGGACCATCTGGAAGAATGGCGAGCCCAGGCCGAGGGGATGGATCGCAGAGCAGACGTCATGCCGGAAGCCCGGCAGCGTAAGCTCTCTGGTGCGAGAGCCGCCGCCGATTGTGTCGCTCGCTTCGTAGACGGCGACGGAATGCCCGGCGCTCGCCAGCGTGACGGCGGCCGCCAGACCGTTAGGTCCGGCGCCTACCACCACAGCGTCGTAGCGAGGACGAATTGAGGATGTCATACGAACCGTCGTTTCCTGCGAAGGGTGATAGAGAGGGAATGATAATCGCGAACGCACAAGCGGTCGGCGGCGCGGCTAGCCCCTAGGGCGCCGCCGAAACCACCGCGTCGGCGCCGTGAGATTGGTGCGCACGGCGGCGTTGTGCCAGATGTTGCCGACGTAGCGCCACTGGCGACGGCGGTCGACGCATGCGATCCGCACCTCGACCTTCTCGCTCGTCACGCCGAAGTGCCGCGCCAGCATCGTCAAGGTGTGCTGCCAGAACTTGTCCTCCTGGCGGCTACCGCCGAAGGCCATACCCAGCTCATAGATCGGGTCGTTGGCCCGCAACAACACCTGCGCCTGCGCCATCGTGCAGTCGCCGTCCCACTCCGCGCTGAACGTGATCCAACCGGCGAAGACGTGCCCCTGCGGCGTCATGAACGTGAAAGACTCGTCGTCGGCGTAGAGCACCAGGATGCCAGTAGAGAGCGGCATGCCGCCGGCCTTGATGTTGAGCAGCGCCACCTCACCAGGCGCGATGCCCGTGATCGGCCCATAGAAGCGGTTCCCCTTCGGCCAGAACTTCTGGAAATTGGCCTTCCAGGCGCTGATGACATCGGCAGGAGAAACGTCAATGCCACGCAGATAGATGCGGTAGGTTTTCTGCCACATCTTGCCGAAACCCTGTAGCGGGCTAACGACGTTCTTGCCCTCCACGTTGAGGTTGACCGCGCCCCGTGGCACCTCGGAGACACGAAGCTGGACACCCCTCCGCGCCCAATTGGCGGCGTCTCGTGGGAGGCGCTCGGTAGGGATCTCGGCGGACGGATCCGTCGCGGGAGATGTCTCTGGCGTCTGCTCGATGTCCATGGTCGCTCTCCTCCTCGCGGTCCGGCGCGGGCGAATTTGCCGGCGTCACTCAGGCAGCGTCAATCGCGGCAAGCTCGCTATCGTAGATGATGATAGCCTCGTTGAGACGCGTCAATTCAAAGATCTGGCGGTAGTGCTCGCTCAGGCCGTAGGCCGCTACGCGCTGCTTCTGCCGATTGGCGCGAATCAGGAAGGTCACGAGCAGGCCGATGCCGCTACTGTTCATGTATTCAAGGCCGGAAAAGTTGAGGATGATCGTCCGGGTGGTGGGCGAGCTGGCCCGAGAATAGGCGTCCATCAATGCGCTCTCCGCCGCGGAGGTGAAGTCACCCACGATGTCGACGACGCTGGTTTTCGCGCTGATGACGCGGGCTTCGGCTTGCATCTTTGGCTCTGGCATGATCCATCCCCCTCGATTGGTAGCGTGGACAGCGGTACTCTATCCGGCGAGCGCAGTGTCCTCATCGGGGAACACGCTCATGAAGTCCGCGAGGCGCGTGATCTGAAAAATCTCGCGGTAGTGATCGCTGAGGCCGCAGGCGAGCAGTTGGCGATGATGCTTGCGCGCTTGGGCGAGCAGACCGACGATGATGGCAATGCCGGTGCTGTTGATGTAGTCCACCTGCGAGAAGTTCAGCAGCACCACTTCGGGATTTTGCGCCTCGGCCTCGGCATACGCGGCGTTGAGGCGCTCCTCCGCGAAGGTGTTGATCTCGCCTTCGAGGTCGAGCACGACCACACGAGGCCGCTGCATACGAACGTGCGCGACGAAGTCTCTAGGACGCATGGCTGGCCTCTCCCTCTAGCGAGACCACAAGCTCGACGGTATGGTGGCGCTCGTCGCTGGTCACCCGCATCTCGTCGACCAGGTGTTTGATGAGAAACAATCCCCAGCCGCGCGGTGTCTGCTGCTCGGCGAGCTTTGCCTCGATATCTGGCGTCTCCGACTCCAGAACCGCAGGCGCACCGCCCTCGTCTGTGATCTGGACGACGACGCTTGTCGGGCCGCTCAGCACCCGAATCCTGACCGGAAGCTCGGTGCGATAGTGGTTGCCGTGCTCCATAGCGTTCATGGTCGCCTCGGCCACCGCCGTCTTGAGCTGATCGATTCGGCGTGGTGAGAGGCCCAAGTCCGCCACTGCGGTGGCGACGAGGCGGAGCGCCGTGCGCTCGTTGCCAGGCTCGCTAGGGATGGTGAACTCATCCACAAGCCTGAACTCAGGCGAGACACCAGACGTCGCTCGTGCGTCGGGCGTTACCGGCATGGCGACGCTCCCTTCGCGCGTGCGCTGCAGCGTCACCAGCGTCACGTCGTCTTCCTGTTCCCACGCCGGCCCCGTGAAGTGAGCCAGCGAGTTGAGCAGGTGCTCAGTGAGCGGCACCTCCCCAATGTCTTCACCCATCAGCTTCATCAAGCGCGGGAAGCCGAACATCTCGCGCTCGGGGTCATGCGCCTCGACCAGACCATCGCTGTAGAGCAGCAGCGAGTCGCCGGGGCAGAGCGTTGTCTCTTTCTCCTCGTAGCGCATCCCTGGCATGAGGCCGAGGGGCATTCCCGTGGCCCGCAGCTCCGCAACTCCATCGCTTCCACGCTGATAGGGCAGATCGTGGCCGGCGTTGGCATACACGAGTTGACCGGTGTGCGGGTCGAGGATGGCGTAGAGGCAGGTAACGAACATCTTGGAGGGCATGTCGGGGCAGAGCAGGTTGTTCGCTCGTTCGAGCACATCGCCCGGCGAGACGGCGCCTTGAGCCGCGGTTCGCAGCACGCTGCGGGTTGTCGCCATCACGAGGGCGGCCGGCACACCCTTGTCGGTGACGTCGCCCACAACCAGGCCGAGCCGGCCGTCGTCGAAGGCGATGAAGTCGTAAAAGTCGCCACCTACCGCACGCGCCGGCTGATAGTACGCCGCCAACCGCCAACCTGGTAGCTCGGGCAACTCCTTCGGAAGCAGCGTCTGCTGAATGAGCCGCGCGATGCGCAGCTCCTGCTCGATGCGCTCGCGCGCTCGCGCCTGGGCCTGCTGCTCACGCACGAGCTGCGCCACGCGCACGGCCGGCGCGGCCTGGGTCGCCAGCGTATTTAACAGGCTCTTGTCGTCGGACGAATAATCCTGCTGACTGAGGCGCGGCCCCAGGTTGAGCAGCCCGATCAACTCGCCCTGGCTGACGAGAGGAATCGCCAGCCGCACGCCGGCCGCGCGGAGGGCATCCAGCGCGGGCGAGTCGATGTGCAGCCGTTCCAGCTCGACGGCGCCGGGTGTGCTGAGAAAATAGGCGACAAGCGGATCGTTCGGAGCAATATCCACCGGGGACGGCGCGACCCGACTGGCTACCCGCGGCGTCGGCTTCTTCTCAGCCTGCGCTACGTGCCTCCTACGGAGCCGGAACGTGGCCAAGCCCCCTAAAAGTGATGGCATGATGTCTCCACCTTCCAAGTAGCGCGCGGCGAGCGGCGCCATTCGTCGCGAGCTTTCACAGGCAAGTGTAGCCGATGAGCGTCCCGCCAGCGTTACGAGCGTCGTTACGAACGCTCATCTCCAGCAACGATGACACCGTGTACGTCTGGAAGGCGCACATTCCCCTAGAGAAGCGCGTTCTCCTGAAGACGCGGCAAGAAACGCGACGCCTGATGACGCCCCGCTGCGAGCGCCAGTATGCAAAGCAGAATCTCCCGTAACGAAGTGCGTAACGATGCTGGAGCGGTGCCGGGGTATGTTTGCAGCGGAGATGCGAGTGACGCTACGGCGATGGCTCTAGCATCTCGTGTGGCAGAGGAGGCGCGACATGGGTACCACATATCCGCTCCAAACAGATGTGTCGGCGTTCGATGCTCATTCCGGCGCGACGAGTGTCACCCGGACACATATTGCATCGCGACGAGTCGAGCGCGTTCACCGCCTGATCGCCAGAATACTGCTCGGCGGCCTGGCGCTGCAGCTATTCTTCGCTGGCCTGGGCGTCTTCGGCGTCACAACGTTCCTACCCCATGTCATCTTGGGTACGTTGGTCGTACTGGCCACCTGCGCCCTCCCCATAATCGCCTGGCGCGGCCACCTCGGCAGGACGCCCTTGCGGCTCTCGTGGCTGCTCACCGGCCTCATGATACTGCAAGGGTTCCTGATCGATATCGGGCGCCTGGTGCCTACAGTCGCGGCCTTGCACCCGGTCAACGCCATGCTCCTCGTGCTCGTCACGTACACGCTGGCTCGCCGCGATGTGTAGGTCTGCTGCAGGCTACATCCCTGACATAGTGATTGTGCTACTCTGGCGTCAGGATCACAGAAAAAGAGCCGGTGTCGGCCTCACGATGTCGGATGGATTACACCTAGTTGAAGCCGCCACCGGGCAGTCGATCAGCGCGTATTCGTACATAATCGTGTATTCGCACGAGGGAGTAGCCGGATGGGCCAGCCAGCAATAGAGCTCGACTCGGTCCGCGACACTGGCGGCGGCGAGAAAGACAGTATACCCAGGCGCTGGCTGCTCTACCTGCGCATCGCCTTCGTCGGGCTAGTCGCGACCGTGGTCACGCTGAATCTGCTGGCGCTACCCGACCTCTATGCGTCGCAGCTCACGCCGCAGGTGCTCCAACAGTTGCGCCAGCAGGGGTTCTCTCCCACGCTTTATGCGGTCGTCAGCATGGTAGAGGCCGGCCTCTCCACCTTGACCTATCTGGCGATGGCCGTCCTTGTCTTCTGGCGCCGCTCGGACGATCGAATGGCGCTCTTCTGCGCGGTGATGTTGGCGACCTTCGGAGGCGTTGCCGCCACCCCACTAGATGACATCACGGGCGGCGGCTCCATGCCTCAGCCCTTGGAGAGCAGCCCCATTCTGCACACCGTCGTCTATCTGCTTGTGGTCGTCGGGCAGGTCTCCTTTGTGACCTTCTTCTACCTTTTCCCTTCCGGGCACTTCGTGCCACGCTGGACCCGCTGGTGCGCGCTGCTCAACCTCATCTACTGGCTGGCCGCGGCAGTATTCCCGAGCCTGAACGCTGGACCGACGGGTGGCTTGATCGTCGTCTTCTTCGTCACGGCGGCTGCCACGCAGATCTACCGTTACCGGCAGGTATCCACGCCTGTCGAGCGCGAACAGACGAAGTGGATTGTCTTCGGCGTCGTCCTCGCTGTCGCGATCATCGCCATTCCTTCAGTAATCCTACTCTTCCTTCCACCAGACGTCGCAAACACCCTGTATTCAGGATCAGCGGTTGGCGGCATACTTATCGGCGGTCGGTGGACCGTGTCAATCCTTGTGATACCTATCGTCATCGCCATCGCCGTCACGCGTTCGCACCTCTGGGACATCGATATCCTCATCAATCGCGCGCTGGTTTACGGCTCGCTGACAACACTCCTGGCCGCGCTCTACTTCACGTGCGTCGTCGGACTGCAATCACTGAGCGGCATGCTCACGCACCAATCCGAGCCGCAGCCCGTGGTAGTCGTCTTGTCGACACTGCTGATCGCCGCACTCTTCCAACCGCTCCGCACGCGCATCCAGGCGAATATCGACCGCCGCTTCTATCGGAGCAAGTACGACGCCGCAGCGGCACTGACCGCTTTCGGCTCTGCATTGCGAAGCGAGCTTGACCTCACACAGTTAAGCGAACACCTCATGTCGGTCGTGCACGAGACAATGCAACCTGCGCACGTCTCGCTCTGGCTGCGCGAGCCCGCTTCTCCAACCGGCGGTGAGTCCTGAAACACGTTTGGCAGGGGGCTGCCATTCCATGTCAGTTGGTGATGGCCGGGGTGGGCGGGGCGACGGACGCGCCGATGGGAGTTCCGCTGGCGGCGGCGTCGCTCGGCTGGACGGTGATGCGCTCGACGCCCAGTTCGATGAGGTGGTCGGCGTCGGGCGCGGTGAGCCGGTAGTCCGTGACCGCGGAGGAGGCCCACGAGAGGCTGACACCTGTCTCGTCCACGAGCGTATGGTAGCCGCCGAGCTCAATGGCGCTGGGGGGTACGGCGTTGCCGGACGCACGCAGCGTCAGGGTAGCCACGGCCGCGGGCGGGCTGTGGCGGTCGATGGTGTGGACCGTGGGCGGCAGGATCGACCCGGTCAGCGTGTTGTTCTTGACGCTAGGCGCGAACCAGAGCGGAGCGGCGTGTAGGATGCGCAGATCTATCTGGTCGATGGTAGGGCCAGAGGAAGGACGCGCGGCGAAGTGGTAGGCCACCTGGGCGGTGTGGTCGTCCACAAGGCTTATGACGGCGACCAGCTGCCAGCCCTTGCCGGTGGTGGTGCTGTAGATGGTGCAGCGGGCCGCATCGTAGCT
>CAYYCB010000012.1:11110-30332 GCA_964469715.1 uncultured Ktedonobacterales bacterium | reverse complement strand
GTCATCTCTGAATGACGTCGATTCCGGGTGGGCAGGTGGCGCGTGCGGTCGCGGCGCTCAAGGCGCCGGCGCAGGAGATGTTGTCATAGCGATTCGACTTGGTTGTTGTGGTTTGGCGTCGCGGCAGTAGAACTGCCGGCGCAGGGTGCGAGGTGGGCTACAGCCCTTAAGATAGATCAACAACCCAGACGAAATCAGTATCACGCCCTGAAAGGGCTGGGAGCAATCCCAGGCGCAGGCGCTCGCAAATTGAATAATGGGGTACAGAAATCCGAAGAGCCGAGGGACGTATCCCCCGGCTCTTCGTTGGCTTTATCGGTCGCGGCTACTAGTAGTCGTAGTCGCGCCGATTGTTGCGGCGGTCGCGCCACGCGCCGCCATCGTTGTTTCGGTCGGGCTGGGCATAGTAGTCGCGACCACCGCCGTAGCCGCCGCGCGAGCCACCGCCACGCGAGCCGCCATCGCGGCGCCCGCCGCCGTAGCCGCCGCCACCACCGCCATAGCCGCCGCCACCACCGCCATAGCCGCCACCGTAATCATTGCCATAATCACGGCCGCCACCATAGCCGCCACTGCCGCCGCGCGAGCCACCGCCGTAGCCGCCACCACGCGAACCCTCGGTTCGGGGCTGGGCCTCATTCACACGAATCGTGCGATTGCCGATCATCGTGCCGTTCAAGCCGACGATGGCGTTGCGAGCAGCGTCGTCGTCCGCCATCTGCACGAAACCAAAGCCCTTGCTCTGGTTTGTCATACGATCGATCACGACCGTGGCCTCGAGCACCTCGCCGAAAGGCGCGAAGATGTCGACCAAAAGCTGATCGTTCGTGTTGTAGGGGAGGTTCCCTACATAGATCCGGATAGCCACTCAGGCTCCTTTTGGGGTTGCAGGTCCTGGCTTCGTTTCGCCAGCTTACACACACACGCAAACTACATACACGCACGCACACAACGTACAGACCAAACGCGGGTCGCTCGACAAACCTTACCTTCGCACGGCGTACACAGCCAGGAGACGAGGCGCTTACCACCACCTGAGGGAAAGCTTCGAGATCACCTGCGCACGTAGCATATCACATTTCGCCGTCTGCCGCGCAAGGGGCGCTGCGACTACTGCTCGCGCGGCGTATAATAGAGCGTTTCTTCGCACTTCACCATATCTCAGAGGAGCCAATCCGAGTGAGCACCCTCGACGCCTTGAGCGGGAGCCTCGCGCCCGCACGTACTTTCATGCACCTCGACGAGGACGATACCGCGTTCGATACCGCTCGTGTCGTCGTCGTCCCCGTGCCGTTCGATTTTACCACCTGCTATCGTCCGGGTACGCGCGAAGGGCCGCAAGCCATCATCGACGCGTCGCGCAACCTTGAGCTATACGATGCGGAATTGCGGCGGTCGCCGTATCGAGTGGGGATACACACGTTGCGCGCCGTTGAGCCAATCGCCGGCGACTCCGCGGCGATGGTAGATCGAATTGAGCATGTGACGGGGAGCCTGGTGGACGCAGGCAAGTTCGTCGTAACGCTCGGCGGGGATCATATGGTCTCCATCGGTGCGATTCGGGCCTACGCCTCGCGCAGTAAGAACTTGAGCGTGCTCCAACTCGACGCGCACGCCGATCTCCGCGACGAGTACGAAGGGTCGAAGCTGGGCGCGGCCACCATTATGCGGCGCACGCTCGACGTCTGCGAGCACACGGCTCAGGTCGGCATTCGCAGCCTGAGCGAGCCTGAGGCGCAACTCGTCGCCGAGCGCAAGCTGCCACTCTGGCTGGCGAGTGACATTGCCGCGCAATCTTTCACGGGCACGCGCGACTGGATTGCTGAGGTCGTGTCGCACCTGACGGACGACGTGTATGTCACGGTCGATATCGACGTCTTCGACCCCTCTCTTGTACCTGGCACCGGCACGCCCGAACCTGGAGGACTCGGTTGGTACGACGTCATCGAGCTGCTCACGGCGGTCGCCCAGGCGAAGAAAATCGTCGGCTGCGACGTGGTGGAGCTGTCGCCGCTGCTCGATGGGCATGTTAGCCCGGTAGTCGCCGCGAAAGTAGTCTATAAGCTCATCGGGCTCTCTGTGCCTGAGAAGTGATACCGATTTGGGTTGGGTTGTTGTGGTTTGCCGTCGCGGCAGTGAAACTGCCGGCGCAGGGCGCGCGGTGGGCTATGGCCCTTGAGATAGATCAACAACCCAGACGTAATCAGTATGAGACGCGAAGCGGCGCGGCGGTCACGTTGGAGCCAGCCGCGCCGCTCGATCAGCGGACCATGTCGGCGAGGAGCGGCGCGTGGGCGTCGAGCGCCGACGTCACGGCGGACGCGTCGGCGGCTCGCTGTACCAGCGCCACTAACAGAAGCGCCCGGTCGCCACGTCCGAGGCGGCGAACACGCACATGCCACTCAGCCGTGAAGAGATGGGCCTCGTCCATCGAGCCAAGGTCGCCGACGAGTAGCGCGCGTGAGGCGGCAAGAGCCGACTGGCCAAGGTGCGTGAACACGCTGGTCGGCGGCTCGGCACGTCCCGACCAGCGGCGGCCGAGAAGGGTGCCATCCAAGTGAAGCAGGGCGACCCCACAGGGTGGCGGGAGAGTGCGGGCCAGCGCATCTAATGTGCCCTGAATTTGCGGCGTAGGCGTACTGTCCGAAGTGTCAGGCTCGGCGTCAGCTTGGGTGCCGGCCTCAACCGTTGGCATTGGCGGTGCGCTAGGCTTTGAAGCCGACTGCTGCTCTGGCGCGGTTGTCCGCAGTGGCGCCGTGGCGCGCCCTTCGCGGCGGGCCAGAGCAAGATACGTCAAGCGCGACAGGGGCAGGGTGACGTTACGCTCTCCGCGTCCGTTCCAAGCCTCCGGCTGCATCGCAATGGCACGCGCCGCCCCAAGGGTGACAACCGCCTCGTCGCCTCGGAGCGCTCCTAGCTCCGCGCGAACAAGCTCACCCTGCGCGAATTGCAGGTGTCCCGTCTCGCCGGCGTAGCGGACCGCGAGGCAGATGTCGCGTTTCGCAAGATTGAGAACTTGCGCAACCTCAAGCAGGTCATATTCGTCGGCCTGGGGGGAAGGCGCTGGTGTGCTGCCACGAGCAAGTCTGGACAACTCATCCTTGAGGACACGCAGGTCGAACGGCTTCTCAAGATAGGCCACAACCCCGTTATTTAGGGCCTCTTGTTTGGTCGTGGGAGAGCCAAACGCCGTCATCATAATGACGCGCGCAGTAGGTTGCTGGCGTCGAATCCACTGGAGGAGGTCGAAACCATCCATGCCAGGCATCATCACGTCGGAGATCACGCAGTCGTAGCGCATCTCGGAGAGTCGCCGTTGGGCTTCGAGCCCGGTGGCGGCGCCATCGGCCGCGTATCCTTCCTTGCGCAGCGAGTGAACCAGGCTCCAGTTCAGGTTTTCCTCGTCATCCACCACGAGAATGCGCCACGACGCGACGGCCGCGGATGCCATCTATTCACCCTGTGTTTCTAGTCCGTGCCGAGACCTAACCAGCTTTGTATCAGCTTCAGGCGGTTGGGGCGGGCGTCAACTTGCCCCGCTCTCGGAGCCTCCCCCTGGCCCATAGCGATCCGGCGAGACAGGTAGCAGCATCGCGGGTCGCAGAGAGGTGGGGCGCCCGTCTTCGCGCGACTTACTTTTGAATACTGCCTCCGGCGCGTGCTGCGCCCCATCGGAGGTCTGCGATTGGGCCGCGAGGCGCGCTTGCAATGCGCGAAGGTCGTCACGCAGGTCGCTTGCCGCGGTGTAGCGCACACCCAGATCACGTGCCATGGCGCGCCCAATGATCGCCTCTAGCTCTGGCATCACACCGCTCTCTATCTGGCTCGGCGGCACGGCAGACGCGCCCAGAATAGCCTTGCTCATGTCGGTGAGCGTCTGGCCACGATATGGTCGCAGGCCTGTCACCATCTCGTATAGGCTTACCCCCAACGAATAGACGTCGGAGCGACCGTCGAGCTGATGGCCGAGGAGTTGTTCCGGTGAGACGTAGTAGAGACTGCCCACCACAGTGCCGACCCGCGTGATGCTCTGGAGGCCCGCCACCCGCGCTAGACCGAAGTCGAGCACTTTCACCCGGCACCATCGGTCCACCAACAGATTTTCGGGCTTCACGTCGCGGTGCACAAGATTACCGTGAGCATGGGCGTGGGCAAGCGCATCGGCGGCCTGAGCCGCGATCTCGACTGCTTGGCCGACGGGCAGGCGTCCGCGCTCACGCAGCATCTGTCCGGCAGTGACGCCTGGGAAGTACTCCATTACAAAGTACAGGTGATGTCCCTGCCGTCCCGCGCCGTAGACCTTGATAATGTTCGGATGCGAGAGGCCGGCGATGATACGCGCCTCGCGGGTGAAGCGCGTGATGAAGGATTGATCCGAGGCGAGGGCGTCGAGCAGCACCTTTACGGCGTACGGCTTTCCCTGGGTGTCGCGCGCACGATACACAATGCCCATCGAGCCGCGCCCCAGCTCGGATTCCAAGACGTAGTCGCCCAGTTGCGCGCCGTCGAGCATCTGCACTCCGTCCGTCCCTCGCTTGGGCGACAGCCCTCCGCCCCGCCCATTGCCGTGTGCTCTGCAATAATAACGGCGAGCGAATAGACACGTCACCCGGTCCGTGACTTACGTCCAGGCACTTGGAGTGGCTCGCCTTCAGGCATCCTATGGCTTCCGTGCGCGCAGCGCCTCGATCACCGCCGGCTCTATGGCCGCGCTCTGGCCCTCATCGGGGAAGGTTCGCTCGTGCACCGCGGTCATATAGGCGGTTGCCGCGTCACGCACGACCGAGCCTAGCTCGGCGAACCGGTGCGTGTGGCGCGGTGTGAAATCGGGGAAGAGGCCGAGAATGTCGTGGATAACCTGCACTTCGCCGTCGCAGTGCACTCCGGCGCCGATACCGATGGTGGGCACTGCCACACGCTCGGTAATCAACCGGGCAAGCTCAGCGGGCACCAGTTCGAGCACAATGGCGAAGACCCCCGCGTCCTGGAGCGCGAGCGCGTCTTCCAGCACCGCATTCGCCGCGGCCTCCGTTTTGCCCTGCACCTTGAAGCCGCCGAACGCGTTGACCGACTGCGGCGTCATTCCGACGTGCCCCATCACCGGAATCCCGGCGTCCACGAGCGCCCGCACGCTGGCGGCGCTACGGAGGCCACCTTCGAGCTTGACGGCCTGCGGTCCCGCCTCTTTCATGATGCGCACAGCATGGCGCATCGTCTCCTCCGGTGACACCTGGAAGGCACCGAACGGGAGATCGGCTACGATTAGCGCCCGCGCTGATCCGCGCACGACCGCCTGTGTGTGGCGAATGATGTCGTCCACCGTCACGGGAATCGTGGAGTCGTAGCCGAGCATGACCATGCCCAGGCTGTCGCCCACAAGGAGCATAGGCAGCCCGGCGCCGTCGAGCAGCTTTGCCGTCGCGTAGTCGTATGCGGTGAGCATGGCGATGCGCTCGCCGCGGGCCTTCATCTGTCGGATCTGATCGGGGGTGACGCGCGCCATGGCAAACGCCCTCTCTGTCCAATAGGGCACCCCGTCACCATGCGGGGAAAGCTCCGACCACATTGTATCGCCCGCAGCTCAAAGGGGAGAACTCAACTGCAACATCGCACTGAGGAATTCGAGGGCCATGAATATTTGGCCTTTCCGCTGGTTTGAACGAGAGAGGGAGACGGGACCAGAATTGTCGTTGCATCGCGGCTGTAGAGACATTGCCAACGCCGAGTCCGTAACGCAGTCCGTTACGCTCCGGTAACGGGCTTATGAGAGAATAGGAGCGTCAGAACTCGCTTTCCTTGCTGAGGAGGGCTCGATACATTGGAGCTGAATCGCGGGTGTGCCGCGCGGCGCATACCTACGCGGGCCTATATACCGGGAGGAGGCACCTGCCCGTGAATAATGGACTTCCACATCCCGCACCTAAGCCTCTTCCCCATGGTGACGCGGCGTCGGGCGAGACACGGCTCTCTGGCTGGCGTCTCATCGTGGCGCGCAGCATCGCGTTCAGCATCATTAACATGACCGTGCTGCTGGGGGTCGTCGCGCTGGTCAATTGGAGGCGGCTTGCCACGCCATGCGAGGATGCGCTGAACTCGTGCCTGATGTCGCCTGAGCAAGTCGCACCCCTCGCTCGCCTCGGCATCACCCCAACAGGTCTGACTCTGGGCCTCGTGCTACTCTGCTGCGCGGCGATCGTGCTGACGAATGGGGTCGCGGCGCTGCTGCTCTGGCGCCGCTCGGATGATGCCATGGCGCTGCTGGTCGCGGTGACGCTGGTGCTGCTGCCGGCGTTCTTCACCCCCATGTATCAGGCACTTACGGGCATATGGCAAGAGGTAAGCAGGACAGTGAATGGGCTTGGCGGGATTAGCTTCCTCCTGATGGTCATGCTCTTTCCCAGCGGCCGTTTCGCCCCTCGCTGGATCTGGGTGCCAGTGGTGGCGGGAGTTGTATTCATTTTCACCCTCAGCGGGCGGTTGCCAAACCCCGTTGCGGTCCTAGTCATTCTCCTTTGGACGCTGACCCTCATTGGTGGCCAGATCTACCGCTACCGCCGATCTTCCTCGCCGGTCCAGCGCCAACAGACGAAGTGGGCGGTCACGGGTATCGTCCTTGCCATCTTGATCAATCAGCTCTATTGGCAGCCCATTGGCTGGATTCCCGCGTTGCAGCGCAAAGAATCACTCTTCCAACTCCTGGTATACCCGGACTTTGTGCTGCTGATGAGCGTCCTGGCGATCTGCTTCGGTGTCGCCATCGTGCGCTATCGCTTGTACGATATCGACCTCATCATCCGCCGGACGCTCATCTATGGCTCACTGACTGCCATACTGGCGGGCATTTATGCGGTGGTCGTGATTGTCGCCCAGGAGGTGGGTCAGCGCCTCACCAAACAGTCGGCGCCACCCTCCTGGCTGATCGTCATGACGACCTTGCTCATCGCGGCGCTGTTCAATCCACTGCGGCAGCGGATGCAGGTGTTCATTGACCGGCGCTTCTACCGGAGCAAATACGATGCTACACGCACCATCGAGGCATTCGGCGCGACGCTTCGCACAGAAATGGACCTGGCGGGGCTGAGTACCCAACTTGTCGACGTGGTGCACGTGACTATGCAACCTGCCGAGATCACCCTCTGGCTGCGAGCATCGCCCACTGAGAAGCCAACCCAGGGTGAGATGGCGCCTGGGCGTCACGGAGATTACCTGCGATGAAACTTCATATCTCGCCGGCCACTCCCGCCGCATCTCCTGTTGATGAGACTGACGCCGGCGGGACATATCTGCACGGCCGGCGCCTAGTCGCAGCGCGCGTCACCTGGGTTCTTCTAGTCACATGGATGCTGACCAATTTCGCGCTCTCGCTACCTGGCCAATTCCACCTGTTCGCGCATCCCAGCACCCGGAGCACCGAGCTGGCACCGACAGCCGTGGCTGCGCTGCATCAAATAGGCATCTCACCCGAGGCCTACGCCTGGATAGCCGTCAGCTTCGGTAGCTTGATCATGCTCGTGGCGACGACCCTCGCGTTCGTGCTCTTTTGGCGGCGCGGCCATATCTGGATGGTGCTGCTCATCTCTCTCTTCTTTCCCGCCTACTGCCTGCTGAGTATCGGCCCATCTGAATCCTTCACGGCAGCGCCCTCCGGCTCACCACTGGCCGTGGGAAACACCCTCCTGCTTGGGATTATCACGTTCGGCATCATCTATGCTGTGTTTGTGCTCTTTCCGAGCGGGCGGTTCGTGCCCTCATGGTCATGGGCGCTTCTTGCCGCGTGTGTCGCCTGGGTGGCGGCCAGAACCGCCGCGCCCACGTTGGCTGTCCTGTTCATGGGTTATCCCATTTTCCTTGGCGCTGCGATCGCCAGTCAGATTCACCGCTACCGAAAGGTCTCGACGTCCGTCCAGCGGCAGCAGACTCGGTGGGCCGTCTTTGGCCTCGTCAGCGCCCTGCTCGCCAACCAGGCCTTTTGGCTTCCTTCGGGATTTACGCCGCTCGGTAAGACGATCTATCCTGCGGTCGCCTATCTGGTCTTGTATGGCTCTGTACTGCTCATCCCCGTCACCTTTTTCATCGCCATCCGGCGCTATCGACTCTACGAGATCGACGTCATCATCCGCGGCACGCTCATCTATGGCACGCTGACGGTGGTCCTGGCCGGCCTCTATTTCGTCATGGTTCTGAGCATCCAAGCGCTGGCGCGGAACCTAACCGGGATGGCGGGTCAGCAGCAGCCCGTCATTGTCGTGACGACGCTCTTGATTGCCGCCTTGTTTGCGCCACTGCGTCAACGTATCCAGTCGGGAATCGACCGTGCCTTCTACCGCAGCAAATATGATGCGGCTGTGACGGTGGCACAATTTGGGGCACGGCTGCGGATGGAAACGGATCTGGAGGAGCTGAGCGATCACGTGGTGGAGGTGGTGCAGCAGACCATGCGCCCCACCCACGCGACTCTTTGGCTGCGGAGCAGTGACCATGCGCCCCACCGATCCCGCTAAGCATGGTGAACCTCACTGAACACATGTCACCACGGCGCTACTGACGTCGGCAGAGAGAACTAAATCGGTGGTAGGCTCTCGGTATGGGAGCACCGAAACGGGCCGACTGGCGCGAGGAGCGGCGCAAGCCGCAGTGCTGACCGCGCGAACAGCACGAGTATCAAGGTGACGGCGGCAGCCGTGCCTATGGTGTCCACGCGAGTCCAGTAGGATCGCTTGATGCCGCGATGCTCCTTACCGTTGCCGTATCACCGCGCTGACAACCTGCGTACCAGCCAAGAAAGCCAAGAGCTATTCTCTGACGGTATGGCGATGGCGCGACGGCATATTACTCGATGATCGGGCTTCGCTCGTCGTGGACCGGTGCTGCGGCCGCAGATTGCTTGGCCAATTGGGCCCGGATGCCCTCAAGCGTGTGGCCGAAGTGATCACGCATCGCCGCGCCGGCACCGTCCGCATCTCCGGCTTTGCACAGCCGCAGAATCTCGCGATGCTCGATAAGGGCCTCACGGGCGCCTTCGGGTTGGTAGAAGTATCGATCCCGGTAGCGCGTCGCGCGATCCCACAGGCTGGCGAGGATCTGCACCATGAGAGGATATCCGGCGGCGTCAGCGATCAGGAAGTGGAAGCTGCGATTGAGCGCCACCAGGCTGGTCACATCATGCGCCTGCGTAGCTTGTTCCATCTGCTGGACCAGCGTCTCCATGCGGGAGATAGCCTCTGGAGTCAAGCGCGGAACCGCCATACGCGTGGCCGTTTCATCCAGTGTCTGGCGGATCAGATAGATTTCCTCGAGCTCCTTCACTGACAGATCTTCTACGAACGCCCCCCGGCGTGGGGTAATACGCACGAACCCCTCAGCTTCCAATTTCAACAAGCTCTCTCGCACGGGAATCTGGCTCACCCCGAGCTCCGCTGCCAGATCCCGCTGATCCAGCCTAGTGCCGCAGGCATACTGGCCAGACAAGATGCGAGCGCGCAGGGTTGCATATACGTAGGCGCCCACGGTCGGAGGTACCTGCCTGGCACCGTCAGAGCCGACCCGCATCCGTAAGCTCCTTATCTTCGAAAGACCCTGTTGCGATATATAATATGTCAGCCGGCACCTGTGTTATACCATGCATACCCCACTGGTCAAGGGGGCAAAGAGTTGCGAATTGCTATCCCACGTCGTGGCCACCAAGTCCATTTGCCCGAGATCTTAGTAGGCACTCGCCAATGCCGGGGGTGAGTCAGTCAGGCCGAGGCCACCATTAGCGACCGGTCGTGCCAGTGTGCTGCATCACGTGGGCTTGTGCCCAACTCATGAAGGACGGCCATGGCAAGACCAGTGCATTATCAGCCCCACATGCCCATCTACGCCGCTAACCGAGCCCTCACTGGTGTTCGTCTTCATCAAGATCTTACTCTCCTCGTCGGGGCTGCGAGCCCGTCACGCAAGGCAGCCCCTCCTCGGATGTATGTAACATGGGACTCATGAGACCTCAGGAACGCGGGGCTTGTCGCCCGGGGTGTCCGGAGCCGAACGCGGGGCATCAGCCGGTGGTGTCAGACCGATCCGCTCGAAGTCTTCCGCGCGAGTCTTTTCACGTCGCTTATAGATCAACCAGGAGGTGGTCGGCCCGCTAGGATCGGAGTGATACAAAACCGGCCGGATCGGCCAGCCAAAGTCCTCCGCAGCCCAGTGCTCCAGGTAAAGGCAGCAGTGCGTGCAATACCAGGGCACCCCCGTCTTGCCCCACGTATACGGCTTAGGTGTACGGTTGACCCCGCCGGTCGGCCAGGGCGCGATACCGGTCTCAGGGTCACCACGCCGCAGCACGCCGCCAGTGCCACAGGGATTGAAGACCAGATGATACCGATCACCCTCATCGATGACGTCGAACTCGCCATGCCGGGTGGGACCGCCGAAGTGGGGACGCATGCCCTCGCAGGTCAATTGCAGTCTCTCCTCGGGTGAGAAGTCCTCCCAGTGGCCGTAGCGCTCGCGCCAGATAGCTTCATAGGGACCGCGCTGGGCCTTCACCGGCTCGTCTTCACCGTATGCTTGGTCGAGCGCGGTCAAGATATCTTGGATGAAGCGCACGACCTCGTCATTGATGGTCTTGAGCACACGACGCACGTGGTCGAGGAGCAGAGCTGTCCGGTCCACATCGCCGTCCCTGATCGCTGCGAGTGCCTCGTCTCTGATCCCCTCCGCCACGGCCAGAAAAGCATCCCACACGTGCTTGCGCGGCACGCGCATTGCCTCGGCCATCTGGTCTGCCCCCAGCCGCGGGAGCGCATAGGTCAGCAGGCCATTGAGCCACCCATTGAGGACCGTGTTGTGCAGGGTGCGGTATTCTTCGACCATATACTCGGCCAGCGCCACCGCGTCATCGCGGTCGCCGCGGCGCAGAGCCAGGACGGCAAGGTCCTGCGAGGGAACTCCGAGCTGGGTCGGCGGATCCTGCCGAATGCGACGCCCGAACTTTTCCGAGAACCGCACGACATCCGTTCGCAGTGCACTGTCCACTTGCAGCATCTTCGACTCCTCATTGCCGCTAAGGTGCTTCTGACAGGAGGCGTGGATGGGGCCCGGGCACAACGATCGCGACGCACCCAGAAACCCCGACACCCCTCTCTCCCAATCACGGTTCTCCTGACTGTGCCGTTGCCGGAGTCCCTGCTATATCGTTTGCTTCCATGTCGGTCAGGGCCTGATCGATGATGGCAACGATGCGATCGACCTCCGCTTCCGTGATCACGAAGGGCGGTGCGAGGAACAGCACATTACCCGGATGCAGGGTCAGCGCGGTGAGGCCGAGCTCGCGGCAGCGCACCCGCAGCCAATCGCCCGCTGCCATAGGGTTAGGGAAGTCCTCGCCGGTCTCCTTGTCCTTGACGATCTCGAGGCCGAGCAGCAGCCCACGCCCGCGCGCGTCCCAGAAGTACCGATGCCCGCTCAGGCTGCGCAGCCCGTCGAGCAGCCGCTCGCCCATCGCGGCGGCGCGCTCCCAGAGTCGCTCCCCGACCACGCGTTGCACCACGGCGCAGGCCGCCGCGGCCGCGACCGGATGACCTCCATAGGTGTGCCCGTGGCGGAACACGGCATCCGCATGCGCCTGGAAAGTCGCGGCGACCCGGGACGCGATCAGCGTGGCGCCAATCGGGACGTAACCGGAGCTGAGCCCCTTGGACATCGTGATGAAGTCAGGGGTTGCGCCCGAATATTCGGTGCAGAAGAGCCGCCCCGTGCGGCCCATGCCGGTGATGATCTCGTCGACGATGAGCAGCACGCCGTAGCGCCGGCACACGGCTTCCAGATCGCGCAGATAGCTATCGGGCGGGATGGCAACGGCGATGGCCGTCGCGGCCGGATCCACCACCACGGCCGCGACCGTCTCCGGCCCTTCGGCGCGGATGACGTCCTCGATCTTGTGCACACAGGCAAGGTGCCGGGAAGCTTTCCCGAAGTCGCAGCGAGGACACGCCCCGGCAGAAGCCGTTCGGCCCCACGATAGTCCGCCCTCGTAGATCACGTTGCGGGTGGCAAAGTAGCGGCCATCCAGCGCCATGGCGCCTTGCGTGACACCGTGGAAAGCGCCCTGACGCGTGATGACCTTCATGCGGTGCGGCTCGCCGCGCAAGTGATGATACTGGCGGGCCAGCTTGATCGCCGCCTCGTCGGCCTCGGCGCCTCCTGGGGTGAAGTGGACGTACTGCATGCTCCCGGGCGCGAGCGCCGCTAGCTGTGCCGCCAGTTCAATCTGCGCCGGCGCGGCGAAGCGGAAGAGGTCGAGGAAAGCCAACTCGCGCGCCTGGGCGTTGATCGCCTCGATGACGTCGGTCGCGCCGTAGCCCAGGATCATGGCTTCGAGTGCCGAGATCCCGTCAAGGTAGGCCCGGCCCTCCGAGTCCCATACCGTGGCACCTTCGCCCCGCACGAGCACCCGTACCGTATCCGCCGTTCGTCCCTGTCCACCGGGAGGTGAGAACGGCATCCATAGATGCTCCTGTGCCAGCCGCGCCAGGCGATCTGTATCAGCACTTTGTCTGGTCGTCATGGGTTACCTCCCAACGAGCGAATAGCTGCTTGTCCATACGGCGAAGGCTCGTGAACGCCTCAGTCGGCATACGCCATGTGATCGTCCCTAGCTTGTATGCACGTGCTACCCGAGGAGCGCGCGAATGACCGCATCCGTCATCTGATCGGTCGAGGCAACGCCCCCGAGATCGGGAGTCCTCGTCCCCGAGGCGAGCGTGGTCTCGAGGGCCTGCACGATGCGCCGGCCACTCTCGGCGTGGCCCAGATGGTCGAGCATGAGGGCAGCTGCCCAGATCGCCCCGGCAGGATTGGCGATGCCCTTCCCCGCGATGTCGGGCGCCGAGCCATGGATTGGCTCGAACAGTGACGGGAAGCGGCGCTCGGGATTGAGGTTAGCGGAAGGAGCGATCCCAATCGCGCCGGACACGGCGGCGGTAATCTCCGACAGGATATCGCCGAAGAGGTTGGAGCCGACGATCACATCAAACGCCTGCGGTCGCAGCACGAGCTGGGCGGCCAGGGCGTCGCAGTGCATCAGCGTCGCCTCGACGTCGGGAAATTCGAGCCCGATCGCCCGGAACAGCTCGTCGAAGAACGGCATGGTGATACTAATACCGTTCGACTTGGTGGCCCCCACCAGACGTCCCTTCCGGCTCCGGGCGAGCAGATAGGCGTAGCGGAGGACCCGTTCCACCCCACGGCGCGTGAAGACACTCTCCTGGATGGCGAATTCATGGGGTGTGCCGCGGTACAGCCGGCCACCCGCTTCCGAATACTCGCCCTCGGTGTTCTCGCGTACCACCGTGATATCGACCTCGCCGGGTTGGGCCAGTGGGCTCCGCACGCCGTCAAGCAGCCGGACTGGACGCAGATTCACGTATTGGTCGAAACCGCGCCGCATGGGAATCAGCAGCCCCCACAGCGAGACCTGATCCGGCACGGTGGGCCACCCCACGGCGCCGAAATAGATCGCGTCGAAGGATGCCAGCGTCTCCAGCCCATCTTCCGGCAGGTAGCGACCGTGGGTCTGATAGTAGGCGCTGCCCCACGGAAACTCCGTGTAGTGCAGTACCAAATCGGGCTCAATCTCGCGCGCCGCCTCCAGCACCCGGCAACCTGCGGCAATCACCTCCGAGCCGATCCCGTCTCCGGGAATCACCGCGATCTTCTCCTCGGGCATCCCGTTCCCACCCTCCTTCATCTATCTCCGTCGGCCTGCATGTTTCCGTACCCTCTGTCACGTCCACCCGCGCCTAGGAGTTGACCGCACGGGTGGACCGCGGTCCCCGCGCGTATTCATCCTGCATTCGGCATCGCGCCAGCGCCGGCACGAGCAGCGTCGTCGCCCCTCATCACCGCGCCGCATTGCCGTTTGAAGCGTCCGGCGGGGAGTCGAGCAATCGGTCAGGATGCTCCAGATGCTCGCGAACCACACTCAGGAATCGCGCCCCCGTCGCACCGTCGGTGACGCGGTGATCCACCGAGAGCGTGATATGCATGTAGTCGCGGGGCACCAAGTCGTCCTCAACATACGTGGGGACCCGCCGAATGGCGCCCACAGCGAGAATGGCGGCCTGTGGCGGATTGATGATAGCGACGAAGGTGTCAATATCGAACATGCCCAGGTTGGATACAGTGAAGCTTCCCGCCTCGAAGTCTTCAGGGCGCCCTCGGCCCTCGCGAACGCGCTCTGCGAGTCGTTTCGTCTCGTGCGCGATCTGTTCCAGAGTCTTCTCATCCGCTCGACGCACTACGGGGGTGATCAGGCCCTCCGTGGTGGCGACCGCCACGCTAATGGCAATCTCTTCGTGCAGCAGCAGCTTGTCCTCAGCGAATGAGGCGTTCAGGACGGGGAACCGCGAGAGCGCCTGCGCCGTGGCCTTGATCACCATGTCGTTGATCGACACCGTGGTCTCCTGCCCGGCTCGCGCGTTCAGGCGCTGCCGCAGGGCGAGGGCATCTGTCATGTCCACTTGGCTGGTCAAGTAGAAGTGCGGCGCCTGTAGCTTGCTTTGGACCATGCGACGCCCGACGGTTTGTTGGAGCCGGGTGAGCGCCAACTCCTTCGTGCGTTCCTCACCCGGGCGTTGAGCCTCAGCAGTCCCGGCAGGAGGCACTGGCGCTGGTACCGGCGCCACGCCGGGTGCGGATTGCACGTCAGCCCGTCCTGCAGCCGCTAGGACATCCTCGCGCGTGATACGGCCGCCCGGCCCGGTCCCAGTGACCGTCGCGAGGTCCACCCCGTGCTGTCGAGCTAACTGACGAGCAAGGGGCGTGATAACTACCTGGCGACTCTCGTCCATCCTGGCAGGGTGGAGCGGTTGCGAGGGCCTGTGATCGGCGGCAAGAGGCCGGGAGCCGGAGATATCACCTGCGGGTTCCTGCAGGTTGGAGCCCGGTCCATCCGTCGAGTTGTCCACCTCGGGCAGATACTCATCTTGAGCCGTGAGGACACCAATGCGGGCACCAACGGGGAGGCGCTCGCCCTCGCTTGCCACGATTCGCCGCAATACGCCAGAGTCGGCCGCCTCCACCTCGATGGTCACCTTGTCGGTCTCGATTTCCGCCAGAGGCTCCCCCCGGCTGACCACATCGCCCTCACGCTTGAGCCAGCGCAGGAGTTTCCCTTCGGTCATGTCATAGCCCATCTTGGGCATTAGGATGTCTCTCGCCATTTGCCTGTACGCCCCTCCTGCCGAAGATCGACCTAAATCATTTATTCGCGGGCTGACAGAACCGGTGTGCTAACCATCGAAACGATCCGGACTATCCGGACGTGCATGCCCGTGTAGGAGCCGCCGGATAGAGGTCGCGGGGCCGCGCTTCCGTCGGCGATCTCGTATCGTCTGCACCCACCGAGGATACTGACCGCGCGACCGATGCAGGGCGACTCCCCCCGGGGATAGGGCAGAACCGCCCATCCAACCCAGGGGGCGCTCGCATGAGGCAACACGCACGGCACATCGGCAAGGCCGTCAGCTGGGTGTGTGCCGTGTTTGCACGTGATAGCGCTGGATAAAGTCGCGGTCGAGCTCGATGCCGAATCCCGGGCCCTGCGGCACCTCGTAGATTCCGTTGACAATCGTCGGACGATTCGCGAATAAGCCCCAGAAGATGGGATCGCGATCCGGGTCGAAGCACTCGACGTAGGTCCCGTGTGGAGTGCTGGCTAAGAGGTGCGCGGATACCTGCGGCTCCTCGTGATGACCCATCTCCACTCCGAAGGCCGCCGCCATACCCGCCACCCTTCGCCAGATGGTCGGTCCGCCGCTCCACGAGCTATCGAAATTGCAGATGTCGATGGCACTGTCCACCATCAGGTCGCGCACCCCTGCCACCGTCACCTCGCTCTGACCTGCGGTGACCGGGAGCCCCGTCGTGTAGCGTACGTCTCGCATCCAGCGTCGATCGTTGTACCAGCGGCAGGGCTCCTCGAACCAGCGGACGTTCAGGTCGGCGACGCGCCGCCCAAACTCGATGGCTTGCTCGCGTGTATACCCCTGATTGGCGTCGACACACAAGATGAAGTCGTCCCCCACGGCCTCCCGTGCCGCGCGCACGCGCGCAGCGTCTTCGGCCGGCGAGGCGCCGCCAACCTTGAACTTGCAACCGGCCATCCCCAGCGCCCGGTAGCCCTGCACTTGATCGGTGATCTGGCCGTGATCAAGCCCATAATAGCCACCGATAAGGATGATGGGCAGCGCGTGCCGGGCTGCTCCCCACAGACGAAACAGCGGGAGTCCGACGGCCTTGCCGAAGGTGTCCCAGATTGCCGCGTCCACGCACGCAATGGCCTGCAGCGCAAGCCCACGATCCCGCAGGATGTCATAGGTCGCGGGCTGCATCGCCTGCCAGCAGCCCTCCGGGTTCCAGGCGCTCCGTCCGAGGAGGGCTGGCGCCAACTCCTCGTGAATGATGCGGACGATGAGGTCCTGCTCGGCATCGGTATCGCCGGTATACACTTCGCCCACGACGCCGTCGCGCGTGTACAAGCGGGTGATGATCGAACATCGGTTGACCATGGAATAGGCGCTGCCACTGTAGCGCTGCTTCAGCGGAACGCGTACGGCAGTCGTCTCGATCCGTTCGATCTCGAGGTCCGGACGGTCCGACTGCCCGCGTGCGTTCGCCGCGCGGTCGGCGCTGTCGACACCGATTCTCTGCTCAACAGGAGCATGCTCATAACTCATGGGGTCAGTTCCCTATTCCTGCACTAGCTCGCGGGCGGCGGCGGCAATTCGTTCAGCACTCGGCACGGCGGCATCTTCGAGTGGTGCGCTGAAGGCGAGGGGGACGTGCGGCATGCTGACGGCACGCGCCATCGTGGTCTCCGGCAGCCCCTCTTGAGCGAGCAGGCTGATCACGGTAGCGCCCCAACCCCCAGCATGGGGCTGCTCCTCGGCGATCACGAGGCGATCGGTGCGATACACGCTCTCGCGGATCGTGTCGACGTCCAGGGGTGAGGTCCAGCGCAGGTCGATGACTTCTGCGCTGATGCCCTGGGCGGCTAGGGTGTCGGCGGCTTGGAGTGCCCGTTGCACCATCAGGAGCGTCGCGACGATCGTGACATCCGTGCCCGGTCGTACGATCTCTGCTCGGCCGACCGCGGGCAACTTCGCGGACCGATCGACCTCCCCTTTGACCGCGTACAGCGCCTTGTGCTCGAGAAACAGGACCGGGTCATCTTGCCGGATGGCAGTCCGCAGCAGGCCATAGGCCGCCGCCGGGGAACTGGCCGTGACGACTAGGAGGCCCGGCAGCGCCATGTACCACGATTCTCCCGTGGCAGAGTGCTGGGTCCCGAAGCGCCCCGTCGCCCCGCCGATTGCCCGGATGGTCAGCGGCACGTCCACCTGGCCACCCGACATGAAGCGGAACTTCGGAATTTCGTTCACCAGGGCGTCCCCCGCGCTGGGCAGGAAATCGGCGAACATGATCTCGACCAACGGGCGCATACCCGTGGCGGCCATGCCGAGTGCAGCGCCCACAAAACTGTTCTCCGAGATCGGGGTGTCGATCACGCGCTCGGGCCCGAATTCCTCCAGCAAGCCTTCGCTGGTCTTGAACGATCCACCCGCGGCACCCACGTCCTCGCCCAGAAAAATCACCCGATGGTCGGCGCGGAGCTCATCGGCGATCGCCGCCCGGATGGCCTCGCGGTAGGTCATGACGCTTCTGGTCGGGGCCGTCGCGGCGCGTAGCGTCTCAGTCGGCGTAGACATAGCGGCTCATCTCCTCCAGTGCGGGCCACGGCGCGGCGGCCGCGCGCTCTGCAGCCTGGTCGACCAGGTCCTGCACCTCACGACGCATGGCGTCTTGCTCGGCGACGCTCAGGGCGTCTTCCGACGCGAGGGCGTGCCCTAGCCGCGCGATCGGATCTTTGACCTTCCAGGCATCCAACTCCCCCGGTGCGCGGTACTTGCCCGGATCGGTGCGGGAGTGTCCAGCGTAGCGATAGGTCTTGCACTCGATGAGGCTTGGCCCCTCTCCGGCCCGCGCCCGGGTGATCGCGTCGCGCGTCACCTGGTACACCGCATCGACATCATTGCCGTCGACCGTGAGGCCGGGCATCGCGTAGGCCCGCGCACGGTCGGCGAGATCATCGAGCGGGGTCGTGGTCCGGATCGGGCTGTACTCGCCGTAGAGGTTGTTCTCGCAGATGAAGATGACGGGTGCCTTCCAGACGCTCGCCATGTTGAGCGTTTCGTGGAACGTCCCGATGTTGGTCGCGCCGTCACCGAAGAACGTCAGCGCGACTTGTGGGGTCCGGCGGAATTTGGCCGACATCGCCGCGCCGAGTGCGACCGGCAATCCCGCGCCCACGATGGCAAAGGCCCCGATGAGACCGCGAGAGACGTCGGTAAAGTGCATGGACCCCCCGCGACCCTTGCACATCCCCGCCTCGCGCCCAAATAACTCAGCGAAGGCCGAGTCGACGTCCACCCCCCGCGCCAGCGCATGCCCATGGCCGCGGTAGGTGATCGTGAGATAGTCGTCCGGCGCCATGGCGCCGATGGCCCCGACTGGCACCGCCTCCTGGCCCTGGCACAAGTGCGTAGTACCCGGGATGAGCCCCTCGGCAAACAGTTGCTGCACCTTGTCTTCGAAGATGCGAATAAGCAGCATCGTGCGGAGCCACTCCCGGCGATCGGGGACGGTGTCCGCGTGTGGGGTGTTCGGCATAGCACTCCCTCGTTCACATGTGACGTTGCATGTCTAGGTGGGTTTGAAACGCCGCGGGCCAGATGTGGTGCCCGGCCGCGCGAGCGTTAGCCACCGCTGGCGGCGGTTCGGCTCACGGCGGGCAGCGACCAGCGGGCCTGCTCCTCAACGATCACCACATCCAACCCGTCCACAAAGAGCGCACGATCGGCCTGCAGACGGGCCACAGTCTCCGGGTCCTGGAAGGCGCGCTCGAGATCGGCCACGCTGTCGAACCAGACCTCGCCCACGGCATCCCACGCAGTGCCGTGCGCCCCAACCGGACGTGCCAGGACCACCGCCCGCACTCCCGGCAGGGAGCGCACGATGGCCGCATGCGGGCCGGCATAGTGCGCCCAGAACTCGTCTGAGGTCATGCCCGACTTGCGGCGGAGCAGTGAGATACGTTTGATCATCGGCGTGTCCTTGTGCTCAGTGGATACCGGTGTCTGGGTTACAACGGAGGTGAGATGACCCGCGCGATCTCGCCACC
>CAYYCB010000012.1:0-11010 GCA_964469715.1 uncultured Ktedonobacterales bacterium | reverse complement strand
AACTGCACCCCCTCTGCACGCAACGCATGGTAGGTTGCGACGAGATCGTCGGTTACGTAGGCGACATGCGCACTGCCGGGATTGTTGGTGCGGATATCGGCGCTGCGCCCGGCGGGCGCGACATACTCAAAGAGCTCCAGCACGTGGGTGGATCCCGGGATGCGCAGGTGCGCGGCCCGGACGACACACTCGGGAAAGCCGACGATCTCTCGGAAGTAGTCATCCGCGATCTCGCGCTGCCAGAGGACTTCGCACCCGAGCACGCCGACATAGAACGCTACCGACCGCTCCAAGTCGGAGACGGTATAGCTGGTGTGATGGGCCCCGATGATCGCCATAGGTCGCTCCCTTAGCGGATTAGAAGAGTTGATAGGCGGTCCAGCCGCCATCGACGCGAAGCGTCTCGCCCACCACATACGCCGCTTCCGGGCTCGCCAGGTAGAACACGGCCTCGGCGATCTCGTCTGGTGTGCCGGGGCGTCGCAGCGGAATGCGGTTCGGGGACACGTCCATCCCCTCCAGGCTTGCGGCGCCGTGCCCCGGCTGCGATGGGGGAACCACCACGCCGGGCGCAACCCCGGTCACCCGAACGCCGTGGCGCGCCCATTCGATGCCCAGCGCTTGCGTGAGCATGACCAGGCCGGCCATGGCCGTGCTGGTGGCGACTCGACCTTCCACGGCCTGGTAGCCGTCCACCGAGGCTACGTTGACGATGACCCCCTGCCCCCGCCGCAGCATGTACTGTCCCACCGCCTGGGCGCAGTAGAAGGCCCCGGACAGGAGTACGCCGAGGCTCTCATCCCACTGCGCGGGGTCCAGGGTCTCAGCTGGCGCATGGTGCACCACGGCCGCGTTGTTCACCCAGACGTCGAGGCTGTCGAAGGCCGTCGTAAGTTTCTCCACCAGGGCGCGACTCTGCGCTGGATCGCGCACGTCTAGCGCCTCGTAGGAGGCGACCGCTCCTCCACGCTGCAAGGCGTCTACGGACCGGGCGCCTCCCTCCGCATCCAGTCCCGCGATGACGATGCGGGCGCCCGCATCGCTAAACCGCCGAGCTATGCCCTGGCTGAGCCCCGATCCTGCGCCTGTGATCACGACCGTCTTGCCGGCGAAACTGAGTTCACTCATCGTGTGTCTCCTCGCGCGGCTCCTCCGGAAACCCCGTACCGTGCGCATTACCCCATGGCACCCAGCCACCATCTACGCGCAGGTTCTGCCCTGTGATATAGCCCGCGCGGTCGGACGCCAGGAACAGCACCGCATCCGCGATCTCTTGGACCTCGGCGACGCGCCCCAGCGGTGTCCGGTTCTCGTACTGACGCACATCGGCGAGTCCCTGGCTGATGGCGACATCCATCATGGCGGTACGGGTCACGCCGGGCGAGACGCAATTAAGCCGGATATTGTGCTGGGCCCACTCCGTCGCCAGTACCTCCGTCAGGACGATCACGCCGGCCTTGGCCGCGTTGTAGGCCGAACGCATTGGCCACCCGCCCATGCCGCCGATCGAGGCTATGCTGACGACGCTGCCGCGGCGTTGCGCGATCATGACACGCCCAACGGCCTGGGTGCAGAGGAACATGCCCGTGAGCATCACATCAATCTGCAGGCGCCACGCATCCTCGGGCATCTCCTCCGATTTGTGGAGAAGAAAGAGCCCCGCGTTGTTCACAAGCACATCAATCCTGCCATGCTCGGCGACCACGCGGTCAACCAGCGCCTGGCAGGAAGCGGACTTCGTCACGTCCAACGCCATCGCCTGGGCGGAGTATCCCGCCGACCTGAGCCGCTCGGCCGCCTCTTGGCCGGAATCCTCTGCCAATTCACCGATGATCACGGTCGCACCCGCTCGCGCGAGCGTCTCGGCGATCCCGAACCCGATGCCGCGGCCGGCTCCGGTGACGATGGCGACTCGATCTGTGAGCATCATCGTCACGCTCCCCGCATCTCAAAGATGATGAACGAGAGCGCGGGGCTCTCCGCCGCGACGACGTACTCCGCCGTTGCGGGGACATGCGTAAACTGGTGGGCCTCAAGTCGCGTGGCCTGGTCGCCGACCGTTACCACGGCCTGTCCTTCAACCACATAGATCGCAGCCTCTTGGCGCACGCTCATCCGGCCGGCGTGGTGTTCGCCGCGCGGAAGGGACAGCAATTGGCTGCTAATATTCGCGTCGCTCGGCAAGCTTGCGCCCTGCTCGACCCGTCCGCCGAATGCTTGCCGTTCCATGGCATCGGGCGGGAAGCCATCCGTACGCCACTTGTTGTCGATGAAGTTGGGCGCCACGATCCAGAAGACGGCGAGATCCTCGTCGCCGGCATTCCAGAGATTGTGTGGCACTTCGGGTGGCACGAGCACAAAGTCACCGGGTCCGTAGATCGTCTCCGTATTGCCGACCTCGAGACGGCAACGGCCGGAGACGAAGTAGAAGATTTCCGAGGCCCCATCGTGCAGGTGCATGATCGGCCCGAGTGAATCCCCGATGAGGCCTTTCCCTCCCTTGGGCCAGACGGTCGCTCCGCCCCTTTGAATGGCGGATGCCGGCATCGTCTGCGTGATCCAGGTGTGCCAGTCCATACGTGCCCTCCATGTCCTGCAGTCGCTACGGATGCACGGCGACGTGCCGCACCACACCGTCCACAAATGTCGCCGAGAGTCCGATGTACCGTGCGGGTTCCAGCAACCGCTCGATCTCATCGCGATCGAGATAGCGGGTCACGACCGGGTGCTCGGCAAGCGCGAGTCGAAACGGCCTGCGCTCTTCGACGGCGCGCATCGCGCAGGCATACACCACCTCGTGGGCGGTCTGCCGTCCGATCTTCGTCGCCAGCGCTAGCATCACCGGCTCCGACATCATCAGGCCGTCCGATGCGCCGAGATTCTTTGCCATGTTGTCGGGCTTGACGCGGAGGCCGCGCAGCACGCGCGTCAGCAGGTGCAGCGCGCCATCCGTCATGACGCACACCTGCGGGAGATACGCCCACTCCATCTGCCACGGCCCCATGTCGCGTTCGTGCTCTTGGACCATACTGGCCAGCGCGGACGGCACCTCGTTCATGATCAGGCGAGCCAGCGCAACGATCGCCTCACAGAGCATGGGATTGCGCTTGTGCGGCATCGTGCTGGAGCCGACTTTGCCCTCGTTGAAGGGCTCTTCCACTTCATCGAGTTCAGACATCTGGAGGGTGATGACCTCGTTGGCGATCTTGCCGGCCGTCGCCCCGATCATCCCAAGGATGGACGTGAACTCCGCGAAACCGTCACGCGCGGTGTGCCAGGCAATCGTCGGCACGCCGAGGCCGAGCCGTTCCATCATGCGCCGTTGGATCTCCAGCCCGTGCGCCGACACCGACGCGAGCGTACCAACAGCACCAGAGAACTGTCCCACCAGCACGCGCGGCTTGCACTGCTCTAGGCGGGCGCGATGGCGCTGCAGCTCGGCCAGCCATACGGCGACCTTGAAACCAAATGTGATGGGCAAGGCTTGCTGCCCATGCGTCCGACCGGCCATGACGGTGTCCCGATGGCGGACGGCCAGCTCGCATGCCACGGCGCACAGCTCGGCCAGCGCCGACTCGAGGATCGCGATCGCGTCCTTCACCTGCAGGACATTCGCCGTGTCCATGATGTCCTGCGTCGTCGCGCCCCAATGCAGATACTCGCCCGCATCGCCTTCGCATATCTCCGCGAGCAGGCGAATCACGGGCATGAGCGGGTGTACCGTCTGATCGATGCCGGCCTTGATGCGCTCGAAGTCTAGGCCGTCGGCGCGGGCACGCCGGGCGATCTCATCGGCGGCAAATGCGGGAATCACCCCAAGCTCTGCTTCCGCCTGCGCCAGCGCGACTTCAGCATCTAGCCACTTCTGCACCAGTTGTCGATCGTCGAAGACCACCCGCATGCGTTCCGTACCGTACAGGTCGCGGAACATGTGCGAATCGATGATGTGTGCGGACACCGGCACCTCCTTACTTCCTGCACCGCGGCGCTGCCCTCCCCGCGACACGTACCATCGTCTGCTGCGCGCGATGGACGCTTGTTCCCATCGCTAGGCCATCCACTCTTCCTGTTCGTCTTGTTCAACCCGGGTCACCGCGCCTCCTCGTGGGGTCGCAGGACGCATTGGAAGCAGGTGTAGGTCGCGCTCGCGTTCGGTCAGCTCGGCGAGAGGAATGTGGCAGCGCACGGCGTGCGATGTGCTGGCCGCTTGCCACGGCGGCGGCACGTCCTCGCAGATGGCGCCGACTTTCCAGGGACACTTGTCTGCGAAGGGGCAAGCCGGCATCCGAAGAGTCGTGCCCGGTCCGGGCGCGGGCGCATCTGAAGCCGGGGCTGGAGCAGGGGCGCCCGCGCCAATCTCCGGGACCGCCGAGAGGAGCGTGTAGGTGTAGGGGTGGAACGGAGGGGCATACACCTCGTCCACTGCACCCACCTCGCACATCTCTCCGTGATAGAGCACGCCGACGCGGTGCGACAGGGAGCGCACGACTGCTAGGTCGTGCGAGATAAACAGGTACGCGATACCCCGCTCGGCCTGCACGCTCCGCAATAGGTCGAGGACGCTTGCCTGCACGGACACATCGAGCGCGGACAGGATTTCATCGCACACGATCAGCTTGGGCTCCGCCGCCAGGGCGCGGGCGATGGCGACACGCTGCCGCTCTCCGCCCGATAGCTCGTCGGGGAAGCGTGACGCGTACGACGCGTCGAGTCGCACGCCCGCCAAAAGGTCCGCCACCCGCGTGCCGAGCGCCTCTCCTGTCATGCCGAAGAAGAGTTGAAGCGGGCGCCCAACGATCTGTGCGACGCGCTGCCGGGGGTTCAAGGACGCATCCGGGTTTTGGAGCACCAGCTGGAGTTCTCGACGCAACTGCTTGGGGCGCTGATCAATCCCCACCGCGATATCGCGGCCCTCGAAAGTGATCGTGCCGGCCGTCGGGACCAGCAGCCCGGCGATTGCCCGCGCGATGGTGGACTTTCCGCTGCCCGACTCGCCCACTAACGAGACGGTCTCGCCGGGCCGCAGATCGAGGCTTACCTGGCGCACGACCGGCGACGCCGGCTGGGCGCCGACCAGGGCATGCCGCGTGCTTCCATACGTACAATCGATCGCGCCCACTGCGAGGAGGGGGGCACCCGCTGACGCCGCTACCTCCTCCTCCTCTCCCTCCACAGGGCGCCCGCTCGCCTCGGTCTCGATTGCGGGGAGCTCGCTCCAACGCCGACATGCGATCCGATGGGCCGGCGTGACGGGTGCGAGCGTCTGCGGTTCGGCGAAGCAGGCCGGCTCGGCGAAGTCGCATCTCGGAGCGAAGCGACAGCCGGGGGGGAGCCCGCCCCGCTGCAGCACCCCGCGTAGCAGCAGCGGCCGCCCGCGCCGCGGGCTGGCTAAGCGGGGTATGGAGCCGATCAGGCCCCGCGTGTACGGGTGTCGCGGCGCCTGGAACAGCACCTGCGCCGGGGCATCCTCAATCAACTCGCCGGCATACATGACAGCTACGCGGTCACAGATGGCCGCGAGAACGCCGAGATTGTGCGTGACATACACCATGGCCATGTCGCGCTCGGCGCGGATGCGCTTGAGCAAGTCGAGAATCTGCTGCTGAGTAGTGACGTCCAGGCCGGTGGTTGGCTCGTCGAGTACCAGCACCTCGGGGTTGCCCGCCAGTGCCATCGCGATGGTGACGCGCTGCTGCTGGCCCCCGCTCAGTTGATGCGGGTACTTCTGTGCCGCCTTGGCCGGCTCGGGAATCCGCACGTGCGCCAGCAACTCGAGCGCGCGCTCGTGACGTTCGGCGCGCGACGCGCCGATCCTGTGAACGGCCATTACCTCCACCAGCTGGTCCCCCACCCGCAGGTGAGGGCTGAGCGACGTGGTCGGATCCTGCGGCACCAGGCTAATCCGCTTGCCACGGATGCTCTGCAAGGCGCGGACGGGCATCTGCAGCAGGTCGAGTCCCGCAAAGCGTATGTGCCCCCCGCGGGTACGGCTGTTCGGCCTTTGATAGCCCAGGAGGCTATACGCCGTCGTCGTCTTCCCGCACCCAGATTCACCGACCAGGCCGACGGCTTCGCCGGCGCCCACGGCGAACGACACGTGGTTGACCACGTTGGCCCAGCCCTCGGGAGTCCAGAAATCTACCGTCAGGTTGTCGACTTCGATCAGGGGCGCCCGCGACGCCGGCTTCGCACCGATTTCCATGGTTCCCATCCCCCTACGCCGGTCCACGCTGCACAGACCGTCCTAGCACGCGCGCCAGCCCGTCGGTGAAGAGGTTGAGCCCGATGACGAACAGGGCGAGCGCAAGCGCAGGAGCCAGGACCGTGACCGGAGCCAAGGCAATCGCGGAGCGGTTCTCGCTGATCATGAGCCCCCACTCCGGTGACGGCGGTCGCGCGCCGAAGCCGAGGAACCCCAAGGAACCGATCAGAATCGGCGCATAGCCTGCGCGCACGCCGAACTCGACAAGCAGGACGCCGGTGGCATTCGGCATCAGTTCGCGCCACACGATCGACCACGACGACTCACCGCGCGCGCGCGCAACCGTGACGAAATCACGCGTCACGAGGTCTATCGCCACCGTGCGAGCCATGCGGGCGATGCGGGGAGCGTATACGACGACGACCACGCCAATCAGCAGTCCGAGATTGCCGCTGAGGTCGGGCCCGGCTGCGCTGATCATCAGGAGCGCGAGGATCAAGAAGGGGATGCTGATGAACACGTCGAAGATCCGCATCAACAGGGCGTCGAACCACCCGCCCACATACCCGCTGAGTAATCCGACCGTGCCCCCGAGCGCCATGGCGATAAAGGTGCTAGAGATCGCCAGCAGCAGGTCGATGCGCGCTCCGTAGAGAACGCGACTGAACACGTCGCGACCCAACTGATCGGTGCCGAACCAGTGGGCGCTGGAGGCGGTAGAGACTGGTATGCCTGTGCCCGTGTCCGCATAGCCGTACCGCGCGAACCACGGCCCTACCAACGCCACCAGTACGTACACGACGATGATCGCGGAGCCGACGAGCAATGACGGGGGCAAGCGGCGTACCCTGGCCGCTGCGCCCCGTGAGGCCCCGGCGAGGCTGTCAAGGGTGACGCGGGATGAGGTCAATGCTGCCATCAGTGGCTCCTCAGGCGGGGATTGAGCACCATGGTCGCAACGTCCGCGATGAGATTGGCGAAGATATAGATGGCCGAGATGATGAGCGTCACCGCCTCGACAACGGGCATGTCACGCAAGGAGACGGAGTTTACCAGCAGATTGCCGAGACCCGGGAATGCGAACACGTTTTCCACGATCACGACCCCACCCACGAGGTAGGCGAGGTTGAGCGCCGTGACGTTCAGGGCGGGGCCGAGCGCGTTCGGCACGGCGTGCTGCAGCAGCACGCGGTACCGCGGCAAGCCCTTGAGCGTTGCCATGCGCACGTAGTCGGACCCGAGCACCTCGATGAGGTTGTCGCGCAACATGCGAATGGCGTACACGGCCATGACCACGGTCAGCGTGAGCGCCGGCAACGCGGTGGCCCGCAGGAAATCTAGCGGCCCCTGGACATGCGCGAGGAGCGACATGGCGGGAAAGATCGGGACGATCACCGCGAAGACGATGAGGAGGATGGTGCCCAGCACGAACTCCGGCATCGCCAGACCGATGAGCGTCAGGAGCGAGATGCCCACGTCGGGAGGGCGGCCTCGGTACACGGCACCGATCATCGCCAGCAACATGCTCAAAGGCACGTAGAGCAGGAACGCGTACGCGCTCAACAGAAGCGTATTTTGCAGGGGAGGGGCAACGATCGACGTGACATCTTCCTGGCTTGCAATCGAGCGGCCGAAGTCCCCACGCACAGCCCCCGCGAGCCACTGCGCGTAGCGTTGCACGGGCGGCTCGTCGAGATGCATCTCCTGGCGAAAGAGCGCCCGCTGCGCCGGTGTCGACTCGCGGCCGAGCACACGTACGGCGACGTCCCCTGGCAGGAATTGTGACGCGCAGAAGATGACAACGGACACCGCCAGGAGTGTCAAGAGGGCTTGTGTCATGCGTGACACTATGAGCTTGACAAGCATCGTGGACTCCGCTCCAGGCGCGTCACGCGCGGAGTGTCGAGCGGGCGGGCTATCGCTGCGGGGCAAATTTGCGGCGATAGCCCGCCACGGGACGGGGAACGGCGCGCGTTAGTTACACGACACGTGGCTGAGGTCGATCTGGATGAATTGCACCGCCGGCTGATAGCCGCTGCAGTTCGTCCGCTCGGCCGCGACCGTAAAGGTAAACACCGGGATGATCTCACCGCCGTCCTCGGTGATCATCTGCTCGGCGTGCTGGAAGAGGAGTGTGCGCTGATTCACGTCGACGGTCGCGCTCGCCTGATCGAGAAGGTGGTCGAAATCCGGGTTCTTCCAGTGGCTCTCGTTGTCATTCGCCGTGGATCGATACTCCAGGTTCATCGCCTCCAGCGGCCCACGCGCCGACCAGCCCGACATGAAGAACGGGTGCTTCTCATAGACGTTGTCCCAGTACTCGCCGGCTGGGCCTGTGATGACGTTGACCTGCACGCCGGCCTGCGCCGCCATCTGGGCATAGAGCTGGGCCATGTTCACCGCCCCCGGAAGGAATTCAGCGGTGTAGAGGTCCAGCTTCAGCGGATTGGAGGGTCCATACCCGGCCTGCGCGAGCAGTTGCTTCGCCCCGGCGATGTCCTGCGCCGGCACCTGGCTCCGCCACGCATAGGGGGAGGTCGGAGGGATCGGATTATCGTCGCCCACGGCACCCTGGCCCAGCAAGACCGTGCTGACCATCTTCTGCCGGTCGACCACCTTCTTCAGCGCTGTGCGCACGCGGGAATCCGTGAAGGGCGCCTGCGTGACATCCATCGCGATCGTCATCGACGTCGACGCGCTCGTCTTCAGCAGCTTGATGCTCGAATCCTGTTGCAGTGTGGGGATGCTGACGTACGCGACGCTCTGCGCGACATCGATCTGGCCGGATTGCAAGGCGGCGTTAAGGGTGGTCGCCTCCTGGATGACGTACGCCTCGATGCAGGCGGCCTTCGGCAACCCGGGTTCCCAATAGTTGGGATTCTTGACGAACTTGTGCACCTGCTGAACCGGTTGGAAGTCCTGGGCGATGAAGGGACCGGTGCCTACGCCGTGTGTGCGCAGCGTGTCTTTGGTGGCGCCGTTCTCAACGATGTACGTGCTCTTTGTGGTGATCAGGTTTGGCAGCGTGGCCATCGGCTGGGCGGTCTTGAAGACGACCGTAGAGGGATCGGGCGCGGTGATGCTGTCTTTGGTCAAGAATGAGAGCGTGGCGGCGGCCTCCGAGCCGGTCGCGGGATCGATGAGGCGCTGAAAGGTGTAGACCACATCAGCGGAGGTGAACGGGTGTCCGTCGCTGAATTTCACGCTCTGCCGCAAGTGGAAGGTCCACTGCGTGGCATCGGCATTGGACTCCCAACTCGTGGCGAGTTCCGGGCGGACCTTGAAGTTGTCGTCCAGCCCCATCAAGCGGTTATACACGGCGGCGACCATGATCGAATTCTGGCTCGACGGTTGGTTCGCCGGGTCCAGCGAATTCTTCTGACCGCTGTCTTCGGCGCCCGCGAATGTAACGCACTGATTGCTAGTACTTTTGCCGTTGGCACTTCCCGCGGTTCCGCATGCCGCCAGGAGTCCGGCGGCGAGTGAGAGGACCGCAAGTCCGAAGCGCCCATATGCCTGAGGTTTCATCTACACTCCTCGTCGTGGGACTACCTAGCAGCACCGTCTACTCTGCGCCCCTGCCCTAAGGGTATCGAATGCCAAGTGAGGAGTCCTGGGCATCAGGCGCGTGTGCGGTACTGCCAGGGATCGCGATCAACAATGATCGCCAGTGATCTGCCAGCGCGTGGTGTCGGACATGGTGTCCGCAACGGCAATCTTCTACGCCGCCCTGCCGACACGAAGGCGTAGACCTGGAGGCCTGATCATTCGGGCCCCGAAATTGTGTGCGGAGACACTAGGATGACGCTCGCATGCTCGATGCTGGCGAGCTTCGGCCTCGGTCGAAAGTGTGCAATCACCTCCTCTTCGGTAAGCGAGCCTCAGTAGTCATCGCAGCTCTAGGGTAGTCGGCGTCGCGGGCTGCGCCACCGCCGGGGGATCCGGCCTTTCCGTTCGGGTCTGAATGCCCTCAATGGTGCGGTGGATGTGGTGGCGCATCGCATCACTCGCCGCGATGGGATCACCGACCTGGCAGAACGCTAGGATAGCGCGATGATCGGCAAGCGCCTGCGGAGCGGCTGTCGGTTGGTGGAAATACGTGTCGCGATAGCGCGCCGAACGATCCCACATCCCGGCGATGAGGCGCACCAGGAGAGGACATTCGGACGCGTCGTAAATCAGGAAGTGGAACTCGCGATTGAGGTGGATGAGTGCATCGACGTCACGGCTCTCGGTGGCCACCGCCATCCGGTCGATGACCTCCTCCAGCAGGGAGAGGGTGTGTGGCGAGAGTGCGGGCACCGCGAGGCGGGTCGCCAGGGCATCGAGCAGCCCGCGGATCAGATAGATCTCTTCGAGGGCTTCCAAGGACAGCTCGGTCACGGACGCGCCTCGATGCGGCACGATGCGAACGAACCCTTCCGCCTCCAGTTTCAGGAGACTCTCGCGCACCGGGACTTGGCTCACGCCGAGGCCTATGGCCAGGTCCCGCAGTTCGAGCCGGGTGCCTGGCGGATATTGCCCCGAGAGGATGCGATCCCGGATGGTCGCGTAGACATATACGCTGACCGTCGGGGGCAGCCCTGAAGCGGCACGAATGCTCTCTGCCTGCATCCCCCACCTCCCGGCTGTTCCGGTCAACTGAGTTGATATATGATATATCAGATAGCTGATATCATATGTGATGTGCGCAATGGTACACGCCGACGACGACAGTGTCAAGACCTTTCTTCCGAGGTTCCGGCCCATTCACCCTGCGGAGCGCAGCATTGCCCGCGGGAGGCGGATCTCTTGCGTCCAGTCAGCCG
>CAYYCB010000011.1:3407-31228 GCA_964469715.1 uncultured Ktedonobacterales bacterium | reverse complement strand
GCACCACCTGGAAACAATCGCCCGCCCGGATGTATTCCTTCGCCCGTTCCACGGCAGCCATGTATGCCTCGCGCGACTCCAGACGGGCGGCCAAAGGGGAAGCGTGCGGCATTGCCGTTTTTGCCGTTTTTTGAGATTTTTTACTTCGCGGGACCGGGCCAGCGAGTCGTTGCTCCATCGCACGGAGCCGTGTCTCGGCCTCCTCTCGTGCCCGCGCTTCGTCGCCTCCGGCGGCCTCGATATCGGCGTGGGTGAGGAGAAGGGCACGGTGGCGAGCGTGGTCGAAGGCGAGCAATTCATCGGTGAAGCAGAAGATCGCTTCGGGCAGGCCGAGCGGGTCAACCTCCGGCACGGCTACGCTTCGTTCGTAGCGCGCCGCCGTTTCATAGGCGAGATAGCCGACCGCGCCACCAGCGAAGCGTGGAAGCCCAGACATGCGAACAGCCGGGCGCCGCTCGATCTCAGCCTGGAGTGCTGCTAGCGGGTCGGTGCAGGGCACCCGCTCGACCGTGCCGGCGCGGTCGCCACGCAGCCAGCGATACTCCGCCACACCGTCCCGCACGCGCAGCACCAGATAGGGGTCGGCTCCCACGAACGAGTAGCGCGCCAGCCGCTCGCCGCCCTCCACGCTCTCCAGCAGATAGGCGTAGGGCCCGCGTGCGAGCTTGAGGTAGGCGGAGACGGGCGTGTCGAGGTCCGCGGGAACCTCCCGCCACACCGGCACGAGCGTGGGCCGGCGCTCAAGCGCGGGCGGAGCGGCCTCGAAGGTCGCTCGTGTCGGTGCGGACATGCCATGTGCTCCAATCTCTATGTTGGCGCCTTAGGCGCGCGGAAGGACGAACCCGGCGCGCTCTTTGACGGTGCGAACCGTCTCTTTGGCGATTGGGCGAACCCGCGCGGCGCCTTCGGCCAGCAACGTGTCCAGATATGTCGGGTCACTGGTGATTTCGCCATACCGCTGCTGGATCGGTTCGAGCGTTGCGACGATGCGATCCGCAAGCGCCGCTTTGAACTCCTTGTAACCCTTGCCGGCAAACTCGGCCTCGATCTGTTCCCGCGATTCGCCTGCACCCAGCGCTTCGTAGATTTGCAGTAAGTTGTAGATGGCCGGCCTATTCTCGTCGAAGACGATGGTGCGTTCCGAGTCGGTGGTGGCGCGGGCGATCTTCTTGCGCACCGACGCAGGGGGATCGAGCAGGCTGATATACGAGTGCTCGTTGTCGCTCTTGCTCATCTTCTTCGTCGGGTCGTCAAGCGACATGACGCGCGCTCCGGCCTCGCGTACGAGGGGGCGCGGCTCCACGAACGTCTTGCCAAAGCGATAGTTGAAGGTGTCGGCGATGTCACGCGTCAGCTCGACGTGCTGCTTCTGGTCCTCGCCGACGGGAACAACGTCCGTTTGGTAGAGCAGGATGTCGGCCGCCATGAGCACGGGATAGTCGTAGAGGCCGGCGCTCGCAAGCTCGCGATCTTCGCCTGCCTTCTGTTTGAACTGCGTCATGCGATTCAGCCAGCCGGTCGGCGTCACGCAGTTGAGAATCCATGCAAGCTCTGAGTGCTCTGCGACGTGGGACTGGAGGAAGAGCGCGCTGCGCGCGGGATCGATGCCCGAGGCCAGCAGAAGCGCGGCGAGCTGGCGCGTGTTCTCGCGCAGCTCGTGTGGGTCCAGCGGAACGGTGATGGCATGCAGGTCAACCACGCAGAAGATATTGTCGTAGTGATCCTGGTCGGCAACCCAATGGCGAATTGCCCCTACGTAGTTGCCGAGTGTCGGCGTCCCCGTCGGCTTGATGCCTGAGAACACGCGCTCACGTTGCTTCTTGGCTCCCACCGTGCCGGCGGGCATTTTCGACGTCGTCGGCGCTGTCATGCCGATTTCCTCCCTTCGCGCGGCGTTTGGACCGCCGTGCGACCAAAAACAAAAAGCCCCTCGTCCACTGGGACGAGAGGCGACAAATGCCTTCGTGGTACCACCCACATTCGAGCCGCACCGCCACACATGGCGGGTCAGCTCCTCCGCGAGCACGGGAGTGAATCCGATGCTCCGCCCCGATAACGGGAGGCGCCCGGCGAGTCCTACGAGCGTTTGCTCGCTCGGACCGCGGCTTGCAGGGCCATTCCGCGTCGCCGCAACGCCGGATCCCACCATCCCGGCTCGCTGTTGTTGGGGCGTGCTCGCGTACTTGTCCTGGTCAAAGCCAATACAATATGCGACTACGGCGAGTATAGTAACACACCCGCTACAGTGTCAAGGCAGCCGGCGAGGGCGCTTTAGGCCGACTCGATGAGGCGCCGTGCGAGGGCAAACGCCTCCTCTTGAGTTGCGACGATACCGGCTAGTTGGGCCCGTCGCACCTCGCGCAGCACTCGCCCAAGCTCGGGACCCGGCACGGCCCCAATCGCATGGATTGCCGCCTGCCCGTCGAGCAGGGGTGGTGGGATGAACGCCTCGCGATCCGCGACGAAGCGTTCGAGGATGTTCCCCGCTCGTCTCGCGACGCTCATCCGCGCTCCGGGGTTGGGGACAAGAGATTCGGAGAAGCCAGCATCGCAAGCAGCCGCGCCCACGAGCAGGTCCACGAACCCGTCTTGCCAGCGGTCGGCGGCCGCACGCAGCTCGGGTAGTGAGGGGTCGCCATCCATCAGCAGTCTGCGCCAGCGCGAGCTCTCCGCCACGGCCGCCACCGTGGCACGCACCTGCTTCGATAGCCGCAGCCACGTTGGCGCCTTGGCGTCCAAGCGCGCGCTGTGGCCGCTCTCATCTCCGGGCATGTCGGTGTGGAGCAGCAATCCCCAGCGCAGGGCGACGATCCTTGGGATGCTTGAGGGAAGTGCGGACGCATACCGCTCCCGCAGGGGAGCTAGTGATGCGAGATTGCCAAGAGGTTCGGCGTTCTGAGTGGCGCCAACGTTATCTTGCAACTGGCGAGTGGCGGCGACTGATGCGACGACGTGGCTGCGGGCAGGCTCGTCAGCGAGGGCGGGCACGAGCGCCGCCAGCGCGCCGACGTCGGCCAGGAAGCGCAGCCCTTCGGCGCACGCCGGTAGCGCGAGCAGCATGTCCATCTCCGCGCAGATGCGCTCGGACGTGAGATGGGTAAGCAGCGGCGCGGCTTGGAGAGCAAACTCGCACAGCTCAGCAGAAGCGCTGAAGCCGAATGCTGCCAGCATGCGCGCCGCCCGGATGATGCGCCCCGGCTCGTCCGTGAAGCTGGTGGAGCTTGCAGGCCGTAGGATTCGCTCCTCGATGTCGCGAAGCCCGCCGAGCAGGTCTAGCAGCGACGGCAGCGCGCCGCGCCGTGAGAATGGGTCCTGGTGGCGCGCTGAGGCCGCGACGAGCAATTCGGCCCTGGAAGAGAGCGGCAAGGCAAGCGCATTGCAGGTGAAGTCGCGCTGCGCCAGGTCAGTCGCGATATCTGGCCCGTGTAGCGGAGAAAGGTCGAGCTGGAGCGACGGCTTCCCCCTGTGCGGATGCAGGTTGAGGCGCAAGGAGCTGCGGTTGAGGTGCGCGACTGTTGGACGATACTCGCCGGCCAGTGCGGCGGCGAGTGCAGAAGGCGGACAGGTCACGGTAAGGTCGAGATCCCCGACTGGCAGGCCGAGCGCTATGTCGCGCAGCGCGCCGCCCACGATCCACGCCTCGGCGCGCAGCGCGCCGGTCGCGACCGCGAGGGTGTCCATCACACACGCCCATGCCCGCAGGCTGTCGGCGTCCACGTCGCCGCCCATCAGGCTATCCTGTCGCGACCAGCCGGGACTATCCGACGATCAGGTCGTCGTGCTCGATGACGCGAATCTTGCTGCCTGGTAGTGTCGCAAGTACGATCGGCTCTTGCGTCTGGCCGTCCAGGAACTCCACGTCATAGAACGGCGTCTCATCCCGGCGATGGACTACCATACCGCGCTGCCCTTTTGCCAGCCGATCAGGGCCGGCATCAGGCTTCACGCGCCAGGATCGCTCGACGGCGATATCTTCCAGCAGCTCGACCACGTCCATCTCTTCGGGCTCCATCAGGCGTCCTCCGCGAATGGTGTTTCTTAACCCGGCTGCAGGAATCGATGCCATCCCTGCCCAACGCACGTTCATGGGCCACTCGTGCCCGCGAAGATCATTGTACCGCAGCGGCCATCCGGTCATACAGCGTTTGTGCCTGCCAGGCGCTGAGACTTTCTGATCTCCTTGGATACACGGCTTGCGTGGATTCTGGAACGCGCAGAGGTTGAATCCAGAATCGTTTCATGGTAGCCTATCCTCTTGGGGGCGACAGGCCCAAACGGATCAGCGGACATGGGGGTCCGCTTACGCAGGCATGAATGAGGTGCGACCGGACGATGAAGACCTACACGTACGAGTCCATCTTGCGCAGGGTTGGGCAGGTGCTCGACAACACCGACGCCCGTGGCTTTTCCATCCACGACGATGACGACGGCCTGGTAGTCGAGACGCGCGATTCCGCGGGCCGGCCCGCGATGACGCTCCGTCTGGGTCTTTCGGACCTAATTCAACTGCTTGATCGCAAGGATGTCGCCGAGGCGCAACCTCGCATCGAGCGCAAGTACGACGAGGGAACTCTGGCGGACTTCCTCGCGCGCCACGAGCTTGTCGGAGCGCACCGCTAGTCGTTTGTGCGCGTCCGTCCGAATATCCCGCGGGAGCCGGCATTTTGCCGGCTCCTTTCTGTTTGGCGCCGCTTCTGCACGCTAGCCTGCTTCCATTGCTAGTCCGGCGCAACCACGTGTATAATAGGCTGGATTCCGTCGTGCGGACGGCTGGCGTCGGAGTCCGCTTGGACTGGCCGGCCTTGCCTTACACATGCCCCTCGCCCTGTGTGGGGTGCGGTGCGGCGTGCGCCGCTGCCCCAATCGTGCGCCGGCCCTTCCGACGACTCGCTGCTGCACAATGGATGTGGCAACAGCGGCGACCACACACTGAATTGACCCGGTACGCACCACCAGACGACAAGGGCGGAAACATGCCTGCGAAGCGATCACAGAGCGCGCCCGGCGGCAAAGCGCCGTCGGCGAAGGATACGAGCAACGGCCCACGCACAAGCGGCGCCGCGCTCAGGTCAGCGTTCCTCGATTTCTTCGAGGCTAGGGGCCACTACCGTCAGCCGAGCTCGTCGTTGATCCCGCGCAACGATCCCACTGTGCTGCTGACAACCGCTGGCATGCAGCAGATGATTCCGTTTTTCCTCGGCCAAGAACAGCCGCCGCATGTCCGGCTGACCTCCGTGCAGAAGTGCTTCCGCACGACCGACATCGACGAGGTTGGCGACGACTCGCATCTCACGTTCTTTGAGATGCTGGGCAATTTCTCCGTTGGCGATTACTTCAAGCGCGACGCCATCGCCTTTGCGTGGGAACTACTCACCAAGGACTATGGCATCCCTGCCGACCGGCTGTACCCGACCGTGCATCCCGAGGACGATGAAGCTCCCCGTCTCTGGGAGGAAGTTGCCGGTTTCCCAGCGGACGAGATCACCCGCTTGGAAGACAATTGGTGGGGACCACCGGGCGCGTCGGGTCCCTGCGGCCCCGATTCGGAGATCTACTACGACCGCGGCGCGGCCCTAAGCTGTGGTCGTGCCGACTGTGCGCCGGGCTGCGATCACTGCCAGCGTTACCTCGAAGTCTGGAACCTGGTGTTCATGCAGTTCTACCAGGACCGTGACGGCAATCGCACGCCGCTCAAGCAGAAGAACATCGACACCGGCATGGGTCTGGAGCGCCTGTCGATGGTTCTGCAGGAGAAGGATTCGGTCTTCGATACGGATCTCTTCCGGCCGATCATCGATACCTTCGCGCGACTCGCCAAGACCGAGTACGGCGTGAACGAGCAGCACGACCGCTCGCTGCGCGTCATCGCGGATCACGGTCGCGCCTTAGTCTTTCTGGCGGCCGACGGTGTGCAGCCAGGTAACACCGGGCGCGGCTACATCTTCCGCCGTGTGCTGCGGCGTGCCGTGCGCCACGGCAAGTTGTTAGGGTTGGAGGGTCCCTTCCTCGCGGATGCGGCAGATACCGTTATCAATCTGATGAAGGGGCACTACACGGAGTTGGCGGAGCACCGCGACCAAATCGTGGAGATTCTTAGCGCCGAAGAGGCCCGTTTCGGCCAGACGTTGAACGTCGGCCTCCAGATCCTCAGCAAGGAGCTGGATGAGCTGCAGGCCAGGGGCGTCACGGAGGTACCTGGCGAGCTGGCGTTCCGCTTATACGACACGCATGGGTTTCCGCTCGAGCTGACCGAGGAGGTCGCCTCCGAGCGGGGCATGCACGTCGACCGCGCGGGTTTTGAAGGCGCTCTGCAGCGCCAGCAGGAGCGCGCGCGCCACCCCGACGTGTTCGCCCGCAAACAGGAGGAAGAGGCGTGGACACAGGTCATCAAGAGGGCTCCGACGACCGCCTTCACAGGATACGGGACCACGACCGGCAGCAGCGAGGTCGTCGCGATGCTGGTGGACGGCCAGCCGGCGGAGAGCGTGAGCGCGGTGAATGGTCCGCGCGACGCGGTGCTGGTGATGGCGGCGACGCCTTTCTACGCCGAGGCGGGCGGCCAACTGGGCGACCAGGGGGAGATCGGCAACGCGAACGGGACGTTCCAGGTGACCGATACCAAGCGCCCGGTGCCCGGCCTCATCGCCCACTACGGCCGGATCATCCGAGGGACATTGACGGTGGGGAGCGAGGTCCGCGCGGAGGTGGACGTCCCCCGGCGCCAGGCCGTGATGCGCAACCACAGCGCTACTCATCTGCTCCATCGCGCGCTGAAGGACGTCCTTGGCGAGCAGACGCACCAGCAGGGCAGCCTCGTCGCCCCCGACCGTCTCCGGTTCGATTTCAATCTCTCACGGGCGGTGACAACCGAGGAGATGCGCGAGATCGACCGTCGTATCAACGACATGGTGCTGGCGAACCACATGGTGAAGACCGAGGCCATGCCGTACAAAGAGGCTATCGCGACCGGCGCGATGGCCCTGTTCAGCGAGAAGTACGGCGATACGGTCCGCGTCGTGACGATGGGCCCCAGCAAGGAGCTCTGCGGCGGGACACACGTGGGCGCGACGGGCGAGATCGGCATCTTCCTGCCGACGCAGGAGAGCAGCGTGAGCGCGGCAACGCGCCGTATCGAGGCCCTGACCGCGGTGGGCGCCCGTTCCCATCTCAATCAACGCAGCGACCTACTCACTTCGGCGGCGGCCCGCCTGCAGACGACACCCGATACCCTTCTGGATCGCATCCAGGGACTCCAAGAGGAGTTGAACGAAGCCCGCAAGCAGCTCCGCAAGGCGCAGGGCGACCAAAGCCGCGAGGAGGCCGCCCGGCTGGCGGCTTCGCCGCGGGAGGTCCGCGGCGTCAAGGTGGTCGCAGCGGTGGTGCCGGCAGCGGACGACCGGGCGCTGCGCGAGATGGGCGACGCGGTCCGCAATCGTTTGGGCGCGGGGGTGATCGTGCTGGCGGCGGTGGCGGACGACCAGGCCCGTTTCATCGTGACAGTCGACGAGGCCCTGACCAAACGGGGCCTGCACGCGGGCAAGCTCGCCCAAGCAATCGGCGAGCGCCTCGGCGGTAAGGGTGGCGGACGCCCCGATTCGGCTCAGGGAGGCAGCAAAGATGTCTCTCACTTGCGCGAGGTCATCTCACAGGCACCGGACGCCGTCGCCAGCCTGCTCGGCTGAGACTGGGGCACTTTGCCCATTTCCTACCGGCGCGGGAGTCTCCCGCGCCGGTACTTTTTGCCCTTTTGGCGGTACATTTTCCCGTACATGTGTGAGTGCGTCGCTTCCGCTACGTATACTGACCACAGGGGAATGGTGCGGGCGCGAGGTTCTTGAACAGGGCAAGCGCGCGGCGCTAGCGAGCGGGGGTGTAACGACGGTGCGCGTGCTTACAGTAAGGCCAGATGCGCCGCTTGAGGCCGTCGAAGCTGCGCTTGCGCGTGTCAGGGCTCCGCGGGTTGCGCTCAGTTTTCCTGCGCATCCCCCGGCATGGGTGACCGATGAGCCGGCGCTTCAGCGTCTCGCCACGTTCTGCGGTCGTCTGGGCAAGGATGTGCTTGTTGTTGGGGGTGACAACCATCTGCGTGCGCTCGCTGTGGCCGCTGGATTCGCCGTCGCCACGACCCTGGACGACGACGAGTCGCGCCCCACGAGAGATGTTGAGGGATTTCCCGCCGAGTTCTGGGAACAGGCTGAAGTCGCATTCACCCTCCAGCGTGGGCGAGCAACGCTGCCGCTGCGAATGGACGAAGACGTCAGCGAGGAACTCGCGGACGAGCCGCCTGACTATGTGCGTCGCCTCCTGCGGCGCGAGGGAACCTACCGTGGGCCGCGCGATGAGGATCTCTCCGCGGAGCGCAGACGCACGCGCATCACTCGCCCACTTGAGCCGCTCGACGACGATGAGCTGCTGCGCATCGAGAATGAGTCGCATGAGGACCATGTGACCCATGCCATTCGACGCACCGGCGGTCTCCCATCCATTCCACTCCGGCGCGCGTCCCAAAATGGCGGCCGGCGAGCTGATTCCGGCGCACCGTAGCGCTCGGGCGTCCCACCGGAGCGGTGGTATACTCCCTCAGTGGCGCCGTCCGGTGATAGATTGAGCAGGCGCCGCAGCATACGAGAGGGAGCGAAGCGCCGTGCCGCACCGTCCGCACGAGGGACCGGCCCCGACGGGCCACGACGAACATCACCACGATCGCCAGGATACGGTTACCAACCCGAGCGCCGGAGACTACCTGGCCGGCGAGCGTATCGTTCCGCGGCGAATCGAGCCGGGCCTGTCGGTTGCCGACCTGATTGAAGGGTCATTCCAGGCCTACAACGCCGGGCGCATAAACGAAGCTGCCCAGCTCTACGCTCGACGAATGCTTGACCCTGAGCAGGACGTCACCATCTGCCTTACCATCGCTGGCGCCATGACGCCCGCCGGTGTTGGCGGCTCCATCATCACCCTCATGGAGCGGGGCGCCATTGACTTCATCGTCAGCACTGGAGCCAATCTCTACCACGATATCCATCACGCGCTGAGCTATGCGCTTCACCGCGGTTCGTTCAAGCTCAGCGACACCGACCTCCACGAAGCCGGTGTTATTCGTATCTACGACGTGCTCTTCCGCGACGAGGTCCTCCTCGACACCGACCGTTTCCTACGCGAGATCTTCACCACGTTTCCGCAGCGCCCAATGTCTACCGCCGAGCTGCACCACCTGATCGGCGAGCGCCTGCTAGAGCTGGGCGTCGATGCGGAGCACTCGGTCCTGGCGATGGCCGCTCAGTGGAACGTGCCGATCTATACATCCTCGCCGGGAGACTCCTCAATCGGCATGAATCTGGCGCGCCATCAGCTCGACGGCAACGCCCTCACCATTGATCCCCTGTACGACGTCCACGAGACGACTGCCATTGTCCACGCCGCCACGCGCAATGGTGTCATCATCCTCGGCGGCGGGTCGCCCAAGAACTTCTACCTCCAGACACAGCCTCAACTCTGGGAGGTGCTGGGCATCAACAAGGGCGGACACGACTACTTCATCCAGGTCACGCAGGATGCTCCGCACTGGGGCGGCCTATCCGGCGCCACGCCGTCAGAGGCCGTCTCGTGGGGCAAGATTAGGCCTGACATGCTCGAAGACAGCGTTGTCGTCTATGCTGACACCACCGTCGCCTTCCCGCTGCTCGCGGCATACGCTATCTCGCGCGCCGGGCCACGCACGCGCAAAGAGCTGTATCGCAGGCGTGAGGCGATGATGGCTGACCTGCAGAACGCCTATCGGGCGCATGCCGGCGCGCCCACGCCGCCTTCCGAGGCGCCTGTCGACATGGATCGGGATCGCTAGGCGGCGGACGCATTGCGGAGGCCGTGCGGAGGTGATACCAATGCGTGACGTACTGGCCGATGTGGAGCGCTGGCGTGCGGCTGGCGAGCAGGTGGCGCTTGCGACGGTCGTTTCCGTGCGGGGCTCCGCGCCTCGCGGCGTCGGGGCCACGCTCGCCGTGAGTGAGCAGGGCGAGATCGCCGGCTCGGTGAGCGGTGGCTGTGTCGAGCCGGCTGTCATCGAGGAAGGCCTGCGCGCCATTCGCACGGGGGAGCCGGTGCTGCTGCAATACGGGATCACCGAAGAGCAGAACGTGGAGCAGATCGGCCTCTCGTGCGGTGGCGAAATCCGCGTCTTTGTCGAGCGTATGGGGGTGGCGCACGAGCGTCTGATGCGCGAGCTGAGTGACCAGCGTCCGGTTGCCCTGGCGACCGTCATCGGTGGGACCGTGCCGCAGTGGATCGGGCGCACGCTTCTGTCGGGAGCCAATGGCGCGCTCGTCAGCGACTTGGGCGAGGTAGCGCTGCAATCCATGGCCGAATCAGACGCCGCCGAAGCCCTGCGGCGGGGTGAGTCTCTCGCACAGACTCACCAGGCCGAGGCCGGGGAGTTCGAGCTTTTCACCACCGCCCATCTGCCACCGCAGTCGCTGATCATCGTCGGCGCCGGACACATATCCATTCCGCTGACTCGACTCGCGAAGGTGCTTGGCTATCGCGTCGCGGTCATAGATGCGCGTGAGGCGTTCGCCACGCGCGAACGCCTGCCAGAAGCTGACGATCTGGTCATCGAATGGCCGGATGATGCGCTGGCACGCCTGCCCATCAGCAGCACAACCGCCGTAGCAGTCCTCACACATGACGACAAGTTCGATGTCCCTGCCCTCAAAGTGGCGTTGAGTCGCGATGCGGGCTACGTCGGCGCGATTGGGAGCCGCGGGACGCGCGAGCGGCGTAATGAGCACCTGCGCGCGGAGGGCGTCACCGATGACCAGATCGCGCGCATTCACGGTCCAATCGGGCTCGATATTGGAGCCGAGACGCCTGAAGAAATCGCCCTAGCTATCCTTGCTGAGATCGTCGCGACACGTCGGGCCAGAACATGAGGGCAATACATGGGCATTCCCCATCGCCACCGTCGTCTAGCAGACGATGACGACGGCGGCAGTGGGGAATTTCTGGCGCATATGTCGAGAATCAGCGCTTGACCGGATGCCGTCGCTGTGCTACCCTGATCTTGATCATGCTGGCGGTTGACTCATGCTCGGCAGCTGGCTGCAACAGACCGACCCGGTGGAGGAGAGTGCGTGAGCAAGCCACTGACGGAGCGCGAGCTGATCGAGCTTCAGATCAAGACCTATGATTTCTACGCCGGCCTGATTGATCGTGCTGTCGGGGCCGGAGTTGGCCCGAAAATGCCCAAATGGGACGAAGAGCGCGCTCAAGAATACAAGCGGCTGGCAGATGAGCTCAGGGCGCGCCTGGCTGAAATGGACGCCGTGTCTGTGCCGGCCTCTGCCACAGACACGGGCGCAGTGTCGCGCGAGTCCGGACCCGAGACCAGCAGCGCTTCGACGCGCGGCTCCACATCCAAATAGACCTGCCGTAGCATGGGTATCTACGCTTGACAAACATGCTACGGTAGCCGCACACGTCGCATCTCTCGGAGCATTCCCGGAGGCGCTCCCGCCGTTAGTACGCTCCCCCTAGATTGGGTCGCGCAACGATGGTACAGTGTCCGGGAAAGTGACGTAGGCCAATCAGACCCGCGCGCTGACCTTATCACGCGCACTGGCGCGGCGACATCCAGCGATACGGGGGCGGGGGAGTGGGGTTGGGCGTTGCCCGGAGAGGGCGAGCGCGATGGATGCAGGGAGCATGAGGCGATGGCCGCACAGTTTCTGACGATCAGTAAGCTGAGCAACATCATCAGCATGATCAGTCTCGGCCAACAAAGCGGGATCCTTCGCGTCATTCGTGGCCAGGGAGCAACGCGCGAGATCGGGCAGATCAAGTTCGTCCAAGGGCAGCCGGTTTCCGCGCTTCTGGGGCAGCTCACAGGAGCCAACGCACTCGCCGTGTTACAGAACTGGGGCGAGTGCGTGTACTCGTTTGAGGAGCCACCCCCTGGTGAAGGTGTCGACGGCGGCCAGGGCTATGGGTCGAGCCATCCGACGTCGGATCCTTCTGCCATCTCCGGCGCGTATGGGTCACCGAGCGGCTCTTGGCCAGCCTTTGGCGTATCCTCGCCCGCGCCACGCACGCCACCGGCCATGCCTTCGCAGGGAGGACAGGCCACCAACCCGTTCGGCGCGGGCTCCCAGCCGGAGTATCGCTCGCCGTCTCAAGGAGGCGGCTCGTGGGCCGATCCCTATCGTCAGGCGGCGAACTATCAGGGTGAAAGTGGCTACAGCAGCACGCCCCATGGTAACGCCGGTCCTATGGCGAGTGGCGAGCAGCTTGATCCTCGTATGCTCATGCTCGCTCCCCGTCGCACGGCGCTGGCGGAGCGAGTCGACCAGTTACCGCTCGATCGCAGGGAGCGCATGGTGTTGCTGCTCGTCGATGGGCAGCGCAATCTCTCAGACCTCGCACGTCTGACGCGCCGTACGGAGCGCGAGCTGCTTGCCGTGTTGGACTATCTGGCCGGTTTGGGCCTGGTGGAATTGCGCGGCTAATCGTTTGGAGTATAACGTAGGTCGGCGCCGCATGGCGCCACCGAGATAATCATATTCATGACGCGCTGTGGTGGACTGCGCCACCGGTGAGGTGAGGGCGACATCCGGGCTAGGCGCGCGGGAGGGCATACCGGGATGTTTCCTAGGTGGTGGCGTCTGGGCATCCGGCCGCAGTTGACGCTTATCGTCGTCCTGGGGGCCCTCCTCAGTACGATCGCGACCCTCTTCATCGCCAACACGGTCGTCTCGTCGTACGTCAGCCAGCAGGCCGACGCCCAGCAGCAAGAGAATATGCGCATCGCGCAGGTCGTCTTGCATACCCAATACGGCCAGAACGTCTCCGTCGCCGCTGATGGCGCTATGGTCGCCGATCAGCCGAGCGCCGCCCGTGACTTCTCGCTCAGTACTTCTAACAACTTTGGCCGCTATTCCTTTAGAGACAATACCGATTATGTGGACGAAGTTCAGCAGCTCGTCGGCGGCGGTCAGGGCGTGAATGTCACGAACGGGCAGAACGTCGTCTCGGTCTATCAGTGCGCCGACGCGCTGGGCGCCCCGACTCCCTGTGCCCGCATCGAGACAACCGTCCGTAAGGGTCAGGGGGCAAACGGACTCTCCAGTCGTGGGACGGGTGACCGTCTCGATCCGGCTGTGTATGACCTCCTCTCGAAGCGCGTGACCGACCACAACAATACCGGCGCGCCTGTAAACGACGTTGTTGGGGCACGCGTCTCCGACAATATCGAGTACGCGGGCGACTATAGCCCGATATTTAGCCCGGACGGCCGCTGGATCGGCGTAGTCTTCGTCGGCGTGCCACAGAGCGTCTATACCTCCGTGGTCACCCGCACCACGGTTTACCTCATCATCATTGGTCTCGTCGTCATGGTGGGCGCGGTGGTCCTTGCGCTTATCTTCGCGAACACCGTCATCGCCACGCTGCAACGCGCCGCGAAGCAGGTGAGCGGTGCCTCAGACAGCATCGGCACCATCGCGGATCAACAGGCGAATGGTTCCGCACAGCAGGTGTGGGCCATCAACGCCATCAATCAGGCATTACAGAATTTCTCGGAGACAGCCCGCGACATTTCGCAGCGCACGGAGCAGCTATCCCTGATGGGTAATCAGGTGCTCCAGCGCCGGCAGGAAATTTCGCCCACGCAAATCGACTCCATTCTCGCGTACATCACGCGTTCGGTGCGCGACATCAGCGTCGCCACTCGCCAGCAGGCCGCCCAGTATGAGCGGATGACAGGCGCCATGCAGGCGGTCATCGAGATCGCGGATCAAGTGGCCAGTAATTCTCAGCAAAGCGCAGAGAGCTCGCATCGCCTCAACCATGTCGTGCGCCAGCTTCAGCAGCTTGTGGGTGTGCGTATGGCGCGGCGGCGACAATCGGGTGATAGCGTCGGCAGCGATGGGATGCCCAGTTTGCCGGTCACAGCGCAGAAACCCTCCGCCTCTGGAGCCCAACATGGCACCATACGCGCTGTCCGCCCTGCTGGACGCAACAATGCCATGGCCGCACAAGGCACCGCGCCGCAGATTCAGTTACAACAATCACCCCAGCAGATGTTGCCCCCAGCCGGTGGGATGATGGGCGCCGCGGCCCAGGGTCGACCCGATCAGTACGGCGGGATGGCCGGAAACGGGGGCCGGATGAATAGGGCCCACATGGCGCCCGCCGGCCAGATGCGCTTCGGGCAGATGCCGCCGCCGCCCAATGGAGCCAACCCCCGAATGGCCATGTCGGGACCGCATCAGGGTATGGTGAGTCCGGACGAGATGGACTATCGCCTACCCCCCATGCCGGAGATGCCCGCGATGCCCGATTGGGGTGGCCCGATGCCGAACGCCGCCTCCGCACGCGCGGACATGCGCGGCCCGTGGGGTGATCCTCGCGGCCGCAGTGGACCAGGCGCTAGGAGTGGCCCGAACAGCAACCCATTCGCGGGTGGCGAGGATTGGTAGGCCGCTCCGAACACCGCCTGTCAGCAGTAGACGCGCCGAGGCACATAAGGTACAATAACCGGCGGCTCAAGAAACCCTCGCCACGTAGGGCGCTATGTCGCGCGCTTGCGGGCTGAGAAAGAAAGGCAGCGCAGGCGTGTACGAAGACGTGATCGCACAGGTTCCCCTGTTTGCCGACCTGACGCAGCGCGAGCATCAGACGCTCGCGGCCAACTGCCGCGAGCGCGAGTACCCCGCCGGTGCGACTCTCCTTCGGCAGGGTGAGACGGGTGTGGGCCTCTTTATCTTGACGGCCGGTCAGGTGCGCGTGACACAACAAACCCCTGAGGGCAACGTGCGTGACCTCGGCACCTTCGAGCGCGGTGCGGTTCTGGGCGAGATGTCACTGCTAGATGACCTGCCCCGTACGGCCACCGTCACGGCATTGGAGCCGACTCGTGCCCTCGTCATCCCCGTGTGGGACTTCCGGGCGGCATTACGTGAGGCGCCCGATATTGCCATCAAGCTCCTTGCCGTCATGAGCAAGCGCCTACGCAATCTTGAGATGAATCTTGCCGCGCAGCACGGCTAATCATCCCTGATGGTGACAACGGAGGAGGGCACCGAGAACCGGGCGCCCTCCTCGTCGCGTAGCATGGAGTTGCTCTTGTTGCGTGACCATGGCCGCCACCCTTTGCGCGGCATCCCGCCGGGCGACCCGCGCGAGCGTTGCGACGACCAGCCCGAGCCGGCGCTGCTGCTGGCAGTCGAGCAGTTCAACACGCGCGAATATTTCGAGTGCCATGAGACACTTGAATCGCTTTGGAACGCCGACCACGGCCCAACGCGCATCCTCTACAAAGGTATTCTCCAGGTGGGCGTCGGCTGTTATCATCTGCTCCGCGGAAATTATCGCGGCGCCCTCATCAAGCTTCAGACAGGCGCGGACTACCTCGAACCCTTCCGTCCGCGCTGCCAGTCGATTGAAGTGGGCGATCTCGTGGATGCCGCTCGCCGCCTGCGTGCCGCGGTCGTGACCCTCGGCCCCGACCATGTCGCAGACGTGGACCTTGGCTTGTTGCCGCACATCCAGAGAAGCTTATAAAGCCGGCTTACTCTGTCAGCATCGGAATATGTACCCCGCGCTCTCGCGCTGTCTCAATAGCTTCGGGATATCCGGCATCCACGTGGCGCATCACGCCCGTTCCTGGGTCGTTCGTCAGCACGCGGGCTAGCTTTTCAGCCGCCTCATCCGTTCCATCGGCCACGATGACCACGCCAGCATGCAGAGAGTAGCCGATGCCTACGCCGCCGCCATGGTGGAACGACACCCACGACGCCCCGCTCGCCGTGTTGAGCAGTGCGTTGAGAATGGGCCAATCCGCGATCGCATCAGAGCCGTCGCGCATGCGCTCGGTCTCGCGATAGGGCGAGGCCACCGAGCCAGAATCCAGGTGATCGCGCCCGATTACGATTGGCGCTTTCACCTCGCCGCGGCGCACAAGCTCGTTGAAGGCTAGACCCGCTTTGTCGCGCTCGCCGTAGCCCAGCCAACAGATGCGTGCCGGCAATCCCTGGAAGTGGATGCGCTCGCGCGCCATATGGATCCACCGCGCAAGCGCCTCATCCTCAGGAAAGAGCCGCAGGATCTCCTCGTCCGTCCGGTAGATGTCTTCGGGATCACCCGAGAGCGCCGCCCAGCGGAAGGGGCCTTTGCCGCGGCAAAACAGTGGGCGAATGAACGCTGGCACAAACCCAGGGAAGTGGAGCGCGTCTTCCACACCTGCACGTAGCGCCTGTCCGCGCAGGTTGTTGCCGTAGTCGAAGACCACCGAGCCCATCTCGTCGAAGTCGAGCATAGCGCGCACGTGCTCGGCCATCGAGTCGAGCGAGCGGCGCTCATACTCCGCGGGATTGCTTAGCCGCAGCTCTGCAGCCTGTTCTAGCGTCAACCCCGCCGGCACGTACCCGTTCAGCGCATCGTGCGCGGACGTCTGATCCGTCACCAGCTCCGGCCGTACGCCCCGGCGCACCAGCTCGGGGTATATCTCCGCCGCGTTGCCCACCACGGCTATGCTGCGCCCAATCCTTTTGGCGCGATACTCCTCCGCACGCTGCAACGCCTCGTCCAGATTTGGCGCGAGCTCATCAAGGTAGCCGGTGTCGAGTCGCTTCTGGATGCGGGTCGGATCGATCTCGACGGCGAGGCAGACGCCTTCGTTCATCGTGATGGCGAGCGGTTGGGCGCCGCCCATGCCGCCAAGCCCAGCGGTGAGTGTCAAGGTCCCTTTGAGCGTGCCCCCGAAGTGCCGGCGTGCGGCCTCAGCAAACGTCTCGTAGGTGCCCTGTACGATGCCCTGTGACCCGATATAGATCCACGAGCCAGCAGTCATCTGGCCATACATTGTCAGGCCCAGCGCCTCCAGCCGGCGGAATTCGTCCCAGTCGGCCCAGTGGGGCACGAGGTTCGCGTTGGCGATCAGCACGCGCGGCGCGCCGGGATGCGTGCGGAAGATTCCCACCGGCTTGCCCGATTGTACGAGCAGCGTCTCGTCGTTCTCCAACTCGCGCAGCGAGCGCACAATGGCGTCGAAACAATCCCAATTGCGCGCCGCCTTCCCCGATCCGCCGTAGACGATGAGGTCGTCGGGCCGCTCGGCCACCTCCGGATCGAGGTTGTTCATGAGCATCCGCAGGGCCGCTTCTTGCTGCCAACCTTTGCAAGAGAGTGCCGTGCCTTGTGGCGCGCGGACCTCGCGCGGGCCTCGCGCGGCGGGCTTGGAGGCGGATGTGGAGAGACTATCGTGCTGCGTCATCGCATGTGGCTCCTTCAATGGAGTATCTCACTCGAAACTGCCACCGAACGATAGCATGCGCACGCTCGCGCGACAAGGCGGTGAGGTTCCCGCACCGCGCGTCACGCTCTTCGACCGTGGGCCTATTCAACACAGCGCGGTAGTTTGGTGGCGGCTATCCCCGCAGAGCGCCCGAACGATGACGGCGCCGATCTCATGGTTGTATCCGTGTATCCGGCCCACCGAGAGGAGGCGAGCAACCTGCGCAGAAAGCGACGCGCCGGGCACTCAACAGTGCCCGGCGCGTCGCTTGTGACGTCGCTGATGACCGATTAGCTTGGCGTGGGGCTGTGTCCGTCCGCGAGCGGTCCCGCGTTCCCACTCGGGATGACCGGGCTGCTCTGCGCCCCCTCGCTGACCGGCTGCGCCTGGAGGCCAACTGTCTCAGCGTTGGGGATAGGGGCCACTTCGGCCAGATTGATGCCCGTCTCGATGAGGATCTGGCTCAATTGTTTGGCGTCCAGCGTCTCGTGGCGGCGCAGCTCGGAGGCGACGCGCTCCAGCGTCACACGATGGTCCGTCAGGAGTTGTTTCACACGCTGATACGCGGTCTGGACGAGATCGCGTGTCTCGTCATCAATCAACGCCGCCGTAGCGTCGCTATAGTCGCGCTGCCCCATGTCTCCACCGGCAATGAACGGGCTGCTGCGGTCACTGAACGAGACGAGGCCGAGCCGGCTGCTCATGCCAAGCCGCGCGACCATCATATGGGCGATCTGCGTCACCTTTTGCAGGTCGTTCTCCGCGCCGCTGGTGATGCTGCCCAGCGCGACCTCCTCCGCGGCCCGGCCACCGAGCGCCGTCATGATCATGCCGAAGAGGTAGTCCCGTGAATAGTTGTAGCGATCGTCGAGCGGGGTGTACTGGGTGACGCCCAATGCTTGCCCGCGAGGTACAATCGTCACCTTCGTCACGGGGTCTGAGTGGGGGGTAAGCAGGCCAATGAGTGCGTGCCCCGCCTCATGTACCGCGACCACCTGCAAGTCCGATTCGCTTAGCACGAGTGGACGCTCGGCGCCAATCTGGATGCGGTCGAGCGCGTCGTTGAAGCAAGCCATGTTCACGCGCTCAAGATTGCGCCGCGCCGCGAGCAGCGCCGCTTCGTTCACGAGGTTCGCCAGGTCCGCGCCCACCATGCCGGTCGTGGATCTTGCAAGCTGCTGCAAATCCACATCCGGTGCCAGCGGCACACCCCGACTATGGATCATCAGGATTGCCTGACGTCCCTTCCAATCCGGTCGGTCCACCACCACCCGGCGGTCGAAACGGCCGGGGCGCAGCAGCGCCTGGTCCAGCCCATCGGGGCGGTTTGTCGCCGCGATGACGACCACCGCCTGCCGTGTATCGAAGCCGTCCATCTCCACCAGGAGCTGGTTAAGCGTCTGCTCGCGCTCGTCGTTGGTCGTTAGGCTCGTGCCGCGTTGCCGGCCCACGGCGTCGATTTCGTCAATGAAGATGATGCTTGGGGAGGCACGCTTCGCCTGGTCAAATAGGTCGCGGACGCGGCTGGCGCCGACGCCGACCAGCACCTCCACAAACTCGGAGCCTGACATGGAGAAGAACGGCACTCCCGCCTCGCCTGCGACGGCGCGAGCGAGCAGGGTCTTGCCGGTGCCCGGAGGGCCGACGAGCAGTACGCCCTTCGGAATCTTGCCGCCGAGCCGCTGGAACTTCGCGGGCGTCTTAAGGAACTCGACAACCTCTTCCAACTCCGACTTCGCCTCATCCACGCCGGCAATGTCGCTGAAGGTCGTGGTTGGCCGGTCCTCCATGATGAGCTTTGCGCGGCTGCGGCCGAAGTTGAAGATATTTTGCTGGTTCTGCGCCGCCCGCCGCGATACCACGAACAGGATGATGAGGATCACCACGACCGGAAGCAGGTTAAGCAACAAACCGACGATGAAATCGGTCGAGCCGGAGCTCTTCGCATCCACCTGGACATTGTGGTCCTGGAGGCGTTGTGCGAAGGTCGCATCGTCGTTGTAGGGATATGCGGTCTTGAAGTCGGTGGACTTGACGTTGTTATACGTCTGCTCGGTGCGTAGCTTGCCCGTGATGTTCTGATGATCGGTGATTGTCACCTGAGCGACGTTGCCGGCGTCCACCTGGGTGATGAAATCCGAATACTTGTAGTCGATGACGTTTGTGTTCGAGCCCGGCCCTACCCACAAGTAGAGATTGTATGCCAGCACGAGCACCATGATGAGCAGAAACAGCCGTGCGAGCCAGCCCATTCCACCGCTGCCGTGCGGCTGCCCCGCGCCATTCGATCCCGGTCCACCCGGCCGCTCCGGGCCGTATGGCGAGCGATTCGGCGGACCATCCCCACTATTGCGCAGCGCATCCGTAGCGGCGGCCGCGGGTTTTGCCCCGCCGCGCTGCTTCCGCGCCCAGAGCGACCATACTTCAGACATGCTCGATGCCACCCGCTTTCTGGCAGGGCCGGACACGCCGGATGCGATGAGTTGTGCCTTGCGCGCCGGACAGGCAAGTAAGCTCGCCCGCCATCGCGTTGCCCCATTATAGCGTACTCTTGTGCTTCGCGCACCGCATATGACCCGCCCGGAGAACGGACATCCGACCAGGCACGGATCCTATCACTGATAAGTACGTGTCGCGACCCGTATAGGATGCATCTGGCCTTCCTCCGTGCTCGCCGTAGCGGGAGAGCGTCGGTGCTACAATAGGCGAAAAGCGTCGCGCCCGCCGCCCGCGGGGATCCGCGCGGCGGTGCATTCAGCGCCCGACCAGCGCGCCAGATGCCAGGAGAAGCGCGTGTCTCAGCCGACCACCCCCTATCGTCAGTCGGCCTTCGCCAGCGTGGAGGCCGTCCAGAAGGCGCTCGCGGACCACCGCTACATCGCCGACCGCGGCCTGGCCACCGCCGTCTATCTGGCGGTCTTGCGCGGAAAGCCGCTGCTGCTGGAGGGGGAGCCGGGCGTCGGAAAGACCGAAGTGGCGCGAGTTCTGGCGGAATCCTTAGGCGCTCCGCTCATCCGCCTCCAGTGCTACGAGGGTATTGACCTCGCCACAGCAGTCTACGAGTGGAATTACGCGCGCCAGCTTCTCTATATCCGATCCATCGAGGGCAATGATCGCCACGACACCGGCTCCGCGGCCCTCAAAGACGTCTTCTCGCGTGACTTCCTGGTTGAGCGGCCGCTGCTTCAGGCCATCGACCCCACGCTCGATCGCGCCCCCGTGTTACTCATAGACGAGCTGGACCGCTCCGATGCCGAGTTCGAGGCCTATCTGCTTGAGCTGCTCAGCGACTATACCATCACCATCCCTGAGCTAGGGCCGATTCGCGCCGCGCACCCGCCCGTCGTCGTTCTCACGTCGAATCGCACACGCGACATCCATGACGCTCTGCGCCGCCGCTGTCTGTACTACTGGATCGAGTATCCCTCCTTCGAGAAGGAGTATGCCATCGTCGTCGCCCGCGTCCCTGATGCGCCCGAGTTGCTCGCGCGTCAGGTCGTCACCGCCGTCCAGGCGCTGCGCGATGAGGATCTTTTCAAGGCGCCGGGAGTGGCCGAGACGCTGGACTGGTTAGAGGCGCTCGTCGCCCTCGGTCATGTTGAGCTGACCGACCAGGCGGTGCGCGATACCCTCGGCGCGCTCCTCAAATATCAGGACGATTTGCAGAAGGTCACAACCGGCAACTTTCTTACGCGACTTCTCGATAAGGTTCGCGGCACGCACCACACATGACACATCCTCATCCCGAGTATCACTTCAGCCCGGACTCCGATTCCCACACGCGGGGCGACATTCTGCTCGCCCGCATTGTGGATTTCACGCGCTTGCTCTGGGAACTTGGGTTGGACGTCGGGCCGGGGCGCGCGGTGGAGCTGGCTGAGAGCCTTCCCCTCATCCACGTCGCCGACCGCACGGAGTTCTACCACACCCTCAAGGTGCATCTCGTCTCCAAGCGCGAGCACGAATCGCTCTTCAATGCCGCCTTCGCCTACTACTGGCAGACGCGGTCAGGCCACACGCCGCTCCCCGCCGAGCTGGCCCATGCCCGCGCGCATGCGCGCACTCCGCTGGCGCTGCCTTCGCATCGCATTGACGAGGCCCAGCGTCAGGCCGCGCGCCCCGGCACGCCCATCCGCGAGCATGGGAGACATCCAGCCTCTCGACTCGCCCAGGCGCGGCGACAGCAGAAGGCCGAAGACGACGAGGCTCGGCCCCACTTCCTGGCCTATAGCCAGGAGGAGGCATTACGCCGCAAGGACTTCGAGGAGTTCACCTGGGACGAGCTACGCGAGGCGCGCATGCTCATGGAGCGCGCACGCTGGCGGCTCGGTGAACGGCGCACCCGCCGCCTCCGCACCTCGCGTCGCGGGCGCAGCCTTGACCTGCGCCAGACCTTTCGCCGTAGCCTGCGCACGGGCGGTGAGCCTGTGACCCTCGCGAGGCGTGCACGACGCTGGAAGCCGCGCCCTCTCGTTATTCTCTGCGACATCAGCGGCTCGATGAGCGTGTATTCCCGCCTGCTGCTCCACTTTATCCACACCGTCGCCAATGGTCTGCAGAATGTCGAGACGTTTGTCTTTGGCACACGCCTCACGCGGATCACCCGCCAGCTCGAGCGCCGCGACGTGGACGCCGCCCTTGCCGACGTCGCCCGGCTCGTGCAGGACTGGTCCGGCGGCACGCGTATCGGCGATTCCCTGCGCGCTTTCAATTATCGCTGGGCCAGGCGTGTCCTCGGGCGCGGCGCCGTCGTGCTCGTTATCAGTGACGGCTGGGACCGCGGCGATGTGAAGATCCTGGGGCTAGAGATGGCGCGCCTGCGCCGCAACTGCCATCGCCTTATCTGGCTCAATCCGCTGCTCGGCCAGGACGACTATCGCCCCATCACTGCCGGCATGCGTACGGCCCTCCCGTATGTTGACGACTTTCTACCCGCCCACAACCTCGACAGCCTCTTCTCCCTCGGCAAAGTCCTCGAACAGGTAGACGACGAGCGCCGGTCAGGACGCGGTTAGGGGCTGGCTGACGGATGGGGAGTCGAACCAGCCCCTAACCGCTCGCCTCAAGGCATTGGCCATGAGGGCAAAGACGTGCTGACGCCTACCTGGCTGCCCAGAGGTTAGCCTGGCTGCTGGCCGTACTCCTCGTCGGTGACGTGCGGTCCCCAGGTTGCGCTGGTGCCTGCCTCGTCGACTTCGAGCATCGCGAGGTGCGCCAAGTGTGTCAGGCGTGCACCATCAATTCAAGGCCATCACGGCGATGAGTCCCTTGCAATTCCAGAAGCGGCGGCGACTCCTTGAGGCCCGCCGTCTGATGTTGGGCGAAGACCTTGATGCGACACGTGCGGCCTATCGAGTAGGGTACCGCGATGCCTCCCACTTCAATCGGGAATACAAAAGTCTCTTCGGCGTCCCACCGATGCGCGATGTGCAACGGCTGAGGCTGGCAATGGCGTAATACGTACCTCCGGCGGGGCGCTAGTTTTGAAATGAGCCCTTGTGCGGGCAGGCGCCGTTTGCTACGCTATCCCACGCTCGTGACGCGCATCAACGCCGAGACTACGATAGAGCACACCAATCTGGAGGCTACCATATGCCTGTCCGGGCGCCTCTCTGCCTGCAGTATCCCGTTTCCAGCACGTCTGGCCTTCGTCGCGTGCGTCGCGCCGTCGCCCGCCCTCTGGCGGCGCTGGCGCTCCTCGCCGCCGTCCTCTGCCTGACGACGGCCTGTGCCGCCAGTTCCAACACCCGGGCAGCCACGCCAACTCCGACCCCGACGAACGCAGCGAAAGGCCCGCCTACCGCCATCCCACAACTGCTCTACAAGGCCGACTGGTCGCATGGCGCTGACGGCTGGACTCTCTCGCCGCATTGGCAGGTCAAAGACGGCCAGCTTGTAAACGACGGCGGTGGCCGAGATCCTATCGCCGTGCCCTTCGCTTTCACCATGGCCAACTATGCCGTCAAGATGCATGTCGTGGTAATTACCCCGCCGCCCGCGAGCTGCAGCAGTCTCTACGGCTACATGGCGCTCGACGCGCAGGGCGCCACTCTCTACGACGCGGAGATCAACTGCTTCGGCACCCGCTCCTCGCCACGCTATTGCGTCTCCCAGCTCACCGCACATGGCACCGAGCAGTTCGTCACCACGGACCACATCGTCGGTCCGAACCCCATAAGCTACACGGTAGTCGTCCGCGGCCAGACAGTCACCTACTTCCCAGGCGACACCGCTCTCGGAAGCGTCACCGCCGACGTCTCCCTGCGGCCCACTCAGCTTCAAATCCTCGACCAACAGGTCCAGATTGCCATCACCGACTTTCAGATTACGACAGAATGAGCGCCAAGCAACCTGGCGTACTGTCAGCCGCCGGCCGTCGCCTGGCAGAACTACCATGAAATGACATGAGTAGTGTCTGACACCATTTGATGATTCCCTCGATGCAACAAGCTGTCTGGGCGCACCGACATGAAATGGTGGCAGGACGTGTCTCAACACGAAATCGCGGCAAATGTGGCATTGCCGTCCAGGTGATCTGGGGCAAGGTATTCCAGGCCTTGCGAGAAATTGCGCGCCGCCACAAAAGTAGGCTACCTATGGCAACATCAGCGTATCTCGCTGCGCCCCCGTCCGCCTTCTTGTCGTGCACCGCTGCCATGAACGGTCGAAGATGCCCGCCAACTCCCAGAAAGTGGACAGCAAGGGCCATTCTCGGCTAGGATGGGGTGTACGGTCGGGTTCTGTAAAGAGCGTCGACCGACACGCGCGATCAACTGCCTCATGATTGAGTGTGAATCGCGGCCCCAAGTCCGGCCGCGCGCGACGACCACCGGCGAGGCGGGGGAGGATTCCGGGCGATGGCAGTCGTCACGAGCATCATCAATCTGAAGGGTGGCGTGGGAAAGACCACGCTCACCATGGCCCTTGCGCATTATCTGGCGGGCGAGCACTCCAAGCGCGTGCTTGTCATCGATCTCGACCCTCAGACCAACGCCACCATCGCCCTCGTCAACGAGCGCCGCTGGCGCGAGCGCGACCAGGCGGGTCAGAGCCTCTACCAGCTTTTCAAGGATCAGATCGACGGCACGCATGTCTTCTCTGCCCAAGAGGCCATCATGACGCGTGTCTCCAACGTTGCCGGCGGCGTCCCCGGTCTCGATCTGCTCCCTTCCAGCATCCGTCTCCATCGCATTCAAGATAAGATCACCAAGATCGCCGACCTCGACACCTTCCGCAACGGTCCGGTCTACGCCGTCCGTGAGGCACTGCGCGACGTGCTCCCGCACTACGACCATGTCCTCATCGACTGCCCACCCAACCTGGGCATCATCACCCTCAACGGCATAGCTATTAGCCGGTATTTCCTCATACCCGTCGTGCCCGACATCCTTTCGACGCTCGGCGTTCCGCTCGTCCTCGATCGCATGGCAGACTTTGCCCTGCGCGCGCAGCATGAGATCTTCGGCCTGGGCATCGTTGTCTCGCGCTTCCGTCCGACGAGCCGGCTGCACAAACAGACCGTGATGAGCATGCGGCGTGACGCCATTCCCGGCATCCACCCGCCCATCTTCAACACCATCATCACCGAGGCCGTCGAGGTTGCCGAAGCCGCCGACATCGAGGAATCCGTCTCGACGCTGCGGCAGAAATTTGGTGGTAGTGGTCCGCACAAGCAGTTTAGCGCTCTGGCCGACGAGTACCTGCGTTACGTCGGTGGCTGATACGCAGGGCTCGCGCGTCTGAATAAGTGCGGGGTGAAGATGGGGTGGTGGACGAAGCGAGGAGGGAAAGCTGGTGGTGCATATGTCGCCCGATGACGACGCTCCTCGTGGCCTTGCCACCGCGCCTCAAGCCTATCTACCCGCCGAGGCGCGCGACGCTGCCGACGCCGACACAACCGTAATGGACCTCCCACTTCAGGATTATGCTCCTGGGCAGCAGGGATATCGACCGGGCGGGACTGCGATTGAACGACCCGCGCACGAGGCGATGACGCCGCTCGATCTTCCGCCGCCGCCGGCGCTCTCGTGGGGTCTCTCGCCAGAGATCAACGCCTCCGCGCATGATGGCTCTGATCCCCGGCGACAGCCGGCCGGGCGGCCCGCGACGAAGCCCTTGCTCGCAGCGGCCGACTCATGGGGCGAGACGTCGCTGGCGTTCGACGCCAATACCGCCGCTGGCATCAGCTATCTCTTCGGGTGGGTCTCCGGCTTGCTCATCTATTTCAATGAGCGAACGAACCGCTATGTTCGCTTCCATGCGCTCCAGTCGATTCTATTCAACGCCGTTGTCGTCATCTTCGGCGTTTTCGCAAGCATCCTCGCCTCCCTGGCCTTCGACCTGGCCCGTGTCACGGGTCTGATGACACTGACTGTTCTTGGCGGGGTAATTGCGATATGCTCTCTGTTTGTGGTGGTGGTCGTTTGGTCGTGGCTGATGGTTGCCGCGTGGACGGGCCACCGCGCTCAAATCCCGGTGCCCGTAGTTGGGGCCGTCATTCGACACTATGCCGAGCGCTACGCCGCGCCGCCCATTCGACAGCCAACCAAATAACTCGTCCCGCCGGATAACATCTGCGTCCGCGCCGACTGGCCCAAAAGGCAGCCGGCGGGACACGCCGCCCTATGTTGCCCCGCTGGAGTATAGCGACGGTGCGCAGGTGTTGCCGCCGCTACCTCAGTCCGGGTCCGCGCCTCAACCCGCACCCCATCGCGACGGCGCTCCGTCAGGCTCGCAGGCGCCACTTCTCGACCCGCTCACACCGGCCCCAGCACGGCTCCCTCGGCGGTCCTCGCCGCCGGTGGACCTGCCCATACGGTCGCGACCTTCCGCGCCGCCGGCCCTCGCGGAACCTGTAATTTCACGGGGTGCTGTGGCAAGCCGGCCCCGCGTTGGCACGACATCAATGGCGCAAGCCTATAGCTCACGCGCCAATCCGCGCATCCAGGCGGCCCTTTGCTACGCGTTCCCTCTTCTGCCCGCGGTGGCGTTGCTGCGCGAGCGCAACAACGGTTTCGTGCGGCTGCATGCTGCTCAGGCCATTGCCTTCTTCTCTCTCCTGGCCCTCGCCCAGGTCATCGTCTTCTCGGCGCTGGTGGGCGCCGGAGCCTTCGTGACCAACCTCGCGCTCGCCACGCTGCTGGGCATTGTCTTTTACGGCCTCTTCGCCATCGTCGGACTTCTGGGGTTGATCTTCTGGCTCGATCTGCTCTTTGACGCGCTCTCCGGGCGCTTCCAGCCGTATTACGGCCTCACGGCGCTTGCCAAGCGCATCGAGCATGTCGCCGCACGGATGCAGAGCTTCCATGTCGGCAGGGGTGCGCTAGAATAGCGTGGCGCTATGAGAATCACTAAGATCGAGCCACAGGCCCACGATTCCGAACGCTACAACATCTACGTCGACGGCACGTTCGCTCTCGGCTTGGATGCCGCCATCGTCGTCTCCGAGGCCCTCAGCCCAGATAGGGAGCTTACCGCAGCCGACCTTGAGCGCCTGCGGACGCTCGAAGGAGAGCGCAAGCTCTTCGATGCCGCGCTCCACTTTCTGGCGCCTCGTCCGCGCAGTCGCGCCGAGGTACGCCGCAGGCTCCTCACGCCGCGCCCGAACAAGGCGCCGCCGGAACGCGAGACAGTAGACCGTGTGCTCGATCGCCTTGAACAACTCGGCATGCTCAATGACCGCGACTTCGCCGAGTTCTGGGTGGAGAACCGCGAGCGATTCAGCCCGCGCTCATCACGCGCTCTCGGCCAGGAGCTTAGGCAGAAGGGTGTCCCGCGGGACACAGTGGACGAAGTCAGCCGGCCCGAGCGCGACGAGGAGCGCGCCGTCGAGGCCGGGCGGCAGCGGCTGCGATCCCTCGCCAACTCGGATTACCAGACGTTTCGCACCCGCCTCGGTCAATTCTTGCTCCGTCGCGGGTTTGGCTATGGCGCGGCTACTTCGGCCGTGCGCCAGCTCTGGGCCGAGCTACATGACGAGCGGCCCGAAGATGACGCGGAAGACGATATTGGGGCGTTGGGCGAAGAGGAATAATCCGTCTCTCACAAGCTGACGTTGGCGTCTCGCTTTATCCCGCGTGTGGGCTGTTGCGAGCGGCGGCCGGCCCTTCCACGTTGGCGGCGAGGTCGAGCAGGATTCGCGCGGCGGCGACAGCATCGTAGGGAAACGTGTCGTTGAGCGCCGGATCTGCCGCCACCGTCAGGAAAGCATGGGCGATGCTGCGAATGGTTGCCGGGTCGGTGATCCGTCCCACACGCACCGCCTCGTAGAGCGCTGAGAGCGCCTCCGGCGAGAGGTCGTCCGGTAGGGCAGGAGGGGTGGCTGGCGCCACAGGGGGCGGCGTGGGCGCGGGTGATTCATGCTGGACGTGCAGCTGCGATGGCTCATCGTATTCGCGCGGCGCTAGCCCTGCCGTCGGTGGCGTCCCGCTCTCTCCCTGGCTACGCTCAGCGGTCGGCCAGTCCGCCGGGATCGCGCCAGTCTCGGGGACCAGACGAATCTGCTGAACATTAACGGCGATGACTTGTATGCCCC
>CAYYCB010000011.1:0-3307 GCA_964469715.1 uncultured Ktedonobacterales bacterium | reverse complement strand
GTCTCGGGGACCAGACGAATCTGCTGAACATTAACGGCGATGACTTGTATGCCCCAGGAGTGCAGGCGCTCGCGGAGCCGTCGAAGCATCGTCCTGGCGATATAGAGGCTTTCAGGCGGCTGCTCATCGTCAAGCAGGTGGACGGCCCAATCGCCCAGGGCATCGTCAAGTGTGCGCGCCGCGATGACGCGCACGTCGTCCTCCCAGCGGGCCGAGGCCAAGAGCGCGCGGTGTGCCTGGCTGGCGATGAGACGATAGTTGACTTGCGCGGTGGCGGTCGCGACATATACCGTGCCCTCGGCACTTTCGACTCGCACCTGGCGCTGGGCGAGGTCGACGGTACGTTCGATGGTCTCTACCGAGGTCAAGATGCGCTCACCAGGGAGTGCTATCGTGCCGCCCGGCAGCAGTGTTCGCAGGTGTGCCTTCCCGAGGCGAGTGACCTGGACGTGATGGTCCGGCGTGATCACGAAGTGGCTTCGGCTATAGAATGCGACGCCCACACCCATGAACACGGCGAGGACCAGCACCCCAGGCCAGCCCCAGATGAAGACGGCAGTAACAAGCGGGTAAAGCGCCAGGCCACCGATGAGCAACAGCATCCACATGACCGTGGAAGGGGCCGCATTCAGCGCCGCTCCAAAGAGAAGACCGCCCACGACGTAGAGAACAGCAAGAGGAATGAGCGCGCTAGGGGTGAGGATAGGATGGCTATGCCCTGAGCGCTGGGCGAGTAGGAACATCAGCGCGAAGAGTGCCAGGCCAGCGCCTACTGGAGCGAAGGCGGGCGACCATCGGCGCGCAAATCCCAGCAAGCCCGCGGGTTCCGCGACGAGGGCGCTGTTCCCAGGCTGGTTCGTGCCGCGCTCAATGGCCAACTCTCGCCCGCCGCCGCGCGGGGAGTGGGAGGGAGCGCGGCCCAAAAGCCTATCCCACACCGCACGCAGACTCGTCGCCGAGGCTGTCGCGCCGGCGCGCCGTGGAGTTCTGGGAGTTGGTGATTCTTGGACGATGCTCATGCGGGGCAATAAGCATCTTGCGGGCCAGTTGGTATGGTCGAGCGCCGCAACACAAGCGGTCCACGATCACCGAGACGGCGCTAATCGACCGTGTGGGTGCCAGGCTGCGGCATCCGATGTTTGTTGCGACCACAGTTGGGCTTGCCACAGCCTTCGCCGTCATGTCGCGGAGCCGCGCGTTCGCGAGGCTTGTCGTAGCCGGGCAGCTCGCGGACGGGCAGCGTTACCACCGCGCCGCTTTCGAGCGTAAGCTCCACCGACTCCTTCGGGACGTTGATGCCGGTGACGCGGCCCGCACCGCTCGGCGTGAGCAGCACCTCGCCATAGGAGGGCATCTCCTGCTTGGCGGCGATGTAGTCATCATTCTCGTAGGCCAGGCAACACATGAGGCGACCGCAGACGCCGGAAATCTTGGCGGTGTTGAGCGGGAGACCCTGCTCCTTGGCCATCTTGATGGAGACGACGTTGAACTCGGTCAGCCAGGAGCTGCAGCAGAGTGTCTTGCCGCAGACGCCGACGCCGCCAAGAATCTTGGCATGATCGCGGGCGCCGATCTGGCGCAGCTCGATGCGAGTGTGGAACTGGGAGGCGAGATCGCGAACGAGCGCACGGAAGTCTACGCGCTCTTCGGCGGTGAAGTAGAACGTCAGGCGGCTTCCGTCGTAGGTGTATTCCGCCTCGACGAGCTTCATGGGCAGATTGTGGACGGCGACGCGATCGGCGCATCGCATCAGGACGTCCTTCTCTTTGGACTTGTTCGCCAGCATCAGGCGCAAGTCATCCTCCGAGGCGACGCGCTGGACCGGCTTGAGCGGCTCATTGCCAAGCTCGGCGGCCTCCACCTGGCGCGGCGCGATCACCACACGGCCGCACTCGATGCCCTTGCCGCTCTCGACGAGCACCCACTGGCCCGTCTTGAGGTCGTGGCCGGCCGGGTCGTAGTAATGGATGCGGCCGGCGGGCCGGAAACGGACCCCGACGACGCGGGCCATTGCTGGAGTGGTGGTGTTGGTTATGGGATATGGCGCACTCATCAGGCGTGAAGCTCTTCGGCGAGGAGAATCGCCTCGGCGATCTCCTTCATGGACTTGCGGTTGTTCATGCTGGCCTTTTGGATGCGGCGGAAGGCCTCCTGCTCGGAGATGCTGTGCTTGGTCATGAGCACGCCCTTGGCCTTCTCGACCACCTTGCGCGTGGAGAGGTGATCCTCAAGATCCTTGACGCGTGTCTCCATCGCTTTGAATTCCTGGAAGCGACTGAGCGCGATCTCGATGGCCGGTTTGAGGTCGCTGGAGCGCCAGGGCTTTGTCAGATAGTGGACGACGCCGGCATTGCGCGCTCGCTCGATGAGCTCATCGTCGCTGAAGGCCGTCAGCAGGACGACCGGCGCGATCTTTTCGCGGGTGAGGATCTCTGCCGCGGTAATGCCGTCCATCTCCGGCATGCGGATGTCCATGACGACGAGGTCGGGGCGCAGCTCGCGTGCGAGATTGACGGCGCTCTGCCCGTCGCCGACGTCGCCAACGACGAGGTAGGCCTGACGCTGTAGCTCTTCTTTAAGGTCCATGCGGATGACGCTGTCGTCCTCCGCGAGGATGATGCGAGTAGGCATGGTTGACACCTCACGCTCGGCTGCCGCCGTAAGCTAGCCATCCACAAACCGCGTGTCGGGCAGTCCTCGGCGGATTGTCGCGCGCAGTATAGCACAACTGCGAGGCGGAAGAGGCGTTGAACGGGTTGGGGGGCGCCCCCGCGACGCCAGGCGTCATGCAGGGTCAGGTAAGCGGACGGCTCACCCACGTGGCCGTTTATGGCCGAATTTTGGACATTGCAGACATTTTGAGGTCGGCGCGTTTTTGCCTCATTCCAGAGCAAACCGGTCCGTGCGACGCGGGCGCAAGGGCTAGGTTGCCATTTTTGCCGCTTTTCGCGCAACGTCGGTCGTGGAAGCTGGGATTTACTGGCGCTTGTCGGCAACGACAGGTGGAGCAGAGCGGGAGCACAGGTATGAGCAGATCTCCATAATGCTGGAGGTCGGGGCTTGTGCTGGCTGGCAAAGGGTATTGCCGTTTTTGCCGCATTTCACGACGGCGCGTGGGAAAGTGGCCGAAATGGCCGGATTTCACTGTTTCAGGGTGCAAAGTGGCCGAAATGGCCGAAATTCGGACATGTTGGACGCGGGTTAAGGTGGCCGAAATGGCCGAAATTCGGACATGTTGGATGCAGGCGAGGATGGCCGAAATGGCCGAAATGGCCGAAATGGCCGAAATTCGCTCTTTGTCAGGTGG
>CAYYCB010000010.1:0-31622 GCA_964469715.1 uncultured Ktedonobacterales bacterium | reverse complement strand
CCGTCATGTAGAAGTTGCGGTCCGAGTCGAGCTTGATGCGCTCCATCGTCTGGCCCGTGTGCTTGACGAGAATGTCATAGAGCGCGGTGCGCAGACGCACGATCTCGCGCGCCGTGATCTCGATGTCGGTCGCCTGGCCCTCCGCGCCGCCGAGCGGCTGGTGGATCAAGATGGTGGAGTTGGGCAGAGCGAAACGCTTGCTCTTGGCGCCGGCAGCGAGCAGCACCGCACCCATGCTCATGGCCATGCCCATGCAGACCGTCGAGACTTCGGGCTTGATGAATTGGATCGTGTCGTAGATGGCCAGGCCGGCATAAATGCTGCCGCCCGGGCTGTTGATGTAGATCGAGATGTCCTTATTCGGATCTTCGGACTGGAGGAAGAGAAGCTGGGCCACGACGAGGTTGGCCACCGTATCATCGATCGGAGTGCCGATAAAGATGATGCGCTCTTTAAGTAGGCGAGAGTAAATATCCATGCCGCGCTCGCCGCGCGGTGTCTGCTCGATGACGTTGGGCACGAGCAGATCAGTCAGCGCGGGAACTTGTGCCTGTGACGTCATCTTGCGAGGGTCGAACAGTGACGACATTCTAGACTCCTTCGGTCTGCGGCCGCGCCGCCCTATGATGTGGCCGCGGCCACCCGAGGTCGTGCGGTTGGGCTTCAGGGCCAGGGGGACCAGGGATGGCTACGCTACACGATAGCCCACGCCCTCGCGCGGTGTCAAACCACATGCTGCAAGCATAGGTGCCTGTGTTGGAGGCGGTGGCCGCGCGAGTCTATGACTCGACAATGGTGTGACCGGGGCCGCCGGAGATGCAGCAGACTTCGAATGCGCCTACGCGGCCAGTGCGGATCGGATAGTCACGCGCGAGGGCGGCATCGAGCACGGGAACAGCATCGGCACGGGCGAGGATGAGCGCGCTGCCGCCGAAGCCCGCGCCCATCATGCGGGCGCCCAAAACGCCGGGGACGGTACGCGCGATCTCCACGACGATGTCGAGCTCAGGGCAGCTCACCTCGTAGTCGTCGCGCAGGCTCATGTGCGAGGCGAGCAGCAGCGTGCCGAGGGTGTCAGGGTCGCCCGCCTGCAGCGCTTCGACGGCGAGGAGTACGCGCGCATTCTCGCCGATGACGTGGCGAGCGCGGCGCAGGAGCACGTCGGGAAGGGCGTCGGCGTAGTCGGCGAGGTCATCGGCGGTGATGTCGCGCAGCGAGCGGACGGGGCGCTCCGGCTCATCACGCTGGATCTCGGCGGCGAGGATGGCGAAGGCCTCCTCACATTGACGGCGGCGCTCATTATAGCCGGAGGTAGCGAGGGTGTGCGGGACGTTGGTGTCATAGAGGGCAAGAACGACATCAGGCAGATTGGCGGCGACATATTGATAGTCAAGAGAGCGACAATCCAGCAGGAGAGCGTGGCCGGTCCGCCCGAGACAGGAGGCGGCTTGGTCCATGATGCCGCTCTGGACACCAACTGCAGTATTCTCGGCGCGCTGGCAGAGGAGGGCGGTTTCCATCGGTGGGAGGGAGGGGCCGCCGAGCGCGGCGAGGAACGTCGCTGTGGCGACCTCAAGAGCAGCCGACGAGGAGAGGCCGCCGCCGAGGGGGACGTCTCCGGCGATGGCGGCGGAGAAGGCGGGAATGGTGGGGACGGCGGAGCCAGGAGCGGGCGCACGGCCATGCGCCCCTACGGATGTGAGAGGCGGGGGAGTGAAGTTGCCAGGGGCGTCGGGCGCGGTAGTTGGGGTGGCGTTAGGTTGAGTGTTGGGAAGGGCGGCGAACTGGGCGAGGACACCTCGGACGTATCTTGACCAGGTCGGGATGGCGGCATCCTTTAGGGCCAGGGCACCGGGCGAGGCCGCGAAATGGACGGACTCGTCGTGGTGGAGGGAGTAGAGGCGGGTGTCGGCATCGTCGCTAGGGCGACCGGCGAGGGCGACGACGCGGTCGATGGCGGCGGGGAGGACGTAACCTTCGTTGTAGTCGGTGTGCTCGCCGATGAGGTTGATGCGGCCGGGCGCCCAGGCGACGGTGATGGGGCGCTCGTCGCCGGAGGTGGCTAGGCGTTGGCGGTAGGCGTCCAGCGCACGGCGGGCGGGTGCAGGGATAGGGAGATCTGGCGAGTGCGTCATGGGTTAGAGGTCCTCTCGTGCGCCAGTCTACTCGGAAATCGGGTCAGGCGCCGCACATTGTAGCGTCACACACAAGAAGTGGTGCGGAAATTAGTCCCACCAGAACCACCATACTCGGCTGTTGACGAGCCGCTTCGCGAGCACAGACAGGCTCCCCATACACTGATCTACGAGGTCGGGGCAGTAGACATACTGCTCAGCGGCAAGTTCGAGCGCATCCTCATCGGTTGTAGGAGGCCGCTCCACACGCAACTCCAAGGTGCCGCTATTCCATCCCAGAACCTCGGCTCCCCAGTGCTCATGCCAGTATCGCAGGACGGCGACGTGGATATGGGGCGGCTGACCATCATCAGGTCCGCGGAGGTAGGCGGGCGCTTCCCAGCTATTGTTTGTCGGTATCAACGCGATTGGGACTTGGGAAGGCCCCGAGAACGGATAGGAGTGGTGGTGGATGTGGAATTCGAATGGGGGGAAATCTAACTCACGGTACTCAGCATGACCAGGCTTTTGCGCGTCATCAACCACTGCTGCGATGCCTGCCCCTACAAACCATTCACCCACGTTCAGGCGATTCGCCTCAGCAATGATGTCGCGCGTCCGATTCTCTTCCCACGAAGGTCGCTTGAACCGGTCCCACCCGACAATGGGCCAATAGCCTGTTTCAGCCGCCAGGCCTCGCAATTCGGTCCACCGTGCTAAAGCCTGCTCAACATAAACGCGCAGCACAAAGATCGTCTTGTCGCTCTCGCGTTGATGATCGGCGAGAGCGAGATTGGCGACGTCGATGCCATATCCCTTAAGAATGTCGGGCAGTTCCATAACGGGCATGACCCCAAATTTGGCTCAGACATCAGAGGTGGGAGAATACAACGGTTCCTGTTCCACAGCGGCGCGGAGCTCGGCTGCCTTGGCCTCAGGGAGGGAGTCGTTGATCCAGAAGCCCCAGGCGGACTCACTGCTGGCGGCGAACTTGAGCTTGCCGGGGGCGCGGCCGACGGGCAGGATTTCGAAGTGGACGTGGAAGCGGGGATCGCCAAGTTGGTGGAGGGCGAGCATGTAGGGCATAGGGGCCTGGTAGATATGATCGTAGGCGCGCACGAGGCGTAGCAGGTCACGGGCGAGCTCTTCAGCCGCTGCCCCGTCCCCTGGGACGCCGGCGATGTTGGAGACGTGGCGGCGCGGGGTGAGGCGCACCTGATATGGATAGCGGGCGTAGGAGGGGACGAAGCCGAGCCAGTGCTCGCCCTCTAAGACGGCGCGATCACCACGGGACTCCGCCGAGACCTCAGCGCAGAACGGGCAACCCTCACCACGCGTCTCGGATTCCTCGACGGCCCGAAGCTCGCGGGCGAGCAGATCTGGCAGGACGGAGAGCGCGAAGGTCTGGCCGTGGGGATGGAATTGCGTCTGCCCGATCTCCGCGCCGCTGGTCTCCCACGACATGACGGCGGGATAGCGCGGTGACTGCTCGAGATAGATCCGCTGCCAGAGGCCGAGGACGCGCAGGACGTCCGAGACGTCGAGTTGGGCGAACGTGCGGTTGTGATCGGCGCTGTAGATCAGCACGAAGGCCTCGCCGTCGGGCGGACGGATGGCGGGGAAGTCGTTGGGGCGGATCCAGGCCTGCGTGGTGGGCGGGACTCGGGCGGAGGTAAGGTCGGCGCAGAAGGGGCATTCGGCAGCGCCCTCGCGACGCTGCATGCGTGCCGGCGCGTTGCCGAGATATTCGCCCCAGAAGGGATTCCATATGAGGCGATTCTGGCGGCGTGCGGTGGAATCAGGGAACGCTGAGTCGAGCGGGTCCGGATTTACGTTCATTGCTCCTCCTTCGCCTTCTCGGCCGTATATGCCCGTAGTATAGCCAGCAGCGCGACCATCGGGCTAGACACAAATTGGGTGTGCGATGGGACGTGCCATGGAGCGCAGTGCGCAATCGTATGGGCGCTGTGTGGCGTGATAGGGGTATTACGGGCACGAAAGAGACGCCCGTTCACTTGCGTCACGAGGATGCTGCTGTTAGGATAGCCGGGGCGGAGACGTAGGTTTCCGTTCGCGTGAAGGAGTGCCGGATGGCGGGCAGTGGCGGGGCGATGATCGCGATCCCACTGGCGGATGGTGGCGAGCTGCGAGTGACCACGGAGGCCGTCACCCTGAGGGATCAGCGCTACGAGCTAGGGCGCATTCAGGACGCGCTACAAGTGTCGCCGGAGCCGGAGACGGTCGCGCTTCGCGTGGCCGGCGCGGGTATGGTGGAGTTCGTGCCGGCGCGGCAAGGCGACGGGCGTGTGGCGCTGGAGGCGATCTACCGCCTGCGCCCCAACCTGCGTCCCGCTGGCTTCGAGGCCGCCGTCGCGTTGCCACCTGGATTTCCGCCAGCTTCGGCGCCTATCGTCGCGGGCTACACTTCGTCCGAGGCATATCCTCCTTATCCTCCCGCGACTGGCTATCCGCTAGCCCAGTTTGGGCCGTCGGGGTATGTGCCCTATGCCTCGCCGCACGCTGCGAATGCCAATGGTGACGGGGTAACCCCCTATCCGCGCCGGTTCTGGGACTTGATAGGGGCGATCTTCCGACTCTACCTGCGCCGGCTGCCCTCATGGGTGGGATTGGGGTTGCTGGTCGGCGCACTGCCGGGCGCCGTCGGCGCCAGCCTCCAACTTGTGCTGCTGGATTTGCAGGGACCGACGGCCTTCGATGGACTACCCAAGGGGACTCTCGCGGGCCAGGTGGTCCCGGCGTCATGCCGCTTCACCTATCACGCGCCGCCTGAGGCTGTGTTGCTGCGCGATGGGGCGCTGCTCGCCGGGTTGGCCATTGGCGGACTGCTGCTGACGGCGTTGGCGACGGCGACATTCGCTGTCGGTGCGCGCGAGGCGCTGCTGGCACGGCCGGTTCCCCTGGGTGCGAGTGTGCGCGCCGGACTGCGGCGGCTCCCGGCAATGCTGGGGGTGATGGTGCTGACGACGCTGCTCTATGCGCTTGCGCTCGGACCGGCGCTGGCGTGCTTCGAGGTAGCCCTGGTGAACCTCAGCGGCGTGGATCTCTGCAATACGAGTGCGACGCTCCCGCCGAATGCGGTCGTTGGCTTGTTTCTAAACGTGGCGGGACTGGCGCTGCTCGTGCCTGGCATCCTGATCTTCCTGCTGCTCTTCGTGCGGCTGGGCCTGGCGCCCTACATCGCGGCGACGGAGCCATTAGGCGCCGGACGGGCGTTGGCGCGAAGCTGGCGGCTGACGCGTGGGGCGTTCTGGCGGACGTTGGGGATCGTCTTGGTCATGCAGCTCATAGCGGTAGTCATCTCGTCACCATTCGGAGGGGCAAGCCGGCCGCCGGGGGTGATCATCTTGCCCGCGATAGCGCACGCACTCACCGCTCCACTTCTGGCAATCACATGGATGGCGTTGCTGCTGGACCTGCGTGTTCGCCATGAGGGCTACGCGGCGTTGCGCCAGGAGGCGGAGAAGTCGCGTGTGGAATTGCCTCTTGCACCATGATTCCCCACTTTTCAGGCACACGGTATTACTTCCGTGAGGCTGGCGCGTTATTGGTAGCAGTGGGAGCGGAAGCATTCCACTCTGGCTGTTTCCTTCGTGGGACAGGTCGTTCTTCTACACCCGGTTGGGTGGTGTACGCGGCGTGACCACCCGCACACATCGCTCGTCGCTCAAATCATTGGCCGGGAAGGGAGGATGTGGCGCCCGCGGGGATCGCGGGAGGGCCGAGGGATTATGGCGAAGAAGATGGAGCGATACCGCGCACCGAATCCCCCATCCCTGGACGAGCTGCCGCTGGTGAGCGCAAGCGGTCAGGTGGCAACCTGGCTGGAGCACTACTGGAATAAGCTCCACCTGCCGGCGGCCGAGGCGCGGCGCCTGGCGGTCACGGATGATCGTAGCGAGTTCCACCGCTGGACTGGCCGCCGGCTCAATCCGCTGGCGCTGGGCTGCTATTGCTATTTGCCGAACGTGGGCGGTGGTGAGCCGGACTTTCTGACGGACGGCGAGGCCGAGCGAGCGACGCTCACTGCGCCCGCCGCCGCGCCCAGCCGCCTCCAACTTGCGCTGCCTGGCTTCGACGAATCCGCGCCGCTCGCTCTCGTCACCAACCATGCGCAGCCGGAGACAGATTATCGGCACTTGATTTTCGTAGAGCCGGGCCTACTCCCTCTCGGCATCGAGGTGACGGTTGCTCACGAGCTGATCCATCTCGCGGACCGCGTCTCGGGTAATCCGCGTAAGCACCGCTGCCACGGGTACGACTCGATTTCTGTGGATGAGGCGGCGATCACGGAGCGCGATCCGGAGCTGCTGCGTGCGCTGCTACGCGAAGAGACGACGCGCCGCGAGGATGCGTTGCGTCAGGCGCGGCCGTACAGATACCTGTACGCGTGCCCAAGCTGCGGCAAAGAGTATCCACGTGTGAAGCGATATTCCAAGCCGGTCTCGTGTGGGCGATGCGACAAGCGCTACAACGCAGCGTTCGTGTTGCAGCTCAAGAGCCTACTCGGCAGCGGCTATCGGCCGCCGCGCGAAGACGACGACGAACCACGCTATGACTTCGACGGGTGAGGATGGTTTTTCTCCCCTGCTAGCAGGGAGTGCGATGCGAAGACGAGGGATGCGTCACGGAGATCGGGGAAAGTAAATGGGGGGCCGGGTCGGAAATCGACCTGGCCTTTCGCGTGAGGGAGAGGGCCGATGCTCGTTCGGCCCTAAGGATGTACCTTCATGGCGGGCAGCCATATTCCGTGCTACGGCGTGGAATCGGATAGAGGCAGGCGCAAAAGAATGGTCATTGCCCACCACGACTTATGGGGCGTTGACCTCCAGGAGGGCGAGCAGGCCGTAGAGGTCCCGCACGACATGGCAATCAAGCTGGGCAGGGTCGTAGTGGCCGGCGCGGTCGATCAGCACGGGGGTGATGCCTGCGGCGCGGGCGCCGAGAACGTCGAGCACGTAGGAATCGCCGATATGCAGCGCATAGTCGGGGATGGCGTCGGCACGGCGCAGGGCAGTCTGGAAGAGCTCCGGGTCCGGCTTGGCGTGACGCACGGCGGCTGAGATGACGGCGAAGTCGAAGTATTGGATCAAATCATGGTGGCGTAGGACGAGGCCCAGTCCAACACCCCAGTCCGAGATGACGCCAAGGGTGAGCTCGCGAGTCTTCAGTGCGTCGAGTGTCGGGACGACGTCAGGGTAAAGGGCGTAGCTCGTGGCTTCATTGAAGGCGTCTTCGACGGCGTGAGCGGCGGTTTGGATCTCCTCGGCTGAGGCGTTCGGGAGGACTGGCCGCAGCAGCTCGGTGAAGTAGGCGACCCACATGCGCTCGATCTCGGCCTCGTCGCCCCAGGTATGTGGATTGGCCTTGGCGAGGCGGCGCAGGGTTGCCTCGGCGTGCGGCAGGGCGACTTCGATAGCCGCACGGTTGAGCGCGACCCCGCGGGCTTCGCAGGCGTTGATGACGATGTCGGCGATGGAGGGATGCGGCGCGAGGAGAGTGTAGCCGGCGTCGAAGAACACCGCACGGATGGATTGGGGATACTCAAGCGGAGTGGCAGGCACTGAGATGTACTCCATGAAGCTGCGGCCGGTCTGTAATCGGATTATAGACGGTGGGCGCTAACAAGGCGGAGGGTGGGAGGCTATACCGCGATGTTGTGGCGAAGGTAGGCAACGGACCAGCGGCCAGTGACGCGGAAGCCGCAGCGAGAGTAGACATGTGCGGCGGGGACGTTGTCCATAAGATAGAACAGGTAGGTACGGCGGCGCTCGGCAATGAGCTCGCGCGAGAGAGCTGTGACGACAGCGGTGCTGAGGCCTCGATTGCGCGCAGCGGGCGCCGTCCAGACGCCTCCGATCATCGCGGCGCCGGGCGCCTCGGCGCTGGTGCTCGCGCCGGCGAGAAGCTGACCGCTCGACTCAGCGACCCAAGTGCGCAACGGGTTGCGGACGCGCCCTGACATCGTGCGGCGGACCTGGATTGGAGTCAGCTCCTCGAAGCCGTCTGAGCGATAGTAGAGGCGGGTAAGCTGGTCAAGGTCGGTGGGCGAGGCACGGCGAATCGTGACGCCAGTAGGGGGTGGCGCAACAGAGGCGAGCACGCTTGTGCTGGTCAGCTCGGCGAGATAGTGCTCCTCGCGGTGCTCGACGTGCGCTGCTGGATATTGCGCCGTCATGACATCCACGAGATCGTTGCGACCCATCGTGAAGTCGAAGCCTTCGAGGGCGGCGATACGCGGCAAGGCGCCTGTGTCCTGGCCGGGCGGCGCGTAGAGAATGGCGCGCCGCCCGATAATCATGAGCGCGGCAGAGAGGTGACCGCCGCTGAATGCACCCCAGAAGCGAGCGAGGCCGCCGTCGAGGGCGAGGGTGGCGGCGTTGCCCGCGAGGAAGACGCCGTAGCCGGGGTCGCGGTCGAGTAGGGCGGTCAGCCCGGCGCGATGCCGCTCGCTCAGGCGGCGCACTTCGATGCGGCGCGCCGCGAGCGGTCGTTCCAATGCTGCCAAATCCTCCACTAGGGGCGCATCGTGTGGCGAAACGTCTTGTTGCCTATGGCCCATGCTCTGCCCCATCGTCTGGCTCTCCCATGGGCCGCGCACCCGGCTATCGTCGCCTGATTGGAGCGTGCCGGGCGTGGATATATCCGGCATGCCGGCCTCACGTAGCGACTTGAGGTGGATGCGGCGATTAATTCTTGGCGTCATCGAACATGGTGGCGAGCTTCTCGGCCTGGTCGGATGTGATGAGCGCATCAATGAGGCCGTCAAGCTCGCCGTCGAGCACACGGGGCAAGTTGTGGACCGTCAAATTGATGCGATGATCGGTGATGCGATCTTGAGGGTAGTTGTATGTGCGGATCTTCTCCGCTCGGTCGCCGGTCTGCACCTGTGAGCGGCGGGCGGCACCAAGCTCAGCAGCGCGCTTAGACTGTTCGAGATCCCAGAGGCGAGAGCGCAGCACGCCGAGGGCCTTCGCCTTGTTCTTGATCTGCGACTTCTCATCCTGGCAGGTCACGACGAGCCCGGAGGGCAAGTGGGTGATGCGCACCGCGGAATCAGTGGTGTTGACGCTCTGACCGCCGTGGCCAGTGGAGCGATACACATCCACGCGGATATCTTCGGAGCGTATCTCGATCTCGACGTCCTCCATCTCGGGCAGGACGATCACCTTGGCGGTGGAGGTGTGGATGCGGCCCTGCGCCTCGGTGGTGGGCACGCGCTGGACACGATGCGTGCCGCCTTCGAACTTGAGGCGCGCATAGGCGCCTTTGCCGTGGACTTCCAGTACGATTTCCCTGTAACCGCCGATACCGCTTTCACTGGAGTCGAGCACTTCGACGTTCCAGCGCTTCTGGTCGGCGTAGCGCAGGTACATACGCGCAAGGTCGGCGGCAAACAGGCCGGCCTCGTCGCCGCCCGCGCCTGCCTGGATAGTGACGATAGCATCGCGCTCGTCCATGATGTCTTTGGGGAGGAGGGCAACCTGGATCTCTTTGAGTAAGCCTTCCTCACGGTCGCGGAGTTGGTCGAGCTCGTCACGGGCGAGTGTCTTCATCTCCTCGTCCAGCCCATCGGCCATCATCTCCTCTGTTTCGAAGATCTGCCTGCGGACGTTCTGAAGGGATTTGTAGGACTCAACGACGCCGCTGAGACTGGAAAACTCGCGTCCGTAGCGTTGGACGAGCTGTGGATCGGAGAGGGTCTCGGGTTGCGCCATGATGGAGTGGAGCTCTTCGTAGCGCGATTCGAGGGTAGCGAGTTTGCTATCGAGGTCGGCGGTCCTCATCGGATGTATCCTTCACAGATTGGTGGAAGAACGGCTAAGTCTGTAACGCCGGCGAAGGTCTCAGCGCCGGGAGCGGCCGAGACGACACACGGACGCCCCATCCGCCGGCAGGAGGCAAGGATGGGGCGCACTCGGGTTCGCGTCGCTACAGATGCTCACCTGCCTCCTGCTCAGCCAGGAGGCGCTCCTGCTGGCGGGCCTGCAAAAGGCCGAGCACCAGGGAGCCGATAAGCGTGGCGATCAGCACGATTTCCATTGTGCTCAAGCGGATACGTCCGCGTCGGTCCATGTGGGTTGCTCCTCCTGTCGCGGCCGGCTATCCTGCTCGCCCAAACACCACGACACCTGCTCATTATATCGCAAATCGCCGTGCGTTACGAAAAGAAGGGCGGCTGGCAGAGCTCACGAGCTCTGCCAGCCGCCAAACGCACCGGCGCGTCGAGGTGCGCCGGGTCGATCCACTATGGAGCCTGGACTACGGCTCGCCCTGGTAGCCGATGGCGTCGGTGCCTGCCCTGTTACCGTCGAAGTACATCACCCGCTCGGCCAAGATCGGCTGGTCGGAGACGATCACCGTGGCAAAGCCCTGGTTGGGCATGATCGAGTTGAGCCCGAAACCCGAGCGCGCGTTGGCCGGGATGATCCAGGTCATCGTCACGGGCGGTGGCACGACTGAGGGGTCACTGTCGTGTGCAGGGAGGTAGGTGATGGTCAGGTGGGCCGGCGTAGAGTTAGGGTTCTCCAGTGTCAGGATACCTGTGAATCCAGTGCCGGTGTAGCCCTCGGCGAAGTAGGCGATGTCTGCCGTGTGCTGTGCGCCCAACACGTCAGTGGCACCCGCATCCCAGGTCATCAGCCTCTCGGCCAGGATCGGCTGATCGGACGTGACCTTAATGGAGTTGCCCTTACTGTTGGTCGGTGGCAATGCGGCGTTAATATCGACTGTCTTCGTCTGACCGTGCGGGAGGGTGACGTTGACCGTCACCGGCGCTCCTCCGTCCTCGCGATAGATCGTCACAGTTGCATGCGCGTCGACGGCACTGGCGGCCGACGGGTGCGCTAGATAGAGGGTCTCGTGGAAAGTGCCTTGGTTGGCGCCGCCTGGGTTCGTCCAGCCCTCGGCGAAGTCCCATTCCGTCTGGGGAGAAGCGACGCCCATCACGCACTCGCCGTTGTAGAACCCGGACGTCGGGTTGGTCCAATACATTGGCCGCTCGATGAGGCCCTGCACCGAGTTCGTGCCGGCCTGATCGCTCGTGAGCGTAATCAGGCCGCTGTAGAGTCCGGGAACTGGGACGTGCTGCCCGACGTCGTAGCCGCCACGAGCGTTGGCCGGGATTACATATTGCAGCGTCGTCGGCGTACCGGTAGCAGCGGCGTAGAATGTCATGTTCGCGTACATCGGGGCGTTCGTCGGGTTGAGGAAGGTGAGGATGGTGAGATAGCCCGATGAGGCGTTGAGATCGTCGAAGGCGAAGGTCGACGAAAGGTGGGTTGCGCCCATCACGTCAAAGCCGTTGGCGTAGTTGTTGAAGTACATGGGCCGCTCGGCCACGATTGGCTGGTCGGACGTGATGGTGGTCGCCACGCCGTAGGGGTAGGTCGGGTCGACTCCCGGCTGGGAGCGTACGAACTTGGTAATCCCGTCAGTGAAGCGGCCGTAGGGGGCCAAGTCGATGCCACTGTGCGTCACGACCCAAGGGGCCTTGTCCAGATGGTAGGTGATAGTGACGCTGGCGTGGACCGGGTTCGGGTTGGCCAGGGCAATGAGCGTGTCGAATCCCGACCCCATGTACCCCTCAGCGAAGTACCACTGTGTGGAAACATTATTCGTGTTCACGTGGACCGGGATCTGGAAGCCGTCGTTCGTGGCGTGTGGGTCATTGAACTGCACCTGGGCCGTGTAGGTCTGTGGTGTAGTAGGCGCCGTAGGCATCGTGAACGCGAAGGTGAGGGTCGTTGACTGACCTGGCGTGAGTGTGCCTGAGCTTGGCGTAACATTCAGCCACGATGGTACAGACGCGCCGTTCAGCGTCCAATTGAGCGGCGCGAAGCCGGTATTTTTGAGCGCAACTGTTTGTGCTGCGGGGCTGCCTCCGGGTGTAGTGGCCGCGGCGTTAACCCAGCCAGGGGTGGAGGCGAACTGCGCCAGGGGAAGCTCCCACATGCCACGCCCATGCGTGGCGACGAAAAGGCGCCCGCCGGTATGATCGAAGAAGACTTGGTTGACCGAGGCATTGGGCAGGCCGGAGCCGAGATTGGCCCAGGTCGTGCCAGCGTCCTGACTGATAAAGACACCGGCATCACTGCCCGCCACGACGAGGCTGTGGTTGGCCGGATCCACCGCTACCGACTCGAAGGGGATGTTAGGTAGGCTGCCACTGACATCGGACCAGTGGAGCGCGGCGTCGGTCGTCTTATAGATGTGCTGGCCTGCGCCACTGACGAAGCCCGCGCACGTTGCGTAGGCGACGCTCGGATTAGTGGGATCGATGGCAATGGCTGTTACCATGGACACCTGGCAGTAGAATCCACTGTTCGACTGCCAACTCGTCCCGCCGTTGGTTGTGGCGAAGACGCGGCCGTAATTCGTGCCTGCGTAAAGGACACTGGCGCTGCTCGGCGCGATCGCTACGGCAGAGACCTTCGAGCCGTCGAGCGAGGCGCTGATCGGGCTCCAGCTCGACGCGCCGTTGGTGGTGAGGTACACCTTGTCGGTGCCCATTGCCAATGTGGTGGGGGTATTTTGCCACATCGTGAACGGCGCAATAAAGTTGACCGGGTCGGTGGAGGAGATCCCACTGGTTGCCGGATTCCAGCTCGTGCCGCCGTCGGTGGTCTTGTGGATGGCGCCGCCGACATATTCCTCGTAGGCGATGGCATTGTTGGTGTAGTCGACAGCCGTGTCGCCGCCGTCGCCGCCGAAAGTTTCATTCCACTGGGCCGCGGCCGTAACGGACGTGCCGGGATACCGGATCTCTCCGTTGTCCTGGGCGCCGCCATAGAGCTGCGCGTAACTACCGATCTCGCCGATGCTGCCTTGATAGAACTGTGTGATGTTCAGACCGCCGGTGTTGCGGTTTGTGAAGGTGCCGGTCTTAGTACCAGTCCAGACGCCTCCATCGTTGCCGATGAAGTAATTGGACGATCCCGGCTGGAAGACCAATGCGTGCTGGTCAGGATGAGGACCGACTGGCGACACACCATAGACAGTTGTGAGGTTGGTCCAATTCAACGTTGTGCTCGTCGCGCCAGCCTGTGTCTGCCAGATGTCGACACCGCCGACATAGACGGTGTTGGCGTCGGTCGGATCGACAGCGACGTAGGAGTCGTACCACCACTGTTGGCCGTTGTCGTTGTTGGCCATGCCGGCCACGCCCGAGATGTTCACGGCCGTCCAGAGCTGGCCGCTGTTCACACTCGCGTAGATGGAGCTGTTGAGCAAGTTGCCGAAGGAAGGCTCGCTCGGATAATCGCGGGTATCGCCGTCTGTCAGTGCCGCGTAGATATGTGTGCCGTCGGCGGAAAGGCCGAGACTCACCCGCTGGATGTCGTTGCCGGTTGGAATGCCAATCGAGAGCTGCTGCCAGCTTCCGCCGCTGTTGGCGCTGTACCAGACCCCGGCACCACTGGAGAAGCTACTTGCAGGTGCGCCGAAGCTGTTAGCAAATCCAGCATATACGGCCCCACTGTGAGCAACGTCGAACACGAGATCAGTTCCGGCATCGAAATGGTTGGAGTTGTTGGCAATGTTGTGGAGGACTTGCGTCCACGTCTGACCCGAATCGGTGGATTGCCAGATGCCGGTGTTTGCCCAAGGTGCGCTCGCGCCGGAGGGAGCAGTGTACCCATTGAAGCCGACCGCGGCGAGCAGCGTGGCGCTGTTGTGGGGGTCCACTGCGAGCTTGGCAAAGCCGAGGCCGCCGAATTGGCTAGCGCCATATTGGGTCCAGTGCGCTCCGCTGTCGGTGGACTTGAAGATGCCGACACCCCAATAAGCGTCGCCATTCAGGTTCGATTCGCCGGTGCCGACGTAGATCGTGCTCGCGTTCGCCGGGTCGATAGCGATGGCGCCGATGGAGAGCGTAGGCCAGGCGGCGCCGTTGACGGTCGAGTTGTCGCTCACCGAGGTCCAGTGTGCGCCGCTGTCAGTCGAATGCCAGAGGCCGCCATCCGCCGTGCCAACCCAGATGTCGCTGCCGTTGGACGGGTTCACTGCCTCGGCGGTAACACGCCCGCTGTTCACCCCGTAGTTATTGCAATTGCTCGGGCAGGTGCTTGAGTCCTCGCCGACGGGGCCAAGTGGTGCCCAGCCGCCTCCTGCCATAGCGAGATTCGGGTTCAATATCCCAGCCTGCGAGCTGGCGGGCGTTGCAGGGTTCAGGCGCGAGAGAGGTATCTGTGCCGCCTGCTGCAAGGCCTTCGCCCGCGCATCCGCAGGCGGCTGGGACTTACCGATGTGCGAGAGTTGGAACCAGGCGCCCTCGTCCTTCTTGCCTGGGATGCCAGGTTTGGTCGTGTGTGCATGGGCATTGCCCGCAAACGCATGTGAGATAAACAGTGCGCCGGAGCCGAAGAAGCCGGCGGCGATGGTTACGACGAGCGCGACCACCAGCACCGTGCGTGCGCCGCCAATCCGGCGCCACACACGCAGCGAATCAAACCGATGCATCAAGAGATCTTGCCCCCAAACCACTCCACTTTATGGCCGGCTTAGCAGTGCTTTACAGACGACCACAGAGACTCCCAGCGCATAGCAACATAGCAGCGCCTAGGAGTGTAACGGCTGAGGTAAAGAACATTAACGTGAATTGCAGATGATGCCGATTTGGACTGGATCGTTGGCATGCGGCAAGTGTTCGTGCGGGCGAAGGCTCGCGGCTCGTCAGGCCGCGATGTCGCGCGAGCGACAATGACTCAACCCAGGCTGGTATAATGAGTTGATTTTGTCGATATTCAGTCGGGTGAGCATGGGGGTGCAGGTAGCTCCGATTTCAAGACTCACAATGGTGGTGCTATTGTCTGGTGCATCGCTGTGGCGCGCGGTCAAGAATGCGTGATGCGGATTTGGCTTGAATCGTTGATCTATGGCGATAGTCCTTTGATGGATGTACTCTGGCCCGAAATGCCGAGGGGTAACAACTCAACCTCGATTGAGCAGGGCGCAAAATTACTCCACTGTACAAGGGGAATGTCGCTGGGTTGTCCGAGAGGGTTCAATCCCCGCCCTGCGCCGGCAGTTTCACTGCCGCGACGGCAGAAGGAGCAGGGAGAGCGGTCACGAAGGGTCGGGGAATCAGCCTTCGCGTGGGTCGAGGAGGGTGACGCGGCGGGCGTGGATGACGTGCTGGTCCTTCTTGCCCTTGACGCGGATCAGGTCGCCGGCCGCGAGGCTCGACAGTGTATCGCGCAGTGGGCAGTCCTCGCCTGCGCGGTTGCGTAAAACGGTGTCGCGCTCCACCTGGACTGTGATCACGCGACCGTTTTTGAGTTTTGCCGCGGTGAGAGTGTCCGTCCCCACGGAGACAAGGCGCATGACGCGCTTCTGACCGTCGCGCGGGGCGTGGCTGTTGTGGCCATTCTTGCCGTTTGATCCGACGGAGGCGAGCGTAGGACGCGAGTGAGTGTCGCTCCAGAACTCAGGCTGGAAGAGCTCGCCGTTGTACGTGCGGGGCACGAGCAGACTCACGGCCTGAGCCTGGAGCGTAAACGTGTACTCCACCTTGGCGGCGGGGTCTTCGTCGTCGAGCTTGAGACGGCCGCCGTCAATCTGGACTGGCAACAAGCGCGGCGCGCGGAGTGTCATCGTGGCGCTGCGGTAGTACTCCGCGGAAGCGTCGCTCGGGCGCTGGCGCAGCAGGAGGGAGGCGAGTTGACGCGAGGCGGAGAACGGATTGGTTGCGGTGATGAGGCAGACATCGAAGAGGCCGTCGTCGGCGAGGGCACGGTCGGTAATCTTCGTGAAGCCGGCATAGCGGCGCGTATTGCCGACGATGACCTGCGAGACGCGGCCTTCCCAGCGGACACCGCCGTCCAGTTCCACCTCGACGGGTAGCGCGTGAAGCGCGGGCAGCGCCTGAACGGCGGCAAGACCTGTGGCGGCGGGACCGCCGATGCGGTTTTTGAGACGCTTGTTGACTCGCTGGACGATGGCGGCATCCGCGCCGAGGCCCGCCATCAAGAGGAAGTGCGTGCCGTGCTTGCCATTGACCCTCAGATGGCCGACGTCCACACGCCGCCGCTCGGCCACCGTGAGCTGCATGGCCGCGACCCGGAGGCGCTGGGATATGCCGACCTCTTTCGACCACAGGTTCACCGTGCCGCCGGGGATGGTGCCGACGGCGATGTCCGTGCCGACGACACCCGAAACAATCTCGCTCAGCGTGCCGTCGCCTGCGCAGTCCACAACGATGTCGAAACCGTCGCGAGCGGCCTCACGCGCCAGCTCGGTTGCGCCGCCGCCGTGCTCCTTGCGGCGTACGACGAGCTCCCACCCCTGCTCAGATAGCACGGGCACTACGTCGGTAAGGTCGATGCCGCCCTTGCCGGACTTCGGATTGGTGATAAGGCAGGCGCGCACGGCGCGGTGTGATGTAGCCATAGCAACCAGCAGTATGAGCAAGTTTCGCACCAGACGCGCGGCGTCAGCGGCTGGCAGTGGCATGAATGCACGAGGCGAATGGCATACAGCATCATATATACACTAGATGAAGGGCCGCGATGGCCGGGAGTCCCGGTGCATGAACAGTGGAGGCAGCATGGCGACGGAGATTGCCGCACAGGCGGAACATGCGGGCGAACTGGAGAAGATCGCCGCGATGCGCGCGGAATTGCCGGTGACGTCGAAGTATGTCTACCTGAACGCTGGCACGAATGGCCCGCTGCCTCGGTGCGCGCATGACATGCTGATATCCAGCGCCACCGACGAGCTCGAAGAAGGACGCATCAGCGCGGATGCATTCAAGCGCCTGATGCGCACTTGGGATGAAACGCGTGCCGCTTTCGCCGAACTGCTGGGCTGCGATCCACTCGAAGTGGCGCTGATGCACAACACGACCGAGGGCATGAACGTCGCCATCATGGGGATCGACTGGCAGCCGGGCGACGAAATCGTGACGGCCACGACCGAGCATCCCGGTGGCCTCCATCCCGTTTACCTGGCGCACCAACGATATGGCGCGCGTATCCGCATGACGGATATCGGCCTAAAGCATCTCGATCCTGTCGAAGAGCTGCGCCGTGTGCTCTCGCCGCGGACACGGGCGGTGGTGCTTTCGCATGTGATCTGGAGCACCGGGATGGTGTTGCCGCTGCGCGAGCTGGCTGATCTGGCGCACCAAGTGGGCGCCCTGCTGATCGTGGATGCGGCGCAGGGGGCCGGCATGGTCCCGTCTAACGTCTACGAGCTCGGTGTGGATGCATATGCCTGCTCCGGCCAGAAGTGGCTCTGTGGGCCGGACGGGACCGGCGCGCTCTTTGTCCGCAAGGACCGTGTGCCCGACATTCGGATGACCTACGCGGGCTATTTGTCGTTTCGCTACGGCATGAGCGACTTCGAGGGTAACTTCCTCCCGACGCCCGGTGCGGCTCGCTACGAGTGCGCGACGCTCTCGCCAGGCGGACTCCGGGCGTTGACGGCGAGCCTGCGCTGGGTGGCGAACGATCTCGGCCGCGAGTGGGCCTACCGGCGCATCGCCGCGCTTGGGGCCTATTGCTACGACGCGCTAGCCGCTTTGGAAGGGGTCACGATGCACACGCCGCGTGACCGCATGGCGGGCCTCGTCCATTTCACGCTGCCCGACCTCGCGCCGCCAGATCTCACCGAGCGCCTGGCCGAGCGCGGTATCCTGATCCGCTATGTGGGGTATCCCCTCGCCAATCGCGTCTCGACGGGGTTCTACAACACTGAAGAGGAGATCGACCGGCTGGTGGCGGCAATCCGCGAGATCAGAGAACAGCGGTCCAGGGATGCAGCCGTTTGAGGTTCCGCTAGCCGGCGGATCTTGTGCCGGCTGAGGCTGGCCGCGCCTCAGCCGGTTCTGAGAGCCGGTGATAGAGTGCGATGCCCAGAGTGAGGGTGAGCGTTCCGAGCAAATAGCCGGCGATCACGTCGGCGGGCCAGTGTTGCTGCTCAAGCACGCGCGAGATGCCAATGTCCACGATGAAGATGACCAGGGCCACGCGGGCCGCGAGAAGCCAACCGCGCCACTGGGGATGCGTGCGCGCGGCGACAAGGCACAAATAGAAGAGAAATCCATAGAGGCCCACGGCATTGGCAGTGTGCCCGGAGGGATAACTGTGACTGCCGAGATCGAAGAGCGTGTGGCCGTGATACATCGGCGGGCGGGGGCGCGCCACCAGCGCGTTGACCAGAATATTACTGAGCTCGGCCCCTAGTCCAGCAACGGCTGTGCAGAGCGCCTCGCGAAACAGCCGGAGGACGAGCATAGTCCCCAGGATGATGAGATAGGCCGCGACCTCAGCCACGGGACCCGCCAGATCGCCCAGGAAATCCATGCCGGGCGCTGCGGGAGACGTGCGCAAGCCGCCGAAATCCGTCATGATGGTGCGATCAAGGGGGAATGAGGGATAGAGATGCGCCGCGACCGATAATACGGCGAAGAGGGCTGCCACTACCAGCCAAGATGCTACAAGCGCAATGCTCGCGGGCCTGGGCCATGGCCGCGCCCATTTGGGGCCGCTTCGGTCGTGCGAGATATGGCTGCGAGATCTTCTCTCCGCCCGCCGCCCGCGGGGCTGTGACGCCTCTCCATGATCGAGTCCCATCGCGTACACGCGTTCGTCCATGCGATCCCTCCGCGGCGGGGCCTTGAGGGCGCTATCGTCCCCAGGCCAACGTGAAGCAATTGAACGGTTCGCCGTGGCGATAACGCAAGAACGGTTCCGCGCAGATCGGGCTACCGGGCGATGAAATACTCGTCAAATGCGAGCGCGACGGCGAATGAAGGGCGGGCGCCCACGGATTTCGAGGCGTTCCCGGACGCGCAGATAGCCCCAGATCAGCGGGATCAGACAGAGTGCGCCGACCAGATAGCCGCCCAGGACATCGGACGCCCAATGCTCGCCGAGGTAGACCCGCGAGAGGCCGACAAGGGCGATGGGTAGAGCCAGCACGACGAGGAGCACCGTGCGCTGCCACGACGGTTTGAAGTTCACCGCGACGATGAAGAAGAGGAGGCCATAGAAGACGGTGTAGTGCAGCACATGGCCGCTGGGGAAGCTATACGACCCCAAATGTTGCACGACGTGGACAAGCGACGACGAGGGCCGCTGGCGCCCAACTATGACTTTGAGGGCGCCCCCGATGGCGTCGGCCGCTAAGGTTAGGAGGACAAAGCCAGCTTCGATCCACATGTGCAAGAGAAGGAGGAGCGCCACCACGATTCCCAGCACCACCGCCGATTGGAAGGGATATCCAATATAGGAGACGGCAGTCATCAGACCGGCGACTCCTGGGGTAGTCGTCTCTTGGAGCTCGCGTGTGAAGGGGAGGTCACCCGGCAAGACGCTGATAGCGTGCGCGGCGAACGAGAGCGCTACCACGACGGCCAAAGTGATGCAGTAGATGGCAAACACCGCCCAGCCGCGCCGCTGAATGCGACGATGCGGATAGCGCTCGTGGGCAACTTCTGAGGCGGCGGCCTTCGCCGCGTGGCCCAGAGCCTCCTCTCCCTGTTCAATGAGCGTCTCGTCGTGCGGCGCTTGCTCGTTACGGGACCGCCGATTCCTGCGGCCTGGTTCCCCTTCATTGCTACTCGTCAACTGCGCCATGTTTTCTGTCCTTATGATTCTCGCGATAATTCGCGCGTCTCGTGCATCCTCTGCTCGATATCAGACGGGCCAAGCCCGCATCCCCATCTCCATCGCCGTATTCGCAAGTCGCATGCACATCACACACTTGACTCCTTCGAGGGGTTATTTTACAATCATTCGCAAAATGTATCTGATCGCAAAATGTGCTGATTCCAAATGGAGGCGCCATGCGTAGCATCGAGGTCCTGAGCGACCGCGTGCGCCAGCGAGGCGGCAAGGTCACCGCTCAGCGGCTGCTTATCTGGCAGGTACTTGAGGGTAATCGTACCCATCCAACCGCCGAGGATCTCTACGCGCGTCTCAAGCCAACGGCGCCCACCCTCGCGCTGACAACGGTGTACAACATCTTGAACGAGTTGGTGGAGTGGGGCGAGGTGCGAAGGTTCGACACGGGTGACGGACATATCCACTTCGATCCGAACACCGAGGCGCACACGGAGCTGATCTGCATGCGGTGTCATAGTGTGCTCGACGCGCCACAGGATGGGCGCGATGTTGCGGTAGCACCTCCACCAATCCCAGCGGAGATTGGCGGCTTTCGTGTGGTCATGCGATCAGAACAGTATTACGGATTTTGCCGCGCCTGCCGCGACGAGATCGAAACGAGTTCCGTGGCCGTCTAGGGCGGCGGATCGCCTGTATGTCACGTACGCCACATCACATAGAGTGCGGGCGGAGGCGACGCCGAGAGGGCCAAGCTCTTCGTATCGCTCCCCCGAGTCGGAGGTAGATCGATGACCGAACCGCGAACCGCCGGCCGCGCAGCCGCGCAGCCGCGCGCCACGGCGGCGCTCGCCATGTTCCTACGAGTGATTGGCATGAGCACGCTCGCCATGCGCCTGGACCGTCGCACGGGGAGTAGTCACGTCGAGGACGAAGAGGCGTCGCGCAGCTTCGTGTTGCGGATTGTGCAGCCGGGGTTGGCGGGACTTATGGACGGCTCCGTTTCGACGCTCGCCCCGATCTTCGCTACCGCGTTCGTCACCGGCAAGCCCATCGACGCATTTCGCGTTGGCATGGCTGCCGCGCTCGGCGCGGGCATCAGCATGGCGTTCGCCGAGGCTCTCTCTGACAGCGGCGAGCTCACAGGGCGAGGGAGCCCGTGGTTGCGCGGGGCGGTGACGGGCGGGATGACGTTCCTCGGCGGCTCGCTGCATACACTGCCGTTCCTCTTGCCGAGCGTCCACACTGCGCTCCTCGCGGCTTACGTCGTCGTTGCCGTAGAGCTCATCGTCATTGCCGCGATTCGCCACCGCTTCTTCGGCACAAATTGGGGCCTCTCAATGCTCCAGGTGGTGGGCGGCGGCGCGCTGGTCTTCATCGCGGCGCTTATCTTCGGCACCGCGTAGCCGCCGCGCTGCCGCTCGTACAATTCGTTCTCTCCCAACGATTCAGCCCGCTCCGGCGGGCTTTTTTCGTGTTCGCGTGATCCCCTTGCACACCCCTCCAAGAATTTTTACTATATGCATCATGTTTGTATAATGTATGTACGGTAATGGGCTGTCCTCCGCCATCCCGATGGCTGCGTCAGGGAGCCGAGCCGCAAGTGAAGGAGCTGCGATCATGTGCGCAGACAGCGAGTCCACGAGTGCCTATTCAGGCGGTCTCGGCGCGGGGAGGAATGACGCCAGCGGTGATGTATTCGTCCCGACTCTGGCGAGGCACGGGCAAGGAGCGCAGGAGTTAAGTGAGAGGATCCCATGGGTGCGGCCCCAATCCGCGGAGACGTCTGTGCCTGTGAGCGCGGACCTCAGCGATGCGGCGCTCCTGCGCGGCGTGGCCGCGGATGATGAACAATGCTTGCGCATCTTCTATCGCCGCCATGCCGGGCTGGTCTACTCGCTGGCGTATCGCATGCTCCGCAATGGCGCGCGTGCCGAAGACGTCTTGCAGGAGACGTTCATACGTGTGTGGCGGGCGGCAATCACCTTTGATCCCGCTCGCGGCACCGCGGAGTCTTGGGTGGTGACGATTGCGCGCAATCTCTGCCTCTCCTCATTGCGCAAGGCACGTAGCGCCTCGTTAGATGCCCATTTGGATGAGGCGTCGGAGGTGCCTGACGATGGCGAGACACCCGAGCAGGCCGCGTGGCGCAACGCCCGACGTGATCTCGTGCGGGCAGCGGTGGCGCGCTTGCCTGAGCAGCAGCGACACCTCGTAGCACTCGCCTACTTTGACGGCCTGACGCATGTTGAGATCGCCGCACGCACCAGGCAGCCACTCGGCACTGTGAAATCGCGCTTGCGCCTTGCTCTCATTCATCTGCGCCGCGCGCTGCACGCCTCACTGGGCGATGCGTGGCAGGAGCTCGCCGACGCAGCGGTCAACTAACCTGCCCGGCGGCATAGATGCCGCAAGTACATCTCAGTATTCCCCCGCCGAGACTGGGTGGGCCGCATCGCGCTCGTCCATATTGATGTAAGCGCGCCCGCCCTCTTTCGTGGAATAATGTAAGGATGCGGCGGCGGTCGTCTGGTAAGCGACGGGGGGGAACTGCCATGGACTTCGATACGGCCTGCGCTTTGGCTAGGCGCATTCTCAACGAGCAACCCACGACACGATGGGAAGTTTTGCGGGTGGAGCGCTCGGAGGCACGCTGGTTAGTGGTCGTGCGTTTCGTGCCAACGAACGAATCGTTCTGGCTGCATACGGCCGCGCACTGGGAATCGGTACGCGGCAGGTGAGGGGCGCGCTTCAGCGCCCAGCATAGCGCTCCTCTTTCGTGCCCGCTCCACATGCGTGCGCCGGCCTCCGCACGCGACGCTCCGTTGAGGAAGCTGGGGCATGTTATACTCGGAGCCGCACACGTGGGGTTCTCACCGTATTGAAAGCGTGATAATGAACGATCCTCTCCAGCAGGCGATGCAGTCCTTCGCCCTCCAAAACGGCATGACGCGGGCAATCGCCGTATTCTGCGCGCAGATGTTGATCTTCGTGCTGGCGATAGTATGGCTCGGCGTCTGCGCTCTGCGCGCTAATACTATCTCCATCGCCGTAATCGCACGCATGGTCGTGCTAGTGGCGCTCTCCATGGCTGCCGCCAAAGTCCTCGCAAACGTCGTGGTAGACACGCGGCCATATCTCGTCGAGCATACACAACCACTCGCTCCGGTCTCGGCCGACAATGGCTTCCCCTCCGATCACACGCTGCTCGCGGCGGCGCTCACGGCCAGCCTCTGGTGGATTGATCGTCGGGCAGTGGTGTTCCTTGCCTTGGGAACATTGCTGTTGATGCTCGGGCGGCTAGGTATCGAGGCACATCACACCCTCGACGTCGCCGGGAGCGTGGCTATCGTGGTGGTGGCGGCCATTGTGGCCAGTATGTTGCCCCTACCCGCGGCATGGCGCAAGCCCCTGTTCGCACGGGCATCTGCCTTGCCGGTAGAATCTCAGGTACCCGTCCGCTCGACGCCGCCAAACGAGAAGTGACGTGCGGGCGATACTGCGGGCGCATGTGTGGCGCCGAGTATCAGCGCGCCAAGCGAACGAGCGCCATCGTGGGAAAATGTGACGCGCTCATGAAGGCACTTGAGGGTAAGCGAGGGGAGTTGGGTGGGCGGCACAGGGTTCGAACCTGTGGCCCCCTCGGTGTAAGCGAGGTGCTCTTCCGCTGAGCTAGCCGCCCCCAGAAACGACGCGACGTGCGAGCCAGCCGGCCGCACGTCGCACATTCGTCTCTGGTGCCCCCGAGTGGACTCGAACCACCACGCCCTTTCGGGCACAGGCCCTCAACCTGCCGCGTATACCATTCCGCCACGGGGGCTCATCGCGGTCTTGAAGAACCGCACGACTCAGTATACCCAGCCATGGATGTGGTGTCAAGGCGCGTTCTGGCTCGCTACGTCGTGGCGCCTTGCCTGGTCCTCATCTTGCACACCCTCCGCCTGACGGACGTGCTCTCAGAATCGGCGCGCCTCCCTGCGGAAAGGATCCCCGCGATGCCTCACGATACGCGCGACCAGGACGCCTTGAAGACGCTCAACGACAAGATCAAAGGCATCAAGTTCGCCATGCTGACGACCGTGGATGACGATGGGACGCTCCGCAGCAGGCCAATGGCGACGCAGGATGATCCCTCCGACGGCGATTTGTACTTCTTCACCTGGGCTGACTCGGAGAAGGTCCATGAGATCGAGTCCGACCGGCAAGTGAACCTCGTCTACGCCAAGCCGGGAGACAATGCCTGGGTCTCCGTCTCGGGATCGGCCCAACTTGTCGTCGAGAAGGCGCTGATGCAGCATTTTTGGAAACCAAGCCTCTCCGCATGGTTCCCCAAAGGGCTACACGATCCCAGGCTCGCACTGCTCAAGGTGACGATCACCAGGGCCGAATATTGGGATGGACCGAGCGGCATCAGCGCGACTCTCGGCATGTTACGCAACGCCATCACGAACCATCCCAAGCCGGTTGGCGAGGACCAGAAACTTGATCTCTCCCGGCCCAGCTCTCACTGAGGAAGTGGTGGCCCACTGAACGCGACATGGGCTGCCTTCGCGCCCCTCGCAGAATGATCAGCGGAACGCAGGGTGCGGCAAACAGACGTCCTCTTGGACTACTGGTGTCCGTGGCCAGATACATCCCCTGGTCGTGGCGTCTCGCCAGGGTGATATTGCCGCGCCAGCAGCTCGTCTCGTGCCTCCCAGAGCTGCGGGAAGAGCAGATCGTGCAGTGTCCGTTCGAGTTGGGGCATGGGGGTGCCGCCAGTGCCGATTGCGCGTAGGCCGAGGTTACGCTGGGCGAGCTTGAGGTGCGCCGCGCGGAAGAGGTGAAACGTCTCGTCGAAGTCGGTGAGCGCCTCGGCGCAGTCGTAGAGCGCGGGGTATGCCGCTGGGTCGGCGTAGAGGTCCACTGTTGCGACATTGTCGCGCCCAAGTGCTGCCACGAAGGCATCCCAGACGTCGGGCGCCGTCCGCAGGATGGCGCGGAAGCCGGGTGACTCGCCGCCGCTGCCGTTGCCCAGGCCGGTCCGCACCTTGAGAAAATCGGCTGGCGAGACGAACTCAAGCTGGCGCATCGCCTGCATCACGACGCCCTGCGCGTTCACCGCTCGTCGCAACGCCCGCGCCGCTTCGCCGGGCGCGTCGTCGCGCAGACGATCGCGTGCCGCTTCGAGCTGCTCTACCGTCAGCTTCCACCACAGCTCGAACGTTTGATGCACCACCTGAAACGTCAGCTCGTCCGGGTGGAGCCGCTCCTCGGCCGGCTTCTGCAGAGAGAGCAGCTCGTCCGTCCGCAGGTAGGTCTCGTAGACAGTCGTTTGTCGCTTGGGATTCGCCTGCACACCCATCACCATCGCCTCCATCGCCTTTGATGGTCGTTGTTCGTTGAATCGCGGCGTTCCGCGGTTTCCGGTTGCGCATGTATCTCTTGCCACCAGTATACGACGCCGACCATCCAGGCACGGCGCTCTCTTTACATCGGGCGGCCTATAACGTCGAGGCAGGGTCCACTTCGACGGACCAGCCGCGCGGCAGGCCCTCCGCGCGAAGGGCGCGTAGCAGTGGGCGGGGGTCCGGTGAGCGCAGGATGAGTTGCCAGCGGTAGCGCCCACGCAGGCGCTCAAGGAAGGCCGGCGCGGGCCCCACGAGGTCCGTCTCAGGGAGATCCCAGTCGTGGATCAGGGCTTCCAGGCGCTCGGCGAGCCCGATTGCCTCCACTTGCGCCGTGTATCGGTCAGACGACTCGAACGTGCATTTCACGAAGCGGCGGAAGGGCGGATAGCCAAAGCGCTCGCGGGCGGAGATCTCGGCGGCATAGAAGGCGGCGTAGTCGTGGAGGGCCGACGCCTGGATGCAGAAGTGGTCGGGGTTGAAGGTCTGCACGAGCACGCGGCCCGGCACCTCGCCGCGCCCGGCGCGCCCGGCCACCTGCGTCAGCAATTGAAAGGCGCGCTCGGAGGCGCGGAAGTCGGGCAGAAACAGCGCAATGTCGGCGGAGACCACTCCCACCAGCGTCACCCCAGGCAGATCGAGTCCCTTAGCGATCATTTGGGTGCCCACCAAGACGTCCGCACGGCGTTCCGCGAATGCCTTGAGCAGCTCCTCGTGGGCATGGCGGGTCTTTGCCGTGTCGCGGTCCCAGCGGAGCACTCGTGCCGCGGGGAACTGGCGCTTTACCGCCGTCTCGACGCGCTCCGTGCCGACGCCGAAGTAGCGGATGCTGGCGCTCCAGCAGACCGGGCAGGTCGCGGGCGCGGGCTCCCGTCGCCCGCAATAGTGGCAGATGACCAGATCGTCGGGCGCATGGTACGTCATCGAGACGTCGCAGTGTACGCATTTCACGACATGCCCACACTCGCGACAGACAACGCCGCTCGCCGTGCCGCGGCGGTTGAGGAAGAGAATTGCCTGGTCACCGTGTGCCAGGGTCTCCTCGATAGCGCCGCAGAGCGGCGCGCTCAGGATGCTCGTGTTGCCGCCGCGCAGCTCCGCGCGCAAGTCCACCAGTGACACCGGCGGCAGTCCACGCTCGGTCGTCCCGTCGGTGGCGGGCGCTCGCTCTCGCAGCTCGACGAGTCGGTAATTGCCTTGCTGTGCCAGCCAATACGATTCCACTGAGGGAGTGGCGCTGCCGAGCACGACCGTAGCCTGCGCGAGACTGCCAAGCCGCACGGCGACGTCGCGAGCGTGGTAGGTGGGCGTGCGATCCTGCTTGTAGGCGGCCTCGTGCTCCTCGTCTACGACAATCAGACCCAGCCGTTCGACTGGAGCGAAGAGCGCCGAACGTGAGCCGAGCACGACGTCCACCCCGCCATTGCGGATGCGCCTCCATTCGTCGAGCCGCTCGGCAGGCGTCAGCGCACTGTGGAGCAGCGCGACGCGACCGGGAAAGCGCCCCGCATAGCGCGCCATCGCCTGGGGCGTGAGCGCGATCTCAGGGACCAGCACGACACCCTGCCGGCCCTGCGAGATCGTGGCGGCGAGCGCCTGAAGGTAGACCTCTGTCTTGCCACTTCCGGTGATGCCGTGAAGCAGGATTACCCGACTGTCGCCAGCGCCTGAAGGAGCGGTCCCCACGATCTCAGCCAGAGCACCGGCCTGAGCGGGCGAGAGGGGCAGTGGTCGAGTTGTCGGAATGGCATGCCCGGCAAGGGGGTCGTGCCGCGTATCGCCCTCCACTATGGCGATCAGTCCCGCTGCCACAAGCTCGTTCATCGCGGCCTGTGTGGCGCGAGTGAGCCGGCGCAGATCCTCGACGCGCCAGCCTTCGCCGCCGATATGTCCCAACTCTGCCGCGCGGCTGAGGACGTCGAGAACGGTGAGTTGGCGTAGGAGCCGTTCGGCCTCCCGCTCGCCGGGTTCGACGGGCCGATACCGCGGGCGCACTTTCGGCGGCTGCGGAAGGTCGGCCAGCCGGGCGCGAGCATCCGCGCGCCAGGCCTCCAATGCGGCGGGTGCGGCAGTGAGACGGACGGTATGTTGGATACGGTTTTCGGCGGCGAGGCGAGAGACGAGCTCTGTTGAGAGCGCGATGTGCTCGTGGGCGACGAGCGCGCCGATGGCCACGCCGGCGCGCTGGCGACCTAACGCATCCTCCACGCGGCGGCGCTCCAGCCAGCCACGCTCGCGGAGCATCCCCAGAACGTGCGCCTCGTCGCCGCCCGTCGTTCCCACCCCGGCCAGCGCGCCCTCACGCGGGCGGAGCACGGAGCGGAGGCCCTGAGCCAATCCTGGTGGCAGGAAGAGCCGCACGGCCATGTCGAGTGGTGCGGCATAATGGTCCGCGATCCATTCGGCGAGGGCACGATGGGTCTGTAGGAGCAGCGGTTGGGGGAGGAGCACGTCGAGCATCGCTCGCGGCGGCGTCTCCGACTCACCTGGCAGATCGCCGGAGGCGTCGAGCGCCCAAACAATCCCGGCGGCGGTTCGCTCACCCATGGGAATCGAGACGAGTTGCCCCGGCTCAAGTGCGCCAGCTAGGTGATCGGGGACGGCATAGGTCAGGAGGTGGTCGGGCGCGTTGGGGATGCGGGCGGAGCGCAGCGGCAAGACCTCGGCCCGCATCGCCTTCTCCTCACCATGAGTCGCCGTCGTCAGGGGTAGATTCCCTCTCATTATCGCGGAGGGTCAGGCAACCCGACAAGCGACGGCGAAGGTGGTGCGGTCGAGCTGATCTTTTCAGCCGGTGGCAGCTTCGACAGCGGCAGGTTCTTCGACGGGCTTCGCCAGGTTACGCGCTGCCGCCAGCGTCGTAGGAATGTCTGCCGCGGCACGCCGGAGTCCAACCAGAAGCGCTGACACCTCGGCGGCGACCACAACGAATAATCCGAAGGCGGCGAAGAAGACAAAGAGCACGAGCACGAAGCCGACGACAGTGCCGAAATGATTGGGCTGGAGGATGAGACGCGTATAGATGGGAAAGATAGTGATATAGAGCTGGGTGAGGATGGCTGCCAGCAGCGCGCCGGGCCATGCGGCTTTGAATGGAATATGCCAGGGCGTGAGTAGGGCGAAGGCCAGCGTGAGCACGATGAAGATCGCGGCCAAGCTTGCTGCTGTGCTGAGCAAGACTTGCTTAGGATCGTCGGCGACATACGTATGGAAGGTGAGCCCTCCCTCGGCGCGACTGGAGACGATGGTGACGAACTCGGGATGGACGGTGGCGGAGTGGGTGATGACGGGCAGAAGCAGGGCGAAGAGCAATACAATGGGCAGAGCTGTCGCATTTTGGCTGAGGAAGCCGCGCTGCCTCCGTTGAAAGACAATGGCTAGTACGCCTTCCAGCACGACGAAGAACCGCGAGCCATACCAGAGCGATATGGGCAGGGAGACGAACAAGAGGGGGAGCGAGGCGTCGCGCAGGCTGCGCTCGAAGCTTTCAACCGCCGAGACGCTTATCTGATCAGGCAGGAGTGTGACGAGCTGGCCGACGATATTGGCGTCGATGCCAGGGTCGTGGAGCCGAGCGGCTAGCGCCACGGCGATGAGCAGCAGACCGGTAACGCCGAAAAGCGACTGGACGCATGTGAATGCTAGCAAGCGCGCCAGGTTCCAGCCCCAGTCGCGGTCGAACTTCAGCCACAGCTCTCGTGGCATGATGCCCTCGCATTTCCTACTCGTAACGGCGCGTCGTCAGGCGGCGCCGGGTTAAGGACACGCTGGGTGGGGTGCGAGATCGGCGGTTTCGAGAGTACACTGGAGGCGATACCAAGCGTTTTCCATACCAAATGGAGCCCTGCGCGAGATGGAAGCCGCCGAACCAGCGCCCTTGACCTGCAAGCTGGCCGCTGCATTGCGGTCGCTTGGTATGGAACCGGCCGAAGTGGCGCTGGTTGAGCCGTTGCTTGGGGGGATCTCAGGAGCCGGTATCTATCGGGTGACGATGGAGCGTCCCTTGGCCGGCGGTGGTGTGATGTCACGTCGCCGCATCGTCAAACTGCTTGCGCCGTCCAGTGGGTGGCTGGGGATGGCATCGGAGGATGTGCGTATCCGCGAGCTTGCGCTCCGCTCGTCCGGCCTGCTTGACGATCTGCCGCGGAACATTGCGACGGCAACGGAGGCATGGGCGCGGGAAGGGCCTCCTGATGCTCCCATCGGCGGTGTCGTCCTGCTCCGCGACGAGCGCGGCCACCTGCTGCGCGACCCCTTGCGGACGCCGCGGGGCCACATGCCTCCCGCAGTAACGAGTTTGCTTGATCGGCTGGCGCGAATGCACGCGCGCTTCTGGGATGACGCGCGGCTGGGCGACCCGAAGTTGGGGTTGGCGGCCCCCGCTGCTGCGCTGTTGCTGACGTCTCCGCGGGCAGTGCGCGAGGCGTTGGTGGCCGGAGACACGAACGCTTATCTGCCACTGGCTGCGGCGGGATGGGAGGCATTCTTCCGCTTGGCGCCACCTGAGACCGGCGATCTGCTGCGGCAAGTGATCGAAGCGCCTGAGGTGTGGGTGGCGGCACTTGAACGGCAGCCGCGCACCCTCGTCCATGGCGACGTATGGGGGCCGAATGTAGGCTGGCTGCCCACGACCAGGCATGAGCCACGCACGGGCCGGCGCCTGCTACTCTTAGATTGGGCGCTGGCAACCGCCGGTCCCGCGACGTACGATCCTCTCTGGCTCTGCGGCACATGGCACGGCCTTGACCCGGTGCGTACGCTGGCCAACTATCGGGTCAGGCTTACGCGCCACCTGGCGGCGCGTGGTATCCGTCTCGACCCCGCGACATGGCGCCTGCTCGCCGATGCTGGTTACCTGCGGACCGCGCTGACCTGCGGCGAGGCATTGGGTCGTTCCGCCGCTGAGGCGCCGGCAGGTGCGGCCCGAGAGCGCGCCGAGGCGCTGGTGCGCTGGTGGGCTGAGCGGGCGGCGATGGCTGCGCGACGATTGATAGTCGTTTGATTGCCGAGGGGCGAGGCACTATCCACTGAACCCCAGGCGCCGCGCAGGGCCGTGAAGGGGAGCGTACGGCTTGTTGAGCGAAGATGCCTCAGAAAGCAAGTGGTAGGCGCCTCCGCACGATATACTGTGGGCGGACGACTGGTTTGGTTCGGGCACATGTCTATGAAGGAGACGCGCATGGCCGGAGTGGAGGATCCCACGATCACCGTCCGTGTCGCCACGCAGGCCGATCGGGCGCAGGCGCGGACCTTCATTCCTCCGGGAACGCCGCGCGGCCGGGGGAGCCATGTGTTGCTGCGTGCCGGTCAGGGGCATCTCTGGGTAGCCGTGGAAGGCGCTGGCGCCGGCGATGAGCGGATGGTGGGATTGTTGCTTGCGACTATCCAGATCGATGCTGAGGAGGAGCCGCTAGGTTACATCCACGAGCTGCTGGTTCAGGCGGCATATCGCCGGTTGGGCGTGGCCAACCACTTACTGGATGCCGTGGAAGCCTATTTCCTACGCGAGCTCGGCCTCCCGCGTGTGGAGCTGGTGACGTCCGCGGATAACGAAGCGGCGTTGCGTCTCTACCGTAGCCGCGGCTACACGATCCATTCCGTGCGCCTCTCGAAACAACAGGGAGAAACACACTCATGAGCGCTGGCCGCTCCGTCTCATTCGATCCAGTGGCGGATCGCTACGACCAGACACGCGGCTATCCCGCTGGCGTGCCTGACAAGATCGCGGACGTGCTCATCGACGCCGGCCGTGTGCCTCCCGCTGGCTCCATGCTTGAGATCGGCATCGGTACGGGGCGAATTGCGCTGCCGCTCTTGGCGCGTGGCGTCGATGTGACGGGGGTAGACATCTCCGAAAAGATGTTGAGTCATCTGCGCGCGAAATACGAGGCGGAGCGCCCGGCGCAGAGCGAGAGTCACTTAGGCCAGCTCGCGGTCCACATCGCAGATATGACGGCCCTGCCCTTCGGCGACGGCACATTCGACGCGACGGTCGCCGTACACGTCCTGCATCTCGTCTCGGAGTGGAGGCGCGCCCTGGACGAAGCCCTACGCGTGACGCGGCGCGGCGGCGCGCTTCTGCTCGGATGGGACACGCTCCAGAGCTCGTCGCTCCACGACATCAAGGATGAATGGCAGACCATCGTGCGGGATCTAGGCTTCCCGTTGCGGCGCGTCGGCGCTCAGGATTCCGCTGAAGTCTTGGCCGATCTCAGGGCGCGCGGCTTGCCAGTTGAAGAGCGAATCGCGACCACCTGGACGTACGCGGAGAGGCCGCGGGTGGAGCTTGAGAGCGTCACCAAGCGCGAATGGTCCATGGCGTGGCTCGTGCCTGACGACATTTTCGACGAGTCGGTACGCCGCTTGGAGGCATGGGCGCAGGCCGAGTATGGTCCCGCGCTCGACGAGCCGGTCACGGGCACGTTCGGATTCAAGCTCTATCTCGTGCCCGTGCTCTGAGATCGCCGAGCGCGGTTACGTACGTGCCCCTACAACTGTTCCTTGTCGGTGTCCGCCACGACCTCGACCTGCCACCATTC
>CAYYCB010000009.1:22413-32685 GCA_964469715.1 uncultured Ktedonobacterales bacterium | reverse complement strand
CCTCCTTCAGCATCTGGCAGGCATAGAACTCACGTTCTACAGTGTAGCAGGAAGCTCTTTCTTCTGTCAATGCTGCTGAGGCAGAAGCGCGGGAAATCTCCCGCGGAGTGGTGAGTCCCTGAGATTTGCGCCGGGCATGGTGGGGATGTACAATGACGGCGTCGCGGGGACGCATGCAGATGAGTCCTCCTGATTCCTGGCAGGAGGGAGCAGACCCATGGTGGAGATGTCGGTCGAGAGTGTACGGATCAATCTCGCGACGAACCAGCGTGTGGTGATCCTCAAAGATGCCCAAGGTAGCGATCGTTACCTGTATATCTGGATCGCGACGGCCGAGGCCTACTCCATTGCGATGGAGCTCCAAGGGACGAAGCCGCAGCGACCCCTCACGCACGATTTGCTCAACAGTGTCATCGCTGAGCTTGGCGGGAAACTCGTGAGTGTCATCGTCAACGATCTGGCGGACGACATTTATTTTGCCCGCCTTGTGCTTGATGCCGATGGGCGCCATGTCGAGATCGATTCTCGTCCTAGCGACGCCATCGCACTTGCCGTGCGCGCGAAGGTGCCGATCTACGTCGCGGAGAAGGTGCTCGATGCCGCCGGAGTTCGCCTGCAAAACGCAGACGACGAGACGTCTGAGCGCGCCGTGTCTGCGGGCGCCGACGAGGGCCTGGATGTATATCGGGACTTCATCAATAGCCTGGACGCGCTCGACGAATTCGGCAAGCCAGAATAGAGAGTCGGCTGCGTCGCGGGCTGGCGTGCCCCGGCGCGATGGGGAGGACTGGAAGCGTGCAGGCGCGTGAGCGGATCATCCGCGAGCGGTTCTCAGAACAACTCTGCGGCCAATGCCGGGCACATTACACTTCGGACAGTGTCATCGTCCTCGCACATCGCCGCTCGGTATGGATGGTGATGGCCGCCTGTCCGAGCTGCCAGAGCCGTTCCCTGTTCGTGGTATCTTTCAACGATGCTAGCCTCCGCCCCTCTGACCCCGTTACGAGTAGTATGCCTGACTTCTTCCCGAACAGCTTCCTCCCCGCTATCCCCTCCGACGCTCCCACCACGCCCAGACTCGCCGTTCCCGACCTCCGGCCATCCCTCGAAGCTCCTTCTCGTGCGTTGCGGGTAACCGGCGCCGATGTCAATGCGATGCACGAATTCCTCCAGCGATTCGATGGCGACTTCCGCACCATCTTTAGTTCCACACCTCCTCCACGCGACGACGGAGCCTCCTAAGACCCTTTGCGGGAGCGTGCTCCCCAGCTTCCTCCCGCCTGCTAGGGCGCGCCGGCCTCATCTGAAAGCGCCTTCGCGCTCCGATGAGCACGGTCAAGCGGGACGCGGGACACAGCAAAGGCAAGTGACCGGGGTTGATGGTCTCCCGCCACTTGCCTCTGTTCGCTTCAACTCAGGCGCTCGCCACCTAAGGCGCTCCTACGTACGCCGTTTGATATGCGGGTGCGCCGATGTTCGCGCCGCCCTTATGCTCGAGCGCGACCTGGCAGACACTAGAATAGTCCCATCCGCCGCCGGGCTTGAGGCTGACACAAGGGAACGGAGTGTCGCCCTCGCCGAGATTGACTGGCGGAGCGCTCCCGTCGAGGAACCAGTCGAGCGTACACGTACCCACGGAGCAATACTGTGCCTTGTGGACACCTTGCGGAACGGGGAACGGCGTCTTGGCCTTACCCGTAGACGACTCCGCGTACATCATGCTCTGGTAGAAGATCGGCGCCGCTCCGGTGACGCCGTCGATGTCGATCATCGGCGTATTGTCGTTGTTACCGACCCATACCGCCGCTGTGTAGTCCATAGTGAAGCCCATCGTCCAGTCGTCCTTGAAGTCCTGGCCTGTGCCCGTCTTAGCGGCGGTAGGCCAGGCATCGGGCGAGAGAAAATTCCCAGCGTAGATCCTGCCACATTGAGACGTTCCGGCCGATGATCCCTCGTCGCCGTAGTGCGGGTGTGCCGTGCCAAAATACGGCGCGAGGTAGAGCGGGCTGCAAGGGCCGAAGTCGCCCGCGCGCGAGGCGTTGTCGCTGAGGATGCTCGTCATGAGGAAGGCGACGCGGGGGTCCATCACCTGGACTGGACGCGGCGGCACATAGTTGAAGAGCACATTGCCGGCGCTGTCAGTGATTTTGTCGATGGCATGCAGCGGGATGTATTGCCCGTAGTTGGCAAATACGGTGTACGCCTGCGCCATCTCGAACGGCGTGATCTGAATTGCGCCCAGCACGGACGAGAGACCCCAAGTGCCCCGCGTTTCGGTGATGCCCATGCGGGCTAACTGCTGCTTCACGTCGTCTATACCGGCGAATTGCATTGCCTTGATCGCCGGAACGTTGAGCGACCAGTCGAGCGCCGTGCGGATCGTCACCCGGCCAACCATGGCTTCCGTATCGAAGTCGAGCGGTCTGTAATCCGTACCCGCGCCAGCATCCCAGAAGGCTGTGGGTTGGTCGAGAAGTGTGAAGGCAGGGAACCACCCCTTCTCGAACGCGGTCGCATAAACGAAGGGCTTGAACGACGAACCAGGGCCGCGATACCCCTGCGAGACGACGTCGAACTTGCCGTCAATCTTCGTGCTGAAGTAATCCACGCTGCCGAGGTACACCTTAATGCCGCCGGTGTGATGGTCCACCATGATCTCGGCTGCGTTGCTGACGTTGCTGTTCCGGATGTAGGGGTGTGGAGGATATCCTGCCGTGTCCGTGCCGAAAAGGTGCTCCTTCATGGCCTCCTGCGCATGGTTCTGCATGTCCATGTCGAGTGTGGTGTATACGTTCAGCCCGGAGCGTGCGAGGTTGCGGAGCTGGCCGGTGCCAATCATTTGTTCGAGTTGGTCGCGCACGTAGTAGACGAAGTGCGGAGCGAGATTCTGCTCGGAGCGGACGGGGTGGAAGAAGTTGGGTTTCTGGGCCTCCTCATCCGCCGCTTTAGCCTGCTCAGGCGTAATGTAGCCGTACTGCACCATCGCATTCAGCACTTGCTCGTGGCGGGCCTTCGCATGCTCTGGGTTGAGCAGAGGGTCATTGAGGTTAGGATTCTGCGGAATGCCGGCCAGCATAGAGGCTTGGGCAAGGTCGAGCTGTTGGGCGGCGCTGCGTCCGGTGGTGGGATCGGCCTTATAGCCGAAATATTCCTCCGCAGCGGCCTCGACACCATAGGCGGTCGGGCTGTAAGGGATGGAGTTGAGGTACATCTCCAGAATCTGGCGTTTGCTGTAGCCAGCGCTTCCGTTCGGACCCTCGGCGGTGACGCCGAAGGCAAGCACAGCTTCATTCAACTTACGCGTAAAGCTGACGTCACCGCCAAGTAGCTGTTGCTTGATGAGCTGCTGTGTGATGGTCGAGCCGCCCTGCGTGATGCGACCGCTCTGCAGATCGGCCTGTACCGCCCGTAAGATAGAGGTGAAGTCCACACCCTGGTTCACCCAGAAATCGTGATCCTCAATGGCGGTGGTGGCGTTGACCACCGTGACCGGAATCTTCGCCAGCGGTATGCTGTGCTGCGAGCCGTCCTCATTGAATTGGTAGAGTAGCGTGCCCTTCGAGTCGAAGATGCGGACGCTGTCCTTCGCAAGGATTTGATGCGAGAGCCCGCGCAGCAGCGATTCCTCCGAATGATAATAGGATGCCGCTGCCGCGACCGCGCTTGTGATGAGTGCGGCGATGAGTGCCAGTAGGATTGCGGACGTAGCCCAGGCGGCACGCGCCACAGTGCTCGACTTCGCGGCCTCGCGTGCCCTCGCCGTGCGACGCACATAGAGCGTATAGCGACGGCGGCGGCGACTCGCGCTGTAGGTTTGATTGCGCCTCCGCCAAGATTCCTCGACAGGAAAGGCGATTGCCGGCCCCGGATCGGGCCAGTCGGTGTCGATGAGGTTCGTCTCAGAAGAGAGCCAGCGGGCCGGGTCGATAGGCATTGCATCCGCTTCGGCAGAGTCATAGGCCTCAGATCCGTCGCCCAACGCACCATCCACATCTTCGTCGGCGCCATCGACAATCGTGTTGTAACGGTGTTCGTTTGGTGTGGCGTGAGTGACGTCCTCGGGCCGCAATTGCTTCGACGAGGAGCGTGTGAGCTCGTGCTCCTCCTTACCCTGCGATGAAGGTGTTTCTGGGCTTAGGGCGTCGGTGTCGCCATTGCCGGCGGCGTCCTCCACTTCGTTGCGGGAGGGCGAATCCTCTGATTCCGGTTCGTTCGGAAACTTCATGCTTCCCGTCGTATCCACGCGTCGTGCCCTCCGCAAAGTTGAGAATATTCCAGGAGCCTGGGCCGTTGGTGTGGCGCTGCGCGCCACATCAGCAGTCCAAGCGAGGCCCTAATGCCCACCCACATCCATCAACCACACGATACCAGACGTTGTCAGTGGCGCCACTGTTTCAGGCTCGCACACGATTGGCTATAGCGGGCGGGCGATCTGGGCGCGCCGGTCGGCCGCGAGCGGCCGCGCCCACTTTGAAAGCCGCTTCGTCGCGGCGCATGCATTGTGCCCGACATCGGAAGATCGTAACACACGCACAAATGGACTCAGCACATGCGGTGCCAAGTCCGGTGGAAAGCGCGATAGCTCAATGTGTCGCGGCCACTCGACAGTGGCCGGCGCTCAGCAGGCAGGTAAGTAAGGGCGGGTACTCCTATACAACAGCGCCCGGCACAGCCCAGAGCCAGATGGCGACACAAAATGCCGCACCACCAGCGACTACGAACAAATGGAAGATTTCATGGAAGCCGAAGATGCGAGGGTAAGGATCGGGCCACTTGCGCGCATAGACGACAGCGCCCACAGTATAGAGGAGTCCGCCCAGAACTAGAACCGCAAGCGCTGGCCACGGTAAGACCTGGGAGAACGCGGGCAGGGCGAATATGGCGACCCATCCCATTGCCACGTAGAGCGCGGCGCCCATCCAGCGAGGCGCACTCAGCGTGGTGGCGGCGAGGCCGATGCCGGCGATGGCCAATACCCAGATGATGGCGAGCAGCGCCGGGCGCATCCAGCCCGTTAGGACGTTCACGCAGAGCGGCGTGTAGGTGCCGGCAATCAGCACGTAGATGTTGGCGTGGTCGATTCTGCGCAGCCGTGCACGCGCGGAAGGTGCCCACCGGCCGATATGATAGATCGCACTGACCGAGTAGAGCTCGATCATGGTGGCGCCGAAGATCACTAACGGGAAGACCTGTGCTCCGCGCGCGATGCCACGCCAGCAGAGCGCCCCTGTGAAGGCAACAGCGCAGATGGCAGCCGCGGCATGGAACCAACCGCGCAACAAGGGCTTTTCTAAGGTCAAGACGGATGGAGATTGCATGGCGATGGTGTCCTTTACGCCGGCGCATTGCATGGCCACCCTAGCAGCGGCGGCCAACAGTATAGACCGGCACACGCCTTGAGAGCGCATTATGACTGCTCAGGTTTCAGGTGTGCTTGTGCGAGTGGCGACAACGACCTGGTGCTATAACACGTAATGAGATGGCATGCGGCCTTGCGAACAGGCGCGCTGGCCGCCGTGGCGGCCTACGAAGGACTGCTGCTCGTGAATACTCCCACACGCTCGCTTCTTGACCCTCTTCGGCAGGTGCGCGTGTCACTTGTGCACTGGGATAGAAGCACGGCGACTGAGCGCACCGACGAGCTAGCGGCTGAGGAACCTCTTGAGGTCCGCCTGCGTCCTATGCAGTCATCTTCGGACGTCACCGCCGAGACCGTCGCCGTGATCTTGCGTACACCAGGGAATGATGATGAGCTTGCCGCCGGATTTCTCTTTAGCGAAGGGATTCTTGCGGCGGCAGGTGAGCTTGCCGGCATTGTCGCGGCAACCGATGTGGATGGCCTGCCCTCCGAGAACGTGGTGGACGTCATTCCCGCGCCCGATGTGGATCTCCAGCGCCGCGTGCGCGAGGAGGGCTATTCGAGGCGTTTCGCGGTCAATGCGAGCTGTGGCGTCTGCGGTAAGAATAGTGTGGCGGCGGCGTGCGCCGCGCTGCCACCGCTCCCGCCCGATGAATTCACCGTTTCACCGGCCACACTCTACAGCCTTCCGGAGCAGTTGCGCGCTGAGCAACGCGTATTCTCCCATACTGGCGGTCTTCACGCCGCGGCGCTGTTCGACGCGACTGGACACCTCCTCGCTTTGCGCGAAGACATCGGCCGGCACAACGCCGTCGACAAGCTTGTCGGTCGTGCGCTGCTGGATGGACAGATCCCGCTCGGAGAGCAGGTCCTTCTCGTGAGCGGCCGGTTGTCCTATGAGATTGTGCTGAAGGCGCTGGTCGCGCGCATCCCCGTCATTGCCGCTGTATCCGCTCCGTCCAGCCTCGCTGTGGACCTCGCGGACGCGTCCGGCATCACGGTCGCTGCTTTTCTTCGGGGCGAATCCCTCAACGTGTATACGCACCCTTCCCGCATCCATCTATAACCCGTGACTATGTCTGGCGCGACGATCCTCCCATATCCGCCAGCCAAAATGTGCCACCACGGTACCTGCTCAGAGGTGTCCTCTACCACGTCGTCGTGGAAACTGCTCAAACCGCATTATCGTATTGGCAAAAGTATTGCTATATGGAAAAGCGTCACGCAAGTGTAGATGGAGGAGTGGATGGGTGGCGTGGCGCTTCGCAAGGAGGCGACAAATAACGTGTGATTGGCAGGGGCGGCGGCATGGCGCCACTGGCGCGGGGTGACATCCCGCGACTCCTGCGATAGGAGAGGCATGGGCGGACTGGGGAAGGAAGGGAGAAGGTTGGATGAGCGCTGATTACGCGCCGGCAGAGTGGATTCCCACGAGCCACTTCTGGTCGGGACGCGGCGGACATGCGCCGCGATGGATCATCGTGCATGGGACGGCGGGCGGCGGTACAGCGCAGGATGTTGCGCGTTACTTCCAGTCGAACGACCCGCCGACGAGCACACATTTCGTGATCGGCCGGGACGGCCACGTCGTCCAATGTGTGGCCGAGGCTGACAGCGCGTGGGGCAACGGGGTCGTCACGCAGGGCCATGACGCCTGGTGGACGCCGAAGCTGAACCCCAATTTTCTGACGTTCAGCATCGAGCACTGCAAGCCCGACACCGAAAATCACAGCGATCTGACGCAGGCGCAGAAAGAGGCGAGCTTCGCGCTGATCGCGCACCTCTGTGCCAAGTACAACATTCCCACGCGAGCGGCGGATGCGAACGGAGGCATCACCGGGCACAGCAGCATCGACCCCGTTAATCGGACACTTTGCCCCGGCCCTTACCCGTGGGACGAGCTCTGGGGCTATCTGGAAGGAGAAGGCACAGTGGGAGTTCCTCAGGGATGGAAGGACGACGGCTCAACGCTCATTGCACCGAATGGCCAGAAGGTGACCCTCGGTTTCCGCTGGTATGTGCTGACGCATCCGTGGCAGGCGGACAATTGGCCACTTGAGGATGAGTACGGCGTCGATACCATCGACATCACCAACCCATCGCTGGGGGCTGGCGACGTCCAGCACTTCCGCCGGAGCATTCTTGCCTGGCAGAAGAGCACCAACCAGATCTACGATCTCTGGGCTGGGTCAATCGCGCAAGCTTGGGAGCAGCGCACCCACAGCGCCGAACATGCGCAGGCTGCAGCGGCTCAGCAATATGCATCGGCTAGTTCGAAGGCCGCCACGAGTGGTGGGGCGTCGACGACGAACGCCAACTTGCCGCTTGCCTATCTTCCGCCGATGCCGATGGCGGGCAGCGCCTCTGGCCCGAAATCCGTCCCGAGCGCGGGCACCCCGCCTGCCGGCTTGTTTGCGGTAGCTGCGGCGGCGAGCGATCCTGTCACGCAGCGTGTCGCGAGTCTGGAGCAGCAAATACAGACGTTGCTAGAGGGATTAGGATCGAACAAGTCCACGAGCAAAGTCGTCAAGGATGTAGAGAGTAAGCTGGGCCTGGTCGGCGATCAGCTTGGGGACCCGAAAGCGCGCAAAGCACTCTTGAGCAATCCCGGCTCGCTCATACGTTGGGTGCTCATGATCGTCGGGCTGCTATTCAGCGATGCCGTTGCCTGGGCAGTGTCTTCGCTTCTGCACCATCAGACGTCGCTGCCGCTCCCGTTCCTGACGGCGGGCACGGTGATTCTGAGCGGTTTGTTGGTGTTCGGCGGGGCATTCCGCTTGCAGAAGCCCTAGCCGTCCTGTTGGCGTGCGCCGGTGGTGAGTGCCTGCGCACGCCAAAATTGTCGCAATCTCGTCTGGCCAACAGTGGAGCTGAATAGGTCGGGGTGGGCGGATTTGAACCGCCGACCTCATGGTCCCAAACCATGCGCGCTGCCAGCTGCGCTACACCCCGTATGTGTCGCATCAGTATAGCCATGAGGCGACCCAAGCGTCAACCTGACTCGGCGACCATCTTCTCGACGAGTAGGATAGGGGCGCCGGCATGGGCGGTCATTCGAGTGGCTGTGCTGCCGGAGAGGAGACCGCGTAAGCCCGCCTCACCCTGTGCGCCCGCAATGACCAGATCTGCGGGGAGCGATGTGGCGAGGGCCAATGTCTCTGGCACTGCGTCGCCTCTGAGGACAACACTCGTCACGTCGAGGCCGCCTATTCGACATCGTTCCTCGATCTGAGCCATATAGTCGTATGCGCCTTGCTCCGCGAGCGAAAGAACGGCGCGCATTGTCGCGGGAAGATAGATCCCCAAAGCCGCTTGCGGGCCAGAGAGTGTGGTAAGCGTAGGCACGACGAGGACGAGATGGAGCTGCGCACCATACGCGAGCGCGAGCGGTGTGGCGGCGTCGAGCGCGGGCTCGTGCTCCCCGGCGCCCTCCAATAGCACCAACATACGGCGCGGTATGAACGAGTGCGTCACCTGGTCCGGACTCGGCCTGACGAGCAAGAGTGGCCGAGCGCCGTGTTCTAGTGCTTGCTGCGCGATGCTGCCGAAGATGAATTCGCGCAACCCGCCGCTGCCGTGCGTACACACGATGACCAGATCGGCGCGGTGCTCAATGGCGTGATGACTGATACTGCGTGCGACGTCCTGCTCTGCGACCTCATGCACGTGGATGTCGGTCTCTACTCCCTCCGCACGCATGCCACTCGCCACCTCTTCGAGGTAGGAGGAGGCCTCCGGGACACGGGAAAGATGGCGATCTCCGTGGATCCTGGAAGGGGCGGCGTTCTCGATGACGTGAAGCAGCAGTAGACGCGCGCTGAATTTGGCGGCCAGCGACCGTGCCACGGGTAGCGCCGCCTCAGCCAGACGCGAGCCGTCCAGTGGTACAAGGAATAGACGCCGTTTCTGCTCGTGTTCGGAGGCGCCCATGCCGATCAGCTCCCAGCGAATGCCTGTAGGAGTAAGAATACGTTCAGCGCGATGATAACGGAGGCTACTACAGCGGCGAGGCCCGTGGTGGAGCGCCGGTTCACCAGTATACCCATGATATCGCTGCGCCGGGTGAACAGAATAAGTGGCACGAGCGCGAAGGGGATGCCGAAGCTGAGCACGACCTGGCTTAGCACGAGCGTACGTGTGGGGTCGAGGCCGATGGCGATGACCGCGAGCGCCGGGGCCATGGTGATGAGTCGCCGTAGCCAGATGGGTATTTGACGGCGAATGAACCCCTGCATGATGACCTGTCCCGCCATGGTGCCGACGGTCGAGGATGAGAGCCCTGAAGCGAGGAGGGAGAGGGCGAAGACGACGCTCGAAGCCTGACCTAGCAGCGGAGCCAGCGTCCGGTGTGCTTCCTCGATGGTTGAGACGTTGCCTAATCCGGCGCGGAAGAAGGTAGAGGCGGCCATTATGAACATGGCCGCATTTACCAGCCCCGCCAGGCCCATGGCGAGTATGACGTCGACCAATTCATAGCGAAATAGCCGGCGCAGCATCATCGGGTCCCGCGTGACGATGCGGCCCTGGGTCAGGGCGGAGTGCAGATAGATTACGTGGGGCATGACCGTTGCGCCGAGAATACCGGCGGCGAGCAGTATGCTCTCAGTACCGGAGAATTGAGGCACGACGGCGTGGAACGCGATGGGACCGAGGTCGGGCCTGTCGAGGATGGTCTCGATCAGGTAGCATAGCGCGATAACGCCGACCAGAGCGGTGATGACGGCTTCGAGTGCCCGGAAGCCGCGTCGCTGCAGTCCGAGGATCATGAAGGTCGTGATGCCTGTTAGGATGCCACCCAGAAGCAGTGGGATGTGGAGAAGAAGCTGGAAGCCAAGCGCCGCGCCCAAGAACTCGGCAAGATCAGTGGCCATAGCGACGACTTCGGCCAGCGCCCACATGCCCACCACGACTGG
>CAYYCB010000009.1:0-22313 GCA_964469715.1 uncultured Ktedonobacterales bacterium | reverse complement strand
GATCAGTGGCCATAGCGACGACTTCGGCCAGCGCCCACATGCCCACCACGACTGGCCTAGGGAAATATTCCCGGCAGAGCTCAGGCAAATTGCGGCCAGTGGCAATGCCAAGTTTGGCGGATAGTGATTGGATCAGCATTGCCATCAAGTTGCTGGCGAGGATGACCCAGAGCAGCATGTAGCCGAACTGCGCGCCACCCTGAATATTCGTTGCGAAGTTACCGGGGTCCACATACGCGACGCAGGCAATAAAGGCGGGACCAAGAAACGGAAGGAGCCGTTGGACGGCGCCCTTCCTAGACTGGCCCGCCAGCACCTCGCCCGCGGCACGGAGGGTCCGGGCATCGCCAGCGCCTACACTGCCGGCTTCGACCGCATCCAGCCTCATCTGTCCCACCCCCCTCGTGCGTTCTGCGCGCAACGCTACTTGTGAATCACCTCAACTCGGACGCTCGCGGCGACTCGTGGCCCCACCGCATGTTCGCGCGAATCTTCGCCATCGCCTACCGTGAGATAGATGGGGCCGCCGAAGGGCGCATGTTCGAGGACACGCACCTGCGTGCCTGGCAGCACGCCTAACGAGGTGAGGTAGCGCAACATCTCGGCGTCGTCGTCCATGATCCGCCGTACGGTCGCAGACTGACCGGAGGCTAGCTCATTGAGCGGGCTCGTCTCCGGTACGGCTACCACTTCGCCCGTTCTGCTAGGAATTGGGTCGCCATGCGGGTCTTCAGTGGGATAGCCAAGGAGCGCGTCGACGCGCTCTTCGAATTCCTCGGAGATGGCGTGTTCGAGCCGTTCCGCTTCGGCGTCGGCGGTATCGAGGCCATACCCCAAGACACGCACCAGAAACAACTCAAGCAGCCGGTGGTGGCGCACCAGTTCCGCTGCGACGCGGATGCCTTCCTCTGTCAGCTCCACGCCTTTGTAGGGCGTATGTCGGACAAGGCCCTGTTCCGCCAGCGATTTGAAGAGCTGCGTCACGGAGGCGTCGCTGAGCTGGCCCGTCGGTTCAAGCCCTTGCAGTCGCTGACGCATGGCCGAAGTCGTCACACGCTCGCCGCGCTCACGATGCTTGTAAATCAGCTTGAGGCAATCCGTTGCCCGAGCTGGCAAGTCGCGGCACCCAGGTGTCATTATTTCGCTCCATCAAGGCGATATTTTAGAGTGCTAAAAATATAAACTGAATCATGGTTGATGTCAAGGCCGTGAGGTTCTGCCTGCCTGACTGCCATATAGAAGGCCGGCGGCTCGAAAGCCGCCGGCCGAGAACGACACATGAACATCTTCCATCTGTCAAGTGGTGGGCTATGCGCGCGCCCGCTCCGCCGCCTCCAGAATGGCGCGTTTCGTGAGCACGCGTGTTAGGTGGGCGCGGTATTCGGCCGAGGCGTATGGGTCGCTCATCAGGTCCAGTCCATCGGCTGCTGACACGCACGCGGTCTCGACGGTGGAGTTGTCGAGCTGCTTGCCAGCGAGCGCGGACTCTACGCCCGTAGCACGCGCGGCATGGGTTCCCGCGCCGGTGATGCCGATGCGCGCGTCCTGGCAGGCGCCATCCTGCCCCAAACGGATGAGGGCGGCCACGCCGACGACCGCGTAGCCGCTCGCCGGATGGCGATGCTTCACGTAAGCGGTCCCCGCCTTCGGGCTATCGGTAGCTGGGAAACGCACCGCCGTGAGGATCTCATCCACCTCCAGCGCCGTGGTAAGCAGGTCGATGAAAAAGTCGGATGCGCCGATGGTGCGGGTCCCGCGTGGTCCCGCCACCCGCATATCCGCGCCCAGGCAGATGGCTACGGCGGGCAAGTCGCCGGCCGGGTCCGCATGGGCCAGGCTGCCGCCGACCGTCCCGCGCGCCCGTACCTGAGGATCGCCGACCTGGCGTATGGCCTGGACGAGCAGCGGGCAGCGGCGCTGAACCAGATCGGAATCAAGCGCCTGGAAGTAGGTGGTGCCGGCGCCGATGACGAGTGCATCGCCTTCGTCGGAGATGCCGCGCAGCTCGGCAACGTTGCCGAGATCCACGACCGCCGCGAGGTCTGTCATTCGCAGTTTGAGCAGCGGGATCAAGCTCTGGCCGCCCGCCAGCACCTTCACATTGCCACCTTCAGGCACGTTTCCCAGCAGTGCGAGCGCCTCATGCAGCGAGGTTGGCGCATGGTAGGCAAAGTCGCTGGAGTACATAGTCGTTCTCTCCTCTCTTGCCTACTGACCCGCGCCTTCGGGCGCGGTGGGTGGTGTGGCGCCCGCAGATGCGCCGGCGCTTCGCACTGTACGCCAGATGCGCTCGGGCGTGAGCGGCATGTCAATATGCTTGATGCCAAAGGGAGCCAGCGCATCGCAGACTGCATTGACGACCGCCTGGCTTGAGGCGATGGTGCCAGTCTCACCGACACCTTTAACCCCGGTAAGGTTATGTGGGCAGGGTGTCTCTGTCCTGGCCGTCTCTACGACGGGGATCTGGGTCGCGTTTGGGACCACGTAATCCATCATCGAGCCGGTGATGAGGTTGCCAGCCTCGTCGTAGATGGCGTGCTCGTAAAGTGCCTGACCGATTCCCTGTGCCACACCGCCGTGTACCTGTCCCTCCACGATCATCGGATTGATGACGCGGCCAACGTCGTCCACCGCGATATAGCGCAGAATCTTCGTGGCGCCGGTTTCCGTATCCACCTCAACCGCGCAGATGTGCGCCCCGAAGGGGAAGGTGAAATTGGCCGGATCGTGGAACTGGCTCTCCTCCAGGCCTGGCGTCACCCCTTCTGGCAGATTCCAGGCGAGATTTGCTTGGAGCGCGACGTCCTGAATCGTCACCGCCTTGCCAGGGCTGCCCGCCACGGCATAGCGGCCGTGATCGTGGATGATGTCCTCGGCGCTGGCTTCCAGCATGTGGGCAGCAATTTTCTTGGCCTTATCCACGACTTTCTGGGTGGCCTTATAGATGGCAGTGCCGCCTACAGCCGTGGACCGGCTGCCGTACGTGCCCCAGCCCATCGGTGTATCGCCGGTGTCGCCGTGGATCACGTCCACATCCTCAACCGGCACGCCGATCTCCTCAGCCACGAGCTGTGCGAAGGTCGTCTCTTCGCCCTGACCATGCGGATTGGTGCCGGTCAGCACGACCACCTTGCCCGACGTGAGCACACGCACGGTCGCCGGTTCCCAGAGGCCGCCGATAAAGCCCATCACGGGGCCTGCAATAGGGGATGGACCCAGGCCGCACACTTCCACGTAGGTCGAGAGGCCGATGCCGAGATAACGCCCTTGTTTGCGCAGCTCCTCTTGCTGGCGGCGGAATGCGCCATAATCCAGCATCTCAAGCGCCTTGTCGAGCGTCCCCTCGTAATTGCCGCTGTCGTATTCGAGCCCCGCCGCATTCTTGTAGGGGAAAGCGCTGGACGGGATGAAGTTCTTGCGGCGGATCTCGACTGGATCCATCTGGAGCTCGCGTGCCAGCAGGTCCACCATGCGCTCGATGAGGTACATCGCCTCCGGCCGGCCAGCTCCGCGATAGGCGTCCACAGGCGATGTGTTGGTCATCACGCCAGTGACGTCGCACGCGAAGTTCTGGATCGTATAGCAACCGGGGACGATAGGACCGAAGAGCCACGTCGGCACGCCTGGTCCGGCCAGTGAGAGATAGGCGCCCATATTGGCGAGGGATTTCACACGCAGCCCGGTGATCGAGCCGTCGCGCTTTGCCGCCATCTCGACATCATGGATCTGATCGCGTCCATGGATGGTGGCGACAAAGTTCTCGCGACGATCCTCTGTCCATTTCACGGGCAATCCGAGCTGTTTCGTTGCGAAAATGGCAAGATACTCGCCTGCGTAAATGGGGATTTTGCTGCCGAAGCCGCCGCCGACGTCGCGCGCTATCACCCGAACTTTGTTCTCAGGGATGCCATGCTCGGCGGCGATGTGGAAACGCAGGATGTGTGGGTTCTGAGTAGTGTTGTAGATCGTCAGCTCGTTTGAGCCTGGATTCCAGTAAGCCAGCGCACTGCGCGGCTCCATCGCATTCGGGATGAGCCGCTGCTGGACGAATCGCTGCTTGATCACCACCTCTGCGTCGCGCAGGGCGCTCTCGGCGTCACCACCTTCGAGGTGCCAGCGGAAGGCCACATTGTCTGGCAAGTTGTCGTAGAGCTGCGGCGCTCCAGGCTTTATGGCTTGCTCCTGGTTGGTGACGACCGACAGCGGCTCGTAGTCTGCGTCGATCAGGTCGAGCGCATCGCGTGCGGTATACGGATCGTCGGCCACCACCACCGCTACGGGATCGCCGGTGAAGCGGACCCTGTCAGTGGCCATAGCAGAGTAGGTGGGCAGCTTAAAATCGCTGTTTGGTGGCTGCCAGGCGCAGGGCATGGGCTGCACTTTTCCCTGAAGGTCGTTGCCGGTGTAGACGGCGCGCACGCCGGGGTGGAGCTGTGCCTTTGTGACGTCGAGGCGAGATATGCGAGCATGTGCATAGGGACTGCGCAGGATTGCCATGTGCAGCATGCCGGGCAGCTTTAAGTCGTCGGTGAACATCCCTTGCCCGGTGATGAGGCGGGGATCCTCGCGCCGCTTGACAGCGGCGCCAAAAAGCCGCGTGACTGCCATCGTCGGCCTATCCTTTCCCGATCCTTACTCTACTCTCCCGCCGCGCCACTGCCGATGAGCGTGCCGACCGGCTGCGGCGCAGCCGCGGTTCGCATCTGCTCGGCAGCGGCGCGCACTGCCTCGACAATGTTCTGGTAGCCCGTGCAGCGGCAGAGATTGCCCTCAAGCTGCTCGCGGATCTCCTCATCGGTTGGATTCGGGTTGCGCTCAAGCAGGCCGACCGTTGCCATGAGGAACCCCGGCGTGCAGAAGCCGCACTGAAGGCCATGTTTTTCCCAGAAGGCTTGCTGCACCGGATGGTATGCATCGTTCTCGGCCAGGCTTTCGACCGTGCGCACTTGGGCGCCGTTCGCCTGGACGGCGAGCACCATGCAGCTCTTGACCGGCTGCCCGTTGAACATGACGGTGCATGCGCCACACTGACCGGTGTCGCAGCCTACGTGGGTGCCGGTCAGATTGAGCCGGTCTCGTAGATAGTGCACGAGCAGCAGACGCGGCTCCACGTCGTTCTGCCGCTCACTTCCGTTGACTGTGACGCGAATCGTTTGAGGCATACGTGCTGCATCCTCCTTCTGGTCGAGGTGCGTGGCTGGTATGCCCTACAGTGCAGCGCGGCGACCGATTGGTCGTGAGCGCGATGGTCGGTGTGTGGGTCTGCTGCTCGCTGTAGGGCACCACTGAACGTGAGGCGGCACTACGGCAGAGGCACTACGGAGGGACGTATGTGCAAGCGTGGATGGGGGTGCAGAGTGGTTCAGCCCGTTTGCTAATCCAGTGGCGTCAGGATGCGGCAAGAAGACCGTGGGGCGCGGCTCTCCATAGCGGCGCCGAAGATACCTACAGATTCTCGTGCGGGCTTTTCATTATCGGCGCACGCTTCGTGGTGTGGCGCTGATTCCAGCCTCGCTGGCGCATTGCCTATGAGCGAGGCGACGAGTGTGAAGGTAGCCGAAACTTCCATTGTACAGTCCTCCGACCAGCGCGCGATGAATCCAGCCGCGCGCTGGTCGCGATGTGCCACGTGATATGCCGTGGCAAGGCCATTGAGGACTACGAAGTAGTGGTCAGCGAGGGATGTGGTCGGAAGTGTAGCACACGCTTACAAAGGTTGAACACGCCATCATCTTCTATCGAACTGGCGCTCAAGCACAGACAAGCTGAGATGCACCATCGTCGGCCGGCCGTGACAGCAGCTCTGGTGGGCATCCGCACCTTCAAGTTGGCGAATCAGCTCTCGCTGTTCGTCTGGTGAGAGGACCTGTCCGGCCTTGATCGCGGCTTTGCAGGCGACGTTGGCGAGTGCATGCTCCTCCCACGTCTCTCCGTGGCTGGCGGCCTCCGTGTCTGCGCCCGCCAGCTCGACCAGCAGCTCACGCAGCGGCGCCTGGCGCTGGAGCGTGGTGAGCACAGACGGCACAGCCCGGACGAGCACGGAGTCTCCACCGAACTGCTCGAAGTTAAACCCGATGGCTTGCAACTGATCGGCGTGGGCTTCGATGGCCTCATGTTCGGCAGGGGCCAGTTCGACGGGGATCGGCTCCAGCAGAAGCTGCGATGATGGCGTACGCGCGCGCCATTCAGCGATCATCCGCTCCAACAGGATGCGCTCGTGCGCCGCATGTTGATCGACGAGGTAGACCCCGTCTGGCCCCTCTGTGATTATGTAGCTCTGCGACACCTGCCCCAGCACGCGCAAGACTGGAAGCTTGCGGCCACCAACAGGCGCCGAGGAATCCGCCCCCGGAAGGGAGAATCCGCCATCCGTGCTGGTGTCGGTCCTTGCGCTCGGCTGCGGAGACAACGCTTTGCCTTTCCACAGCTCGGACTGGTCGGCGCGCATCGAATCCTCGACGTGGAAAGGTGTCTGGTGGGAGTCGGTGGGTGGTAGGCCCCACCCCGGAATACTGAATGCGCGGGAGCCTATTTCTGGAGCCTCGGCCGTGTCTAACACAGCGGCACGGACCGCTCGCTGGACGGCAGCGTACACCTGGCGCTCGTAAAGGAACTTAACCTCGGTCTTCGCCGGGTGTACGTTCGCGTCAACCTGCGCCGGATCCATCCTGATTGATACGACGGCGATAGGGTGACGGCCGGTGAGTAGGAGGGAGTGGTAGGCTTCCTCGACGGCGTACGAGAGCGTGCGGCTCTGTACCCAACGGCGATTGACGAAGAACGAGAGGTATTGTCTGCTGGCCTTGTAGCAGGAGGGGCGGCTTACATAGCCGCCTACTTCGGGCCGTTCCTGCGAGGCAACGTCTCGCCTCTCCCGTGCCTCATCGTCAGCCTCCAAAGGCACCATCTGCTCGGCCACGGAGACTCCATAGACGGCTGCCAGCGCGCTCAGGAGCTTGCCGTCTCCCGGCGTCCGCAACGCATGCTTCCCTTCACTCACAAGGGTGAAGCGAACCTCAGGGAAGGCCAGGGCGTATTGCTCGACTAGATGCGCGATGTGCCCGGCCTCGGTTTGTCGTGTCTTGAGGAACTTGAGGCGCGCGGGGAAGGATGCGAACAGATCGCGGACCGTAATGCTCGTGCCTTCAGGGGCGCCCGCCGGCGTCGTTTCTCCGATATGTCCATTGTCTACGTTCAATTGAGCGCCGTGGCTTGCTGGGCGGGGACGTGAGACGATGGTGACGTGGGCCACCGCGGCGATACTGGCGAGTGCTTCCCCACGGAAGCCAAGCGTCGCGACGCGCTCCAAGTCGTCGAGGGTGATGATCTTGCTGGTTGCATGACGCGCAAAGGCCAGCGGCAGGTCGCCAGCCGGGATGCCATATCCATCGTCGGTCACCCGGAGCAGCGCCAGGCCACCATTCGCGATCTCGACGGTAATTCGTCGCGCGCCAGCGTCGAGGGCGTTCTCGATCAGCTCCTTGGCTACCGAGGACGGCCGCTCCACGACTTCGCCCGCGGCGATCTTGGCCGCAACCTCAGGCGCGAGCTGCACTATGGGCATCGAGACGCTCCGGGATGGACTAAGGCGGTAGAGATCGCCAGGTTCATTGTAGCCCACACCGGGGACTCGCGTTAGGACGCGCACCTTGCGCTGGCAACCTGCGCGGCATGCTTCGTGCTGCCCGCAACCCCTGCCCTCGATTGGAGGGCGCCGTGGCGTGTGGTTGTTCGCCGAAATTGGATCGGCGCGACAAGTCCAAAGGAGACGTGCGCAGATGTCGAACCAGGACTACGGGCAGGGTGGGCAGTACGGCCAGGGCCAAGGTGGCCAGGGGCAGTATGATCAAGGCCAGTATGGGCAAGGTCAGTACGACCCGAACCAGCAACAGTACGACCCGAACCAGCAACAGTACGGCCAGGGCACGACGCAAGATCAGTTCGGTCAGGGCCAGCAGTACGACCCGAATCAGCAGCAATATGGTTCTAGTGGATCAAGCAATGACCCGAACCAGCAATCTGGTTCAGGTGGCGGTCAGTACGACCCGAACCAGGGGCAGTACGGCCAGCAGGGAACGGGCAACTATCCCGATCAACAAATGGGGGGCACTAGCGGGGCGTCTGGTCAGGGAGGGGCCTTCGGCGGCGTGCGCCAGCAGGCTGAAGGCCAGGTAGACAACACTATCGACCAGTTTGCGAATCGAATCCCCGGCGGTCAGCAGTTCTCGGGGCAGGCAAAAGAGAAAGCCAACGAGGCGCTCGGCGACCTGGAACAGCAGGCAGAGCAGCGCGGCGGCAACATGGGTGGCACGCTCGGCGGCTTATTCGGCGGCAACCAAGGTAGCAACGAGTAGCGCGCCATCAATTGCCACCGTTATGAAGCCGGCGCAAGTCGCGTGCCTCGCGCTGCGCCGGCTTTATCTTGCGTGAGTGAAGGCGTTGCCTCACACGCCATAACCACCAGGAATGTATCATTGCGGTTCAGGCGGCTGTTATCTCCACGGCTGTGCGGACACAAATCGGTTCCCCTGGGCATAAAATCGCCATGGCCATTCGGCCGCTCGTGTAATGCCGATGCGCGGTGAAGTTGCTACCTCGAGAGGCGACACATGCTCCGGCCTGTCAGAAATCCACAAATCAGGCCCAGAGAGATCCGCTCCATCCAGATTGAGCGTAATGGCGAACGCCTGGCAGAGACGTCCGGGGCCGCGGCAGAGGTCGCGATCTGGGACTTGCGCACCTCTGCGAGCGCGCATGAGGTCGAGCCCATGCGTCGGCTCCACCGCTCGGATCAGCACCGCGGCTGCCTCACCGGCAGGCTCGGTCACGACGTTCAAACACACATGCATGCCATAGATGAAGTAGACGTACGTCTGTCCCGGTGGCCCGAACATGCTCCGATTGCGCAGGGTTAACCCGCGGTAAGCATGCGCGGCTGGGTCCACCGCGGCCACGTAGGCTTCGACCTCCACAATAGTTCCTGCGGTTAGCCCGTCGGCAGTGCGCCTCGCGAGGGTCTTTCCGATCAACGTACGGGCGACATCGAGGGTCGGCATTGAGTAAAATGCACCCGAGAGTGGTGTTGGGCTACCGCTGGCGCTCATGTTGCCGATCATGGTCTGCTGTGCTCTTCGGGCGTATTCACCTGCACCAGACCGAAGGCGCCTAAGCAGGTGTGCCAATCATCGCCGTCGCTATAGTACACTACAGGCCGCGATACGGAAGGCGCTCGCGCACGTAATCTGCGCTATCCTCCCGTCGCAATAGGACTCGACGCTGATAAGAATCTTACAGGAGCACTCATGGCCACCGCAGAGGTCCTTCCCAAGCGCAGCGAGGTCGCCACAGAATACACATGGAATCTGGAGAGCATCTATCCGACCGATGCTGAGTGGGAGGCAGACTTTGCCAGGTTGGCAGGCTCGCTGCCGGAGGTCCAATCCTTCCAAAGCAAGCTTGGAGAATCTGGCTCGTCGCTTCTCGCCGCGTTCACAGCGCGGGACAACGCCTATGAGCTGCTTGGGAAGCTCTACGTCTACGCCCATATGCGGCTCGATGAGGACACGGCGAACGGCACATATCAGGCGCTCAACGACCGCGTAACCACTCTCTACAATCAACTCAACACGGCGAGTGCCTACTTCACGCCGGAAATCCTCTCGATTCCTCAGGAGCGCATCGAGGAGTTCCTGAGCTCCACGCCGGGCCTTGATCTCTATCGGCATGTCCTGGCTGAAATCAACCGGCAGCGTGCCCATGTGCTCGCGGCGGAGATGGAGGGCCTGCTCGCGCAGGCGAACGAGTTGGGCAACGCGCCGGAGCGCGCGTTTGAGATGCTCAACTATGCTGACTTAAAACTGCCGCAGATTACGGACGAAAACGGAGAGAAGGCCCAGCTCACGCAGGGCAATTACGTCGCCAAGTTCCTCGAAAGTCGCAATGGCGAGGTACGCCGCGAAGCCTTCACCGCCATGCTAGGCACGTATCAATCCTTCGCTAACACGTTCGGCGCCACGCTCTCGGGCCAAGTCAAGCGCGACATCTTTTTCGCCCGCGCCAGGAAGTATAACTCGGCACTTGAGGCTGCGCTCGACGCCAACAATATCCCGGTTGCCGTCTACGACAATCTCGTGGAGACTGTCGCGGCCAACCTGCCTAAGTTGCACCGTTATCTCGAGCTGAGAAAGAAGTTACTCGGTCTCGCGGATCTGCACATGTACGACCTGTATGTGCCGATGGTAGGCGAGGTGGACTACAAGGTCGAGTACGCCGCAGCGCAGGAGACGGTGGTCACCGCGCTGCAGCCATTGGGCCAGCGCTATATGGACATCCTTCGCGACGGGTATGCTTCGCGATGGATCGACGTCTACGAAAATCAGGGCAAACGGTCGGGGGCGTACAGTTCCGGCGCGTACGGGACGCAGCCCTTCATCTTGCTGAACTATCAGCCTACGATGGACAGCATGTTCACGCTGGCGCACGAGCTTGGCCACTCCATGCACTCGTATTTCACTCGCCAGACGCAGCCATTCCCGTACGGCGATTACACCATCTTCGTTGCGGAGGTCGCCTCCACGCTCAACGAGGCGCTGATGACGCATCACCTGTTGAAGACGACCGAGGACCGCGGGCTGCGCATGTACATACTGAATCATGCCCTGGAGACGTACCGCGGGACGCTCTTCCGGCAGACAATGTTCGCTGAGTTCGAGCGCGAGATACACGCGCGGGCTGAGGCGGGCGAGGCGCTCACCCACGAGACGCTGAGCGTGATGTATAAAGCGCTCAACGACAAGTACTACGGAGCGGTGGTCAGGGTGGACGACGACATCAGCATCGAGTGGGCGCGCATTCCGCATTTCTACTACAATTTCTACGTCTTCCAATACGCCACGGGCATCTCCGCATCCGCGGCGCTCGCCAAGCAGATCGTCACGGAAGGCGATCCGGCGGTTCAGCGGTACCTCCACTTCCTCTCGCGGGGGTCGTCGGACTACAGCATCAATCTCTTGCGCGACGCGGGTGTAGACCTATCGACGCCTGAGCCAATTCAGCAGGCGCTCGACACATTCGCCGACTACCTCGGCCAGTTAGAGCAATTGGTGTAGCCGAGCGCATATCCCATCCGTCTTGGCCGGCGTGAAGGACACACAACGTCCGAATGCGCCGGCCTTCTCGTGCGGCTGAGCGTCAGGCGCGATATACTGGAGGGCATATCCTGCGCGTGGAGGCCTATATGACCCCAGCATTGCTGTCATCACTACAGTTCCATGTTGCTGTGGCTGCGCCGCCCGGACCCTTCGAGCAGTTGAGTGCGAGGCTCGCGGCAGATCCTGTCTTTGTAATCTCTCACGGCGCGGTCACGCTTGCGGTGCTGCTGCTGGCGGTCTTTGGCGGTCGGTGGCTCTCAAAGTTGGCGGGTCGCACGCCCCTACGTTTCGAAAGAACTCTGGCACGTAGCGGGAGGGCTGCAAGGCGGAGCGAAGACGGAGCACTAGGACAGTGGCTCAGCCGGCTCGTGCTCGTCTGCATCTGGTTTGCGGCAGTCGTCGTCATTGCCATCAACTGGCTCTCCGACCTCACCATCGCGCAAACGATCCATCCGAGTGACGTGCGGAGGTTTGTGACGGACCTCGCCCAGCGTGTCGTGGCGTCGCTTCTCGTCATCGCACTCACCCTGGGAATCGGTAGTGCACTACGCCGGAGCCTTGAGGTGACACTGGCGCGCTCCAGATACCTCAATCCGAACATCACGCTGCTCATGGGGCGTGGCCTCTTTGTGGCCGCGCTCACTGTAGGCCTCGTGGTGGTGCTCGCTATCTGGGGCACGGGAGTGGCACTGCCGGTCACGCTGATCGGCGCCCTCACTGTGGCGCTCAGCCTCGCACTGCAAGATGTTCTCAAAAATCTGGTCTCAGGGATATATCTGCTTCTAGAGCGACCGTTTAGTATCGGTGACCGGATCACGCTCACACCGTACACGGGAATCGTCGAAGACATCGAAATCCGCTATACGGCCCTTCGGACGGAAGAGGGCCAACGCGTTATCGTCCCGAACTCTATGCTCTTTAGCTCGGCGGTCGTCAATCTCAGCGCGGCTGAGAATTGGCGCGACCGCTTTACTGTGACCGTCCCTGATACGGGGCGCGACACCATCGAGCGGGCCGAGGAACATATCATGGCGGCGCTAGAAGCGGCTCCTGAGGTGTTGAAGCATCCACGCCCCGAAATCTCGGTGACGCGGGTTGCCGGAGGCACCGTAGCCTTGCAAGTGGTGTATTGGCTGCCGAATGCAGTGGCAAGTAATCGCTCCGACGTCTTCTCTCACGTACTCGACCAGGTGCGGGAGGGACTCGATGGGGCGGAAGTTAGCGCCGACGCCGCGGTGGTGTAACCAACAGCACGCCAACCCGTGTGGAGATCGGCGCGTAGACCAATCGGTAGCTTTCATTGTAAACTGTGCCGGCCGGTTGTTGGCACGGCGAGGATAATCGGTCATGCGGAAAACGCCTCGCTATGGTATCCTGGGCGGGACGTTCGATCCCCCGCACATCGGCCATCTCGCCCTTGCGCAAGAGGCGTATGCACGCCTCGGCCTCGACCGAGTGTGGTTCGTGCCGGCGGGGTCGCCGCCGCACAAACCGGGCAAGCCGATGAGTGCGCCAATAGACCGTGCGGCGATGGTCGAACGTGCGATTGCCGGCGACAATCGCTTTGCGTTGAGTACGATCGAGCTAGGTCTTAGCGGGCCCTCGTATACGGAGCGGACATTGCGCCTTTTGCGAGAACAGTGGGGAGCGGATAGCTGGCTTGGCTTTATCATGGGTTGGGACATGCTCACCTACTTGCCGAACTGGCGCAATCCCCCAGCGATCGTGGCTGCGGTGGATGCCATCGTCGCGTCCCAGCGTCCAGGCTATTCCGCCTCCGACGAGGACATTGCGGCAATTTCGGGGGCGGTCCCTGGCCTCGCGGAGAAGCTCATCGTCTTGCCAGGGCCACTGCTAGATGTGTCGGCCACTGGCATCCGTGACCGCGTGGCATCCGGCTTGCCGGTGAAATATCTTGTGTCGGATCCGGTTCGTTCATACATTGAGGATCGGGATTTATATCGAGATTCCGCGGGCACGCGGGATACGCATGCCGTCGAGTATAGATAGGGTAGCGTGACGTGAAATACGCCGACCTTGCTCTGTTCGACCGTGTGCGCCTGCGCAAGCCGCACCCGTGCGGCAGCACCGACTGGCGCGTCGTGCGGCTCGGAGCGGATATCGGTCTCAAATGCGAAGGCTGCGGACGGCGCGTGCTTTTGCCGCGGAGTGATGTGGAGCGCCGCATCAAGCAGATTCTCAGCCGAGGGGCAGATGAGCTTGCGGCGGTCAACGATGACTAGCATGGATGGGCCGCAAGGTCTGGATGCCGGCGAAGTTTCCGTCGCAGGAGTCGCCGGCCAGGCATTTGGGCTTTCAGGTCCGCCGAGCAGGGTTCTGAGCCGCGAGCAGCTGCAATGGGAGGACGCTATCAGCAAGCGCGTGACGGAACCGCTTATGGAGCGGGTCAAGAGCGGCCGAGGGTTCCGCACAGTCCTGCGGAATCGCTATTTTTTGCGACTCTGGGCGGCGCAGCTCATCTCGCAGACCATCATGAATGCGGCCAACTACGGCCTTATAACGCTCGTGGCGAGCCAAACCAAGAGCGTTTTGGGAACTGCTGGCGCCATTGTCGCTTTCGCATTGCCGGCGGCCCTTTTCGGAGCTCCAGCGGGCGTGCTTGTGGATCGGTTGGATCGCCAGTTCGTGCTTTGGATGAGCAACGCATTGCGCGCCATCGCTTCGATAGGGTTTGTGCTGACCCTATTCGTGGACTCGAAGGCTTTCATACCTGTCCTCGCGCTCAGCTTCTTCATGGCGACGGTCGGGCAATTCTTTGCCCCCGCGGAGGGCGCCGCGATTCCAGCTCTGGTCTATCCGGAAGAGCTCATGAATGCGCTGGCGCTCTTCAACATCACGTTCACTCTGGCCCAGGCCCTCGGGCTAATCATCGTGGCGCCGGCCATCATCCTCTTCGTCCCGTCGTTCCACCTGGGAACCGCGGCCCACGGGCTAACCGTGACGTCAACCGAATCGTTATTCATCGTCGTCGCGCTACTCTATATCGCATGTGCGTTGCTGATACTCTCGATTCCCCGGCACCGGCTCCGGCAGATCCACCTGCACCCGGTACGAGAGAAGGCACAAGGCAGGCGTTTGGCAAGCATCTGGGCCGGAATAGTTGAGAGTTGGCGATTCGTACGGCGAGACCGGCGGCTCGTACAGGCCGTTTTCCAGCTCTGCCTCGGCGGAACGGTGATTGCCATAGTGGCAACTATAGCGCCCACGTTCGTCCTCGCATTCTTCAATCGGAGTGCGCAGTATGCGGCGTTGGTGTTCTTCCCGGCGGGCATCGGACTCGTCATCGGCTCAGCGCTGGTTCCTGAGTTTGTGAAGCGACTGCAGTATGCGCGTACCGTCACGATTGGGATTGTCATGCTGGGACTTTGCGCAGTCGTGCTGCCATTCACGCGGGAGGTCGCTATCTCAGTGATGCGTGTGGGATGGTGGAACTCGTGGCTCTATCTGGGCTTCGCGATGTTCCTGATTTTCCTCGTGGGTGTGGCGCTGGACCTCATAAACGTTCCTGCTCAGACGCTTCTACAGGAGCGTTCGCCCGATTGGATCAAAGGTCGCGTATTAGCGTTGCAGGGCATGGTGCTAAACGGCGTGACCGTGCCCGCGGTGCTGATTATCGGAGGCGTCGCCGATCGTTTCGGGCTCTCGTTCGCACTTGAGGCGCTTGCCATTGTGATCGTGATCGGCGGCCTGGCAAGCGTACATGCCGCGACACAAGAGCGGTCATAGCGGACCTACAGGTCTGGCCTATACTTGCTATAGTTTGGTAAGAACTAGCGGCCTTGCGTCGTACTTCCATGTGGGCCTGTGTATGTGGCAATGACCAAAGGACGGTGGGGAGTGTCTTCATTGCGCGGCGAGCGGCGGCCATGGCGCGTCGGGGATTATCCTCCCTACGACGCGTATATGGCGGCGTCTCTGCGCGTGCGTGAGCCGTTGATGGTCGACTTGCACGCGCCCGCGCCCATAGCCGATCTCGATGAGCAGCGCCGAGCCGCATTTGACGATGCCGTCGTAAATGCGGAAAGCATTCTCGTAGGTATGCTCCTGCCGATAGGCGACACACTGCTCGCGACTCCCGCCCTCGCCGCGATTCGGCGGCGTTTCCCAAAGGCGCGTGTCACAGTCGTCGCGTCGCGCAGCAATGCCGGAATACTGAAGGATAATCCGAGCTTCGACCAATTGGTCGTGCTGGACGAGATGGGCGACGAGCACAAATGGATTGGATTCGTCCGGCGTCTTAGTCTGCTGCGGCAGGAGCGTTTCGACCTCGCCATCAACCTTTCGCCAATAAGCGCTATCGTCACCATGATGGCCGGCATTTATGCGCGCAGTCTCAATGTCCGCATGCCTACCCTCTGGTGGCTCATCGGCGGTCACTCCGAGCGATACCGCGCGCGCCACGCCGTGGACCATTACCTGCATGCTATAGCGCCCATCCTCGACGAGCCAGTGAGTGAGGAGGAGCGCCAACCGCGGGTTTACTTGACTGCCAAGGACCGCAGCTCCATCCGCCGGCGGTTGCGAGAATGGGGACTCTCGCCCGCGAATCTTATCATCACCATGCATGTAGGTGGTGAAGGTTTCAATGGGCGCAAGCAGTGGGCGCCGGACCGTTTCGCCGAGGTTGCTAACAGGCTTGTCGAGCGCTTCGACGCGCATATCATCCTAGTAGGTGGCGCTAGCGACCTTGAGATGTGCGAAGCGGTTGCGGCGCTGGCGCCGCGAGGGGTGATCGTGGCGGCCGGGCAAACATCCCTCAAGGAGACGGCGGCGCTCATCGAGCTCTCGGCGGCCTTCGTAGGCAACGACTCTTGTCCGTTACATATCGCAGCCGCCGTGAATACTCCTGCTGTCGGCATCTTCGGGCCGTCGAACTTCGAGCAGTTTCATCCTGTCGGCAAGCACAATTATCGAAGTCGCATCGTACACTCCGATCTGCCGTGCAGCCCCTGCTTCAACTTTATCGGCAACGACGCGCCGTGGGTGCCCAACACCTGCTATACCCGTGCCTGCCTGAAGGCTATCTCCGTTACCCAGGTGCTTGATGCGGCTGTCGACCTCCTGCAAGACAAGCGAGATAGTTAGCGTCGCTTGCCCTCTCGCGCCAGCGCCCTCCGCAGTTCTGCCACCTGCGGCAGGCCGGGTTGTAGCTTGTCGATAGTGTCTAGCTCGCGCCCCGCCTCACCTGCGCGACCGAGCGCCCTGTAGGTTGCGGCGAGACCCAATCGGTAGGGTATGCCGTAGGGGTTGATCTGAACGGCGATCTCGAACGCCCGTGCCGCTTGCTCTGGATTGCCGCGTTGAAGCTGCATCGATCCGAGGGCGTACCAGGCCTCGCTGTCGCCCTGATCTCGGCGCACCGCTTCTTCGAGCGCGAGCAGTGCGTCATCCGGCTGGCCAAGGATGTCGTAGATCGCACCCATGCGGGTGAAGACGCTGGGGATTGAGGCGTCGCGCCGCGACGCCTCGCGGAGCGCATCGAGTGCCTGGCGCGCGATGTCTCGGCGCTCTTGCTCGTTTGGCGGCTGGGATTCGTCCGCATCCTCGCCTGTGATGCGGCCCATGAGCGCGTCGGCAAGATCAGAATAGATGAGCGCGCGGTCGGGGTCCAGGGTGGCGGCTTCTCGCAACCGCTCCTCTGCCTGCTGGTAGTGCCCCTCTTGCGCGAGAAGCTCACCGAGCGCCTGCAGATACTCGCCCGTACGCTCCGTGTCGACGACTGCGCTCATAGTCTGCACGGCGCGCGCGAGCCACTCGCCGCGCGCCTCGATCTGCCCTTGTCGGCCATATTGTTCCGCCGTGAGATACTGCTCTATCCCGTGCTCATAGCCAATGCGGGTATCGTCAGCGAAGCGTCCGCGCATTCTTTCGAGGATGGCTGCGCCACGCTCGTGGTTTGCGAGCGCGCGCGCATCGTTGGCCGCGCCGCGATACACCGTCTCGTCCAGCGGCAATTTTACGGAAAGGGCGTCGCTGTAGTGGAGCGAGGATGTGAGCGCACCAGCGATCTTCCGAAGTGCATCGGCCGCCTCGTCGCTCGTGGGGTCAGGTGCGGGTTTTGAGGTGATCTCCTCGACTACCGTATGCGCCTCCTGGATGCGCTTCTGGAGCTCCTGTATGGGTAATGCTTGGCTGGACACACCCTCATCGCGTGAGCGTGAGATGAGCCAGAGACCTTGGCGCGCGTCCCGTGCCAGCGTATAGCCGGTCCAAAACCAGTGGCGACCGGACTCGTGGCTTGCGAGCGTGCCCATCGGCACATCGTCAAGCTGACCGGCGCTCTCGACCTCCCGCAATATGATTGACCAGAAGACCTCGACGTCCTTACGATGCGCGGCGCCTACCAGGCCCTGAGTTCCAGGCACCCATAGGGCGCTTGCACGCTTCTCCTGCTCGCGCGCGAGGGTCACCCGCAGGCCACGAGGCTCGGCTTCTTTCCACCATGTGCGCCGGGGCTCCACATAATCCTTGCGTGCCAGTTGCTGGCGCAGGGGATTGTCGTCTGCCAGAAGGTCGTAGGTCAGCGAGAAGTCGCCGAAGGTCCACGCGCCAATATAGTGGACGATCAGCTCGTCTGCCTCGATATCTGCGCCGATGAGGTTTCGGTTCCCCTCCCGCTCAAACTGGCTTTGCTCTTCCTCAACCTCCGCGCGGCGCTCGCCGCTCTCTGGATCCGCAAGAAGATACGAGTGAATCTGTGCTTGATGGCGGCGGAAATTTGCGGCGGGCGAGGTGCCACGCCACGCATTGACATCGAGTGCCTCAAGGACGAGGCGGCGCGCCTGCGCCCACGTGACCGGCACGAGCTCCATCTGCTCGGCCCGTAGTCCCTCAACCGTCTCTTCCAAGAAGCGTGCGCGGCGCATGGGATCGAGCATTGTGAACTCGCTGACCCCGTCATTCCAGAAGCTCAGCTCAAACACGTGCCCGCGTAGGTAATTGCTGTCTTGGCCTTCCTGCCATCCCAGCACCACGACGATCTCGCCCTGCTCGCGGGTTCGCGTGGCATATGCCTCAACTAGACGTGGCGCTGACTGGAATTTGGCTAGCTCAGGATCGTGAGCAGGCGCGCTATGTGGAGCAGCGAGCGGTGCGACAGGGGGGACGACGAGTGAGGCGGGCGAACCCAGGGATCGCAGGCGGATTCGCGAGCGGCGCGCCTCACGGGCGACCTCGCGTCGGGGGTCGAGCTCGCCTGCGGCCTGAGCAATATCGGCTGCGTCACGCCCCTTCGTGCCGCGCACGTCGCCCAGGCGCTTCACCAGGGAAAGCGCCGCCGGCTCGGCAAGGCTTGTAATGGGTGAGAGCGCGGCGCTTAGGGCTTCACGCCCCTCTCCTGCGGCTTCTCGGAGAGAGCGGGCGAGCGTGGGAAGGTCTGCAAGCACCGCCTCTACCGCCGCGCGAGACGTGTCGTCGAGCTCGGGTGCATGAGCCCGTTGATCCTTTTGCGGGGTTGCCTGCCCGCGCGCCTTCCGCTGGTCCTGCCGCGCCATCGCAGCGGTCCTCCCGCATCATACAGTCTATTTCTCGTGCGGAAGCTCTCTGTGAGCAGCCGCAACACGCAATTCTAACACGCCACTCAGCGAGGATTCAATCGCGAACACGCGGAGTGTGCCAGTATGCTCGGGAGCCTCATCTGCCTTGTGGACGCACTACCGCTGAGGCGCGTTATCTGATCGAACCGATTGCCGCTGTCCAATTTGCCACATCGTCTGCCGTCATCGTGCCATCGGCCACACGCCCGTCTACATAGCCCCATTGCTGGACGTCCAGAAGATATTGCTCGCGTGAGATGAGTGGTCCATTGCAAATCTTCGTATTGTCGGTGGGCGTGTCAAGTTCCGCCTCCAGCCGGTGCGCGAGCTCTCGCATGACCCAGCTAGGCACGTGATTGCGCTCGCCTGGATATACAAAGCCAAATACAACGAGATGCCCGTAGAGGATGCGCCAGTGCTCCGCAAAGCGCTCGACGAGGTGCGACCAGTCCAGCGTATTTGCTTGTGAGCGCAGGAGGTGCATCACGTCGGCGCCATCGAAGCGTTCGCGCTCCTGCACGAATGACTTGGACCAAATGATCTCCTCAGGTGGGCTCACCTTACACGGGCATCCGAACAGATCGGCATCGTGCGCGCGCTCAAACCACGTATCGTCCACTCGCGCGATACCGTTGCCTGAGCTCCAGATGACGTCTACGAAGGCGTCGCCGCTGTACACTTTGCCGAGCCAGTGCGGGAATGTGATCTCCGGGCGATACCCTCTGGCTTCCAGGGCATGGAGAACTCGCTCGGCATCCTCAGCCCGTACGAACACGTCGAAATCCTTGGTGTGACGCTCAATCCCTGTGTATGTCATGGAGGCGTACGCGCCGCCGACCACGAACGGTATAGCAGCGCTTTGGAGCGTGCGGATGGCGTCAAGGTAAAACGCGATGACCGATTCTTCCATGTCATATGTCCGATCCGAATGCACCTGTGTCGCTCCTTCTACCCGAAGCGACTTGCCCTTTCGCGACTTCGCGCGTATGGATTCGACGCCCGGCTGCCCCGTCGTGGATTGGATGAAGGGCATACGGCGTGCCAGAGCTGTCACGGCCAATAGGTACGCATCTTGCCACGCCTCTGCCGAACGGGTGCGCACGAGATCAGTGAGGAATTGGATGCCGAATCAACCAACCATCCGTATCGCCGCGGTAGCTGACGTCCACTGCTCTAAGAATTCTCAAGGGACACTTCAGCCGCTCTTCGCGCAGGCCGCCACTGTCGCCGATATCCTGGTACTTTGCGGCGATATGACCGATTATGGACTGCCAGACGAGGCGAAGATCCTGGTGAAGGAGCTCGCTGCCGCGGGCAAACTTCCGATTGTGGGAGTCCTTGGCAATCACGACTTCGAATCGGGCCAGCACAAGGAAGTCTTCGATATCCTCTGCGAGGCCGGAGTGAACATGTTGGATGGCGACGCCTGCGAGGTGATGGGCGTGGGCTTTGCCGGCGTGAAGGGCTTCGGTGGCGGCTTCGGTCGCGGCGCGCTTGGCCTCTGGGGCGAAGAGACCATGAAAGCGTTCGTGCGCGAGGCCATTGATGAGGCGTTGAAGCTTGAATCCGCGCTCGCCCGCGTGCGCACAGAGCAGCGCTTTGCTGTGCTCCACTACGCGCCGATACGCGCGACGGTCGAGGGCGAGCCGCCTGAGATCTTCCCGTTTCTCGGGTCGAGCCGGCTTGAAGAGCCCATCTCACGCTACGGCGTCACCGGCGTCTTCCATGGTCACGCGCACCATGGGCATCCTGAGGGCCGCATCCGTGATGAGATCCCCGTTTACAATGTGTCCCTACCCTTGATGCGCGCGATCTTTCCTGACCAGGCTCCGCTTCGCATCCTTACAGTGCCTTCGCCTGGCCAGAGGCCTATCGAGGATGCGCGCCATGAAACGGCACTGGCTTGACACGTTGCGCACCCTCAAAGCCGACCAGACGATCACACCAGCTTCGGTGGTCTCCACGGGTCGTCCCCAAGACCGCGAGGCCGGTGTGATCATGGGGCGTCTATCGTGAAAAGGCCTGGGCTCCCGTCACCTCGCGCCCGACGATCAGCGACTGGATCGTATCGGTGCCTTCGTATGTGAACACCGCCTCAATGTCGGCGAAGTGACGCGCGACCTGATAATCAAGCAGAATGCCGTTTCCGCCGAGCATCTCGCGCGCCTCGCCCACCACCTCGCGAGCGAGACGCGCATTGTGCATCTTGGCGAGCGACGCCATCCCCTCGGTCATCTTCCCCTCCGCGAGCAGTTGGCTCAAGCGTAGGCAGAGGAGCTGCATGCTTGTCACGTTCGCCAGCATGGTTGCCAGCTTCTGTTGAATGATCTGGAAACTCGACAGAGTACGCCCGAATTGCTTGCGGTCTTTTGTATAAGCGAGCGCCAGCTCATACGCCGCCATTGCGTGGCCGATGGCTTCCCATGCAACGCCGTAGCGCGTGGCGGTCAGCACACGCGACGTGTCCTTAAAGGTCCGCGAGTTGGCTAGGCGGTTGCTCGCCGGTATCCGCACCCCGGTTAGTGTGATCTCTGCCTGCCAGACGGCGCGCTTGGCGATCTTGCCGGTCATCACGCGCGCATCGAATCCGGGGGCGCCCTTCTCGACGAGGAAACCGCCCACGTTACCGTCGTCATCGCGCGCCCACACGATTACCACATCTGCGAACGATGCGTTGCCGATCCACTTCTTGGCTCCGTCTAGCACGTAATCGTCGCCATCTCGATGCGCCCGCGTTTCGAGCGCAACGGCGTCCGAGCCATGATTGGGTTCTGTCAGGGCAAAGGCGCCAATCTTCTCCATACGAGCCATTGCGGGCAGCCATTGTTGCCGCTGCTCCTCGGAACCGAGCATTTGGATCGAGCTCATTGCCAAGCCGGAGTGAACCCCGAAGAAGGTGCAGATACTGGCATCGCCGCGAGCGAGCTCCAGCGCGACGAGTCCCGAGGCGACAGTGCTCATGCCGGGGCAGCCATACCCCTCGATGGTGCCGCCTGCGATGTTGAGTGCGGCGAGCTTGGGCACCAGCTCGAACGGAAACTCCGCACGCTCCCAGTAGTCGTTGATGATGGGCGTTACTTCCCGGTCGCAGAAGGCGCGAACCTTGTCGCGGATGCTTCGCTCCTCCGGCGTGAGCAACTCGTCCATTCGGTAGAAATCGACCCCAAGGGAGGTGTACGTATCGGCGGCGGCCATAGGTGGCATCCTCTCTGCGCGCTGTGGTCACTGCGAGCGCCCGCGAGACGTCGGCATCAGCGAAAGATTGTAGCGTGGGTGTCGTGGCGCTCTCAACCGCCCGATTTCCGCGTATCGTCGCGAGCGGTCCGCTGATCACGACCCGCAAGTTTCAACCCAATCTGAAATCCAGAGCAAATGGATATGTCGCGGAAGCCGCGCGATGCGCCTGATTGGTCGTGACCATGCCGACGGAGAGAGGTGATACCTTCCATACCCCGCGTCCATGCACTGCCGTCCAGTTGGCTGTCAAAATGAGTGAGGGTCGGGAAGCTTCAAACTTCCCGACCCTTATGATCGCCGAGTTCTTAGTGGATTTTTCTGGGCGCGCCCGGAGGGATTCGAACCCCCGACCCCCTGATCCGAAGTCAGG
>CAYYCB010000008.1:30535-32863 GCA_964469715.1 uncultured Ktedonobacterales bacterium | reverse complement strand
CGCATCTGGCTCGGTGAGGTCGCCGCGCTGCGCGAGAAGTTCGCGCGTATCATCGGCGCGAAGCCAAACGAGATTGCCATCGCGCCGAACGTCTCAGTCGCCCTCGCCGAGATCGTCTCCGGCCTCAGCCTTGGCCGGCGCAACAAAGTCGTTCTCGCCGATATGGACTTCCCCACCCTCGCCTATCAGTGGCTCGCGCGCCGCCGCAGCGGCGTCCGCGTCGAATTCGCCGAGAGTGAGGACCACATCACTCTCCCCACCGCCCGCTTCGCCGAGAAAATTGACGATCACACTGGCCTCGTCGCCACTTCGCGCGTCTTCTTCACCAGCGGCTACATCCAAGATGTCGCCGGCCTCGCGGAGGCCGCCCACGCCAAGGGCGCGTACCTCCTGGTGGACGACTATCAGGGCACCGGCCAGATACCCATAGACGTCCACGCCACCGGGATCGACTTCCTCGTCTCAGGCACCCTCAAATGGCTCATGGGTGGCCCCGGTGTCGCCTTCATCTACGTCCGAGAAGACCTTATTCCTAAGCTCAAACCCACCGTCGCCGGCTGGTTTGGCTCACGCGACCAATTCCAGTTCAAGACTACCGAGTTCGATTATCGCCCCGACGCCACGCGTTTGGAGGCCGGTACCCCACCCGTCGCGGCGATCTATTCTGCCAGCGCCGCGCTCGACATCGTGAATGAGGTAGGCGTCGAGCGCATCCGCGAGCGCACGCGCTTCCTCGCCGACGACCTCATCCGTCGCGCTCAGGAGAAGGGCTGGACGGTACGCAGCCCACTCGATGGTGCCATCCGCAGCTCCATCGTCATGCTCGCCTTCGACCGCCCGGACGAGCTCGTGAAGGGCCTCACCGCCCGCGACATCATCACCGACTACCGCCCCGGCCTGGTGCGAATCTCGCCCAACTTCTACAACACCATCGAGGAGAACGAGCGCGTGGTCACCGCGCTCGACGAGCTGCTAGCAGAAAGGACATCCTAACCACTCATCCTCCATCGCCGTCCGCTTCTATGCTCCCACAGGCGACCGGTCGCGCTCCAGCCGCCAGGAGGTGCCTATGCATTGCCCATCCTGCCACACAGCGATCTTGGACGCTACTGAGCGATGCCCCGCCTGCGGCAATCCACTCCACTCCCAGGATCAATCCGTGACGACTCTTGTTGCGCAGGCTGAGGCCGGCAGCGCATCGCCTCTCACCGAGGCGCACTCGCATAAGCCGGTCATTGCCGAGCGTGCGTCCGCAACTGCGGAAAACGCGAAAAACGGCAAAAACGGCAATGCCGCTTGGTCGGATAGTGATGTGACCGGCGACGTTACCACCCTCGTCGTCCAGGCGCCTATCAGCGCTCCGGTGCCACTCGTCAAGCGCATCCCTGAGTTGACCGCCCTGGCGTGGCGCCAACCTTCCGTTCGCGCCGCCGTCAAGACGAGCGCGAGCACACTCGCGCTCACCATCGCGCTCAACGTCGCCCGGCGGACCCTCGCCGCGAGAGGCGCACGCGCTACTGCCCCCTCTCTGCCCTCGGTCTTGCTGGAGACTCTATCCTCCGGCGGGAGACGACCTGGCCTACGACGCCCTGGGCGTGCCGTAGATAGCGACGTCACCGTCGAGGAAGTCGTGATCTACGCCCGCCGCGTCACCCGGCGCTAGCCTGCTGCCCCGACTCGTCGGTGCTTGGACATGGCCGGTTGGGCGCGTAGTAGCGCCGCAAAGTGTCAAGGAGGCAATCCAATGGCCCTGCTGCTGCGCGAGGCTGATGTGCGCGCCGTGCTTGAGATGCCGCCTGTCATGGACGTCTTGGAGGCTGCCTTCCGCGCTCAGGGCCAGGGGAGAACCCGCAACGTCCCGCGCACGCGCATTCAGATTCCAAGCGCCCGTGGCGTCCTCCACGTCCTCTCGGCCTATGTCCCCGGCCAGCCAGGCCATCCTGAGCAGGACGGTCCCGGCCTCTTTGGTTTCAAGGCATATAGCGCCTATCCCACCGGCGTCCGCTTCTCTGTCAACCTCTACTCCGGCGACGACGGCAGCCTTCTAGCGATCATGGAAGCCGATTGGCTGGGGCAGATGCGCACGGGAGCCGCGTCGGGCGTCGCCACACGCCACATGGCACGACAAGACGCCTCCGTGGTCGGAGTAATCGGGACCGGCGGCCAGGCGCGCACGCAGATCCTCGCGATGGTCGCCGCTCGGCGCATCGAGCGGGTCCTCGTCTACGGGCGCGACGAGCGCCGCCGCGACGATTTCTGTGCCGGCTTGACCGAAAGTGCGGGGGTGCCGGTCGAGCCAGTCTCCACCGCCCAGGCCGCGATCGAGCC
>CAYYCB010000008.1:28551-30435 GCA_964469715.1 uncultured Ktedonobacterales bacterium | reverse complement strand
AAAGTGCGGGGGTGCCGGTCGAGCCAGTCTCCACCGCCCAGGCCGCGATCGAGCCGGCGGATATCGTCGTGACGGCCACAACCGCCCGTCAGCCGGTGTTGGAGGGCGCATGGCTGAAGTCTGGTACGCATGTGAACGCCATGGGCTCCAACTGGGGCAATCGCCGTGAGTTGGACGATACCGTCGTCCAACGCGCCACCGTTGTGGCCGTGGATGCGCTGGATCAGGCGCAGACCGAGGCCGGAGATCTGCTCATTCCTGCGCAGGCAGGTCACTTTGAGTGGTCACGCGCCGTCGAGCTGGGCGCTGTCGTCGCGGGGACGTCACCAGGCCGCCATGACAGCTCCGAGATTACACTATTCAAGTCGCTCGGCATCGGAATGGAAGATGTCGCAACCGCGGGACTCGTCTACCAACTGGCCATCCAGCGTGGCCTCGGCCAGCAGGTCGACTTTCTGTTCTGAGGCAGCGCATCGCCCACCAGCCCTCGCGCACCGATACATCGAAGCACGCCACCCCGTTGCAGACAGGTGAACGAATAGACATGGTGAGACTGCGCCACCTTCGTATGGACACCCCCCAAATACCCCTCGACGGAAGAACACGTCAGGATCGCCCTCCTGGCATCCGGCTCCCTGGCTCCGCTGTCGCGGCGGGTCTGGCGGCGCTTCTGATGATGACTGGCTGCGGGCAATCCGTCGCCGGATGGCAGCAGGTCGGCGGCAGTGAGCTAGTGGGCGCGCGCTGCCTCGCAGCGGATCCGTTCGTCCACGCGATCGTGTATGCATGCGGCAGCCGCGGCCAGGTCTACCGCTGGCGTGCCGACAAGGGGAATGCCACGGAGGGTGGCGAAGGACTGCCCGACAGCGCCATGGTCGTCGCACTCACGCCCGACCCGCGTTCTGCCGGCGTCCTCTACGCCGGTACGAGTGCGGGTTTCTACACCAGCGAAGACCACGGCAACACCTGGCAGGCCCGCAGCCATGGTCTCCCACCAGGAGACTCCATCGACGCCATCGCCGCCGTCCCTGGGCAGACGTCAGGCCAGACCTCCGTCTTCGCCGGCACGCCGGATCACGGCGTATATGTCACCGCCGACGCCGGCCGCTCGTGGTCCCCCGCGAATGGCGGACTCCCCGCGGGAGCCAACGTAGACGCCCTGCTCTGGGAGCCCGCGAGCCAGACACTTTTCGTCTCACTGGACCAGGGCGGCGTCTTCGCCCTGCCTGAGGGAGCCGCCACCTGGGTCCGCCGTGGATCGGGCCTGCCGGGTCCATCCCTATCGCTCGCAAGCGTCTCTAGCTCTGGCGGAACGCTCCTCTTTTCCGGTACGAGCCACGGTCTCTACAGCAGTGACGACAACGGAGGGCACTGGTCCGCCATCTCAGGTCTGCCCGGCGGCAAGATCGCGGCCTTCGCGAGCGATCCATCGCATCCGGGCTGGCTCGTCGCCGCCGACGACGCCACCGTCTACCGCACGCGGGATGCTGGTCTGACCTGGGCGCCCGTCGCGCCCGCGCTGCCCAGTGGGGCCGTCGCCGTGCTCTCCGTCGAGACACCTACGAATACCGTCGTCTTCGCAGCCGCCGACCGCATTTATCGCGATCCAGCCCTCCTACCCCCGGCCGCAGGCCCGTTCGAGACGGTGCTGAGTCTGCTGGCCGCGCTCGCGGCCATCGCGGCGGCAGTTTGGGCCTTCGTTCGCATACGCAGACAGGTGGCCGCTTTGGTGCCCCGCACGCGCCAGCAGGTGCGCGGTTCGCCCACTCCAGCGCAGTCTCCCCAGGCCGCTCCAGACCTCTCCAGCGCGAATGGGCATGGCGCTGGAGAGCCCCAATCCATCGACGCGCCTCCAGGCGAGGAGGCGCCCCCTGCCAACGGCCA
>CAYYCB010000008.1:0-28451 GCA_964469715.1 uncultured Ktedonobacterales bacterium | reverse complement strand
AGCCCCAATCCATCGACGCGCCTCCAGGCGAGGAGGCGCCCCCTGCCAACGGCCATCACCGCGTACCCCGCTAACGCTGAGTCGAGATCGCGCCACCTACATCCCTCGGCTGCGTGTCGAGAGTCATCGATGCAGAGCGAGCCCCGGCGCACCCGGCAAACAGAAGCTACGACCCACCACCTACTGAGTCCTAGCTACAAAGTCCTGTACGGCAGCACATATCATTGTAGAGTAACACAACCTCAGGTATACTCCGGCCAGGAGTCGTGCCTCATGGAGCGAGGCGCAGGTCGAAAGGAGTGGCGCCGGTTATGTCTGACCTTCACATCGCGCACGATGACGCGGCCGCCGGCGAAGCACAGCCCAACTCACCCGTCGAGCAGGACCGTGCGCGACAATTCAGCCACGTCTTCCGGGCGCTCATGCAGCGGCAAAACTTCTACGTTCCGCTGACCGGAAGCTATCTGGTGGTTCAGCTCGCCGACCGAATCCGCTCCGCTGAAGGACAGGGTATCCACACCAACTCCCTCCGCGCCTATCTGCGGGGCGAGGTCCTACCGTCGGATAGCAAGGTTCGCCTCCTTGCCGACGCCCTCTGCGTCCCACGCGGCGCGCTGCTCTACGCCGCTGGATACCTGACGTCCGAAGATCTGCCCAACTACCCCGGCCCGTATGCCACCCTTGACGCTATCGAGGCCGACATACGCGAGGTCGAGAGTTTACCCCTCTCCGCGCCCACCAAGGCCCGTGTGCTGGCGGATCTGGAGTCCAGCGCGCGCATCCTCCGCTTGATCCACGCCGAACGGGCGCAGGCCGGCTGGCGCACCGCCCCGAACGAGCGAGAGCAGGTGCTCGACTTGCTCATCGAGCTCTGGGAGGCGCCCGCACCACCGCCCCCGGACTACACAGCCAATGAGGCGCCTATCCACGGCGGCCAGCCGGTGACCGCGCATCCACAGCCCACGCCGACGAACGTGCCTGAGGTGTTGGTTAGCGACCGCACGACTTCACCGGTGCCCACACAGGCCCCTGCCGAGCCCGTCCTACGGCACGTCTAATCCAGATTGGGAGCCGCGCGGTCAGGAAACCGGGGCGGAAGAGTGCGAACGGAGCGGGACGCGTGACCTGGAGAACACCGGAGACCTCTGGCGACGACGCCGGCCTGAGGAAGTAGAGGCAGCCAATGAGAAACTTCGCCTCGTTCGAGGAGGGACCTGGCGCGGCTTCTTCGCATGCCAGCGGCGCACCGGGCGCCGGTCCACAGAGTCGCTCAGCCATGGTCGCGGCAGCCGAACCGGCCCTTCAGCCGCCCTTCGATCTCCGCGCTCTGCGCGATTCGTTGCGTGCCCAGCCTGGCTATCCATCTAGCCCGACCGAGATGCCCCGAGATGACGCTCCGGCGGGCATGGCAGAGGTTGATAGCACCGACGCGCCAACGAACGTCTACTTCCTCGCGCGATATACCTACGAGATCGCCGTAAGCCCTGTGACGATGGCGGACCACGAGCTCGGCTTGATGCTCCCACGTTCCGGCCGCATCTGGTTCAACGCCCGACTCTTCGCAGACGTACCCTCAGGGCGCGACGTATCAGCGCGCGACGCCTGGTGGCGCGTCGTCGATACGTCGCCGGTTGTGCGTTTTCTCCTTGGCTGGTGCCTGAGCGTCTATGGGGTGGCACGCTTCCGCGGTGCCCAACACGAGCAGCTACCGGGATGGTCACGCCTCCTCCACTTCAGCCCAACGCTGCCAGAATGCAGCAATGCGCGCGCACAGCTCTGGGGCGACGTCATCCAAGAGGTCACCAACCTGTTCGCGCCGCCCGCGCGGGTGTGGCGTCAGCTTCAAATGTTCGCCCCCATCCGAACGGGCGATCACCGCTGGCACACGCGCCTCGCCCTGGCGAACTATCGGGTCGAAGATGTGCTTGCGGCGCTGGCGGAGCGCAACAATTGTCCGGCAACGCTCATTCGCCGGACGCTCGACGGCAACGGGCGCATCTCCACCTATGCCGACTATCTGGAATTCGCGGCGGCAATTATGGAGGACCTCCCAGTGCTGAAGCTCCAGCGAAGTCTGGCGATGCGCCTCAAAGAGCAGCTAGCGGAATCAATGCCCCAGGCGCAGGGCTTGCTCGCCCGGCTGCCCGCGGCCCTGCGCCCCCAGTGGATCTCCGAAATGGAGGACCCGCGCTACACCGTCGCGTTCTGGCAGCTACACCTGTAGCATGAGGGCGTCGATTGCAGGGCGTCAACGCTTACTTCGTGCATGCGGCCGGGTTGCCCGGTACAAATAATGCCCACAGCCCTCCCCATTCGCTTGCGCCCAGGGTTATACTCGGGATGTCACATGTGGAGGGGGTTCGGATGAAGGTTGCGCGCAAGCTCCTATTCATCTATGTTGTCGCGATCATCAACATTCTGTCGACACTGCTGCCTATCTGGCCGCTGCGGTTCCATCTGCTCTCACGAGGCATCCCTGTCTCTCTCATCCTGTGGGCGCAACACGTCACCCTTTTCATGGGAGTAGCGATGCTGCTACTCGCATTTCCCGCCGCTCACCTACAGCGACGCGCGAGCCAGTGGCTAGCAGTATGTGTCGCCATTGCCTTAATCGGTAACGTGCTCAAAGGGTTGGACATCGAAGAAGCGTTTGCCAATGCCGCGCTGTTGATCGCCCTCTGGCGCTCGCGCTCCACGCTCGCTGACTTGCCCCTACGCTACAGCGTCGTCGACCTCGCTCGGCTCGCCGTGACGCTCTTCATCTTCGCTCAGGCGTACCGCCTGCTCGGTGGGTTCATCCTTATCCAGCTTCATCACATTGCCCAACATCAGCCCATGGCATACTCCGCCAGCGAATGGATCGAGCACATACTCACGGGGAAACTCCCCTTGCAAAAGGCGTGGTTTAGGCAGGCGAATCTGCTACTGCCACTCTTTCTCATCGGGCTGTTTATCGCCATCTCCTGGACGAGCCTAATCCAAGCGTTTGACGCTCGCGACGACCGGCCCGACGCCTACGCTCTTTTCGGCCGCGCGTCGCACAACTCACTGGCATATCTGGCGCGCCGCGACGATGTTGCCACCTTCTACGATGCCGCCGGTCATGGCGCCGTCTCGTACCGGCTGGTGGGCCGCATCGCCCTCCAGATCGGCGCGATTCTCGCCCCACCGGAGCATCGCGAGGCCGTCTACCGATCATTCTTGGCATGGTGCCGCACGCAACGACTGATTCCAGCCGCCGTCGCCCTCGCGGAGGACGAGCTTCCCGTCGTGCGCCGCTGCGGTATGCGATGTGTGGCCATTGGCGGTGAGGCTATCGTCGACTTGACGAACTTCTCCATCGAGAAACTGGGCAAGAAGATGCGCTGGGCGCACCGCTCCCTCAGCAAGCGCGGCCTCATCTGCACGCTGATGCCAACCAGCGACGTGTCCCCAGCACTGCACGCGGCGCTTGATCATATCGACTCGGAATGGCAGGTGGCGCGTGGCGGACAGCAGCACGGCTACTGCATGACACTGGGACGCTTCCCAACGGCAGATGATCGCGGCTGCCTCGTCGCCGTGGTGCGCGATGAGACAAGTCGCGCCGTGGCATACGCAACATTTCTGCCGGGCGGCGACGGACTTTACTCGCTCGACCTTACCCGCCGAAGTCACGACGCGCCCAATGCCACGATGGAATACTTGTTGATGGACGCGCTGGGCCAATTGCGCGACCGTGGCGTGGCGGCGGCAAGCCTGAACTTCTCCGCGTTATCGTCGCTTTCTGAGGGCCGCATCGGACGATTGGCGCATCGCCTCCTCAGCAAACCGTTCCAGCTTGGCTCGCTGGAAGCCTTCAACTCGAAGTTTCAGCCCCGCTGGGTACGCCGCTATGCTGTGATGCCTTCATGGGCTGCCCTGCCTGATGTGGCGGTGGCCATCATCGCGCTCGAAGGTGTAGACCGCATGGTGATCAACGCGTGCTCGCGCCAACTGCGACAATTCGTCGCTGGCCACGCCTCACACCCACGGCTCGTCGCGGGGGATCGCCGGCAAGGAATCGCGGCCTAGGGCGAATTGCGTCGCGCCGCTTGACACGCGGCGCGACGAGTGTTATGCTCATGAGGCTGTCTATCACAGAATGCATTCTTCGCGCCCGCGGACTTTTGCTCTCGCTACGCACTCGCGCGCCTCTCGCGCGTTGGTATCGTTGTGCGTCGGCGCGCGGACGCCGACACGTTGCCTAGGAGTGACGCGCACCATGTACGCAGTGATCGAGACGGGGGGCAAGCAGTACCGCGTAAGCCCCGGCCAGACCGTCGAAGTGGAATTGCTGGCGCAGGAGCCCGGGGCGACGGTTACGCTCGATCGTGTGCTGCTGATCTCCGCCGAGGGCAACACGACGGTGGGTCAGCCGACCGTCGCAGGCGCGGCGGTGATCGGCACGGTCGCCCGCGAGGACCGTGGCAAGAAGGTCGTCATCTTCAAGTACAAGTCCAAGAAGCGCTACCGCCGCATGAAGGGCCACCGCCAGGACTATTCGTACCTGCTCATCACCGACATCCAATCCAACGGCAAGAGCCTGGTGTCGGAGGAGGAGCGGACACGATTCGAGCGGCAGGGCACACGCGCGGCCGGCCGCTACAATCAGCAAATCGCGGCACTCGTCTCCGAGCTGGCCTTTGACGAGGCCGTCGGCGATGCCGAGGGCGCTGAGCGTGCGGATGACGCTATCGAGAATGTGCCGGGCAAGTCAAGCACGGCCAAAGGCAAGGCGACGAAGTAGCAGGCACGGCATGGCGGGGTCGCGCCCCGTAGTCCGGCCCTCTGACGGGAGACAATGACACCATGGCACATAAAAAGGGCGTCGGCAGCTCGCGCAACGGCCGCGATTCGAAGCCGAAGATGCTCGGTGTGAAGCGCTTTGACGGCCAGCTCGTCAACTCCGGCACGATCATCGTTCGCCAGCGCGGGACGCGCATCAACCCTGGCGTGAATGTCGGCGTTGGGCGCGATCATACCCTCTTTGCGACGGCAGACGGCACGGTCAAATTCGAGTGGGACAGCCGCACCAAGAAGCGCGTCAGCATCCGCCCGATCTCTGTTGAGGCCGCCACGCCGGCCGCGAAGGCCGCTAACGCTTAACGCTCATCCCAAAGAGGCAGAGTTGGCAGTGCCGCTCTGCCTCTTTCTGTATCCGCGGCCCAAGGCCGTAACCCGCGCCCGCCGGGAGCGTACATTGCAGTGATACGCTGGCACCCAATGGCTGATTGTGTGACGCCGAGCGATTCTGGGATGCTGGTGCGACAGGTAACCTGCGATTGTGCGGTTGCTCGCGCCGCAAAGGTTGTATGCTCAGCAGCCGGGTGTGATATAGTGCCGAGCAAAACGATTCAACGAGCGATTCGCTGCTGCCCATCAGGTAGCGCGTCCCGCTGTGTTCTCTAAACGAGGGGGAGGCCGGCATGTCGCTGCGCCTCGTGGCTGCCGCAAAGACCGATGTGGGCAAACAGCGCGAGCAAAATGAGGATGCCTGTTTCGCGCAGGTAGTCGAAGGCGATGGGCAAAACGGCGGCATCTTCATCGTCGCCGACGGCATGGGAGGCTATCACGCAGGTGAGGTGGCCAGCCAGATCGCCGTCGAGACGATTGGCGCTGGCCTCAAAGCGCTGCTCGCTCCGCCGAGCGCACAGCCAACCGTCCGATTGAACAAGAACAAGCGCGGCGCATCTCGCGCGGCTAAGGACCGCTCGCGTGAAACCGCGGTGGAGGCCGAGTCGGAATCTGGCTCGGAAGAGCTCCCCACGCCGACCACTGGCGAGGAGGAGGCATCGGAGGAAGGTGCGCGCGAAGGGGCGGTGACCCAGTCCCTCTCCGAATCGCTCGTGCTCGAACACTACGCCGAGAAGCTCCGCGCCGCCGTCGAACACAGCAGCGAAGCCATTGTAGAGTACGGCCGCCAACATTCCGAGGCGCGCGGACTTGGCTCGACGGTGACCTGCGCCCTCATCATTGGCGACCAGGCATTCATCGCCAACGTGGGTGACAGCCGCACCTATCTCCTTCACAACGGCAAGCTGGACCGCATCACGCAGGACCATTCGTTGGTCGAGCGCCTTGTTCAGGCTGGCCAGATCGACGCCGACGACGTCTACGACCACCCTAATCGCAACCTCATCTATCGCTCGCTCGGCGCAGACCGAGCCGAGGTGGATGTAGACATCTTCACCGAGACGCTCGTCCCCGGCGACGTGCTCCTGCTCTGCTCCGACGGTCTCTGGGAGATGGTGCGCAATTCTCAGATCGAGAGCATCTTGAACGAGGTGAACGAACCTGGGGAAGCAGGCACGCTCCTCGTTGATCGTGCCAACGACAATGGTGGTGAAGACAACATCACAGCCGTCGTCGTGCGCTGCGTCGAAGCGTAGGGGCAAGCCCATGTCCCTGGCTGCCGGAACCGTGTTTGGGGGGCGCTATCGTGTCCTACGACGCCTCGGTGAGGGCGGCATGGGTAGTGTCTACCTCGTGGAAGATCTAGGCCGTCCTGGGGCGGTATGGGCGCTCAAAGAGCTGGTGATCGATCCGAGCGAGACGGCCGAAGACCAGGCATGGGCGCGCCGTCGCTTCGAGGACGAGATCACCCTGATGGGCGCCCTGCGCCACCCGAACATCCCGACCTTTGTTCAGGCGCTCAGCGATGAGGGGCGCCGCGCGTTCGTAATGGAATACATCCCCGGCGCGACCCTCCAGGAGAAGCTTGATGCCGCGCGCGGACCTTTGCCTGAGCACGACGTTCTGGTCTGGGCTTCCGCCGTCTGCCGAACGCTCTCCTACCTTCATGAGCGGCGACCGCCCATTATCGTCCGAGACTTGAAGCCGGCCAATGTCATGGTGACGCCAGCGGGCGAGGTGAAGTTGATTGATCTCGGCATCGCGCGCACCTACAAGCCCGGAAAGCGTAGCAATACTGAAAACCTGGGCACCATGATCTACGCTTCGCCAGAGCATCTGGGCCACACGCAGACCGACGCCCGATCCGACATCTACAGCTTAGGGGCTACGCTGTTTCACCTGCTCACGGGCCGTGAGCCGCAACCGATGGAGACGCCGGCCGCAGGTGCGCTCCGACGGCTGGCTCCCGCCACGAGCGAGAGGACGGAGTCTCTGGTCATTCGCGCTATGCGGCTGGACCCCGCTCAGCGCTTCCAGACGGCCCGCGAGATGCGTGACGCCATCGATCTCTCTTGCGCCTTGCTTGCGCGCCGTATACCGTTGCCGCCGCCGGCCGCCACAGTGAGCCGCGCGCCGGTAGCGACCCTGCCGATTCCGGCTCTGCGCGATTCTGTCCCGCCCGCCAACGTGCTGTGTCCGCGATGTGGGCATGCGAACAGGATAGGGGCGAAGTTTTGCGCGAAGGACGGAGTGGCACTCTTCCCAAGCGCGGCGCCCGGAAACGGTGCTGGTGGGCGAGCGGCACGGACGACGACCAATCAAGCCACAGGCGCACGTGCCACAACCGCCGCCTTCAGCGCGGAACGGGCAAGCGAAGCGTTCAATGCAGGGCGATTCGCTCAGGCGGCACGCCAGTGCGAGGCCGCCATCGCGCAGGGGCGTGCCTCAGCAGAGATCTATCTTCTCCTCGGGCGGGCGCAGCGTGCCCTGGGAGCACATGCCGCCGCGGCAGACGCCTTCGCTCGCGCGGCCGAGCTACAACCGAGCCCGCAGGCACTCCTCCTCGAAGCGGATGAGCGCGTCGCCGCGGGAAAGGCGGATCTGGCGCTATTGGCGCTGACCCGCGCACGCCAGCTTGATCCCCGCGATCCTGAGGTGCTGCTGCGGCTCGGTTCTGTTGGCCTTGAGCTCGGCCACCTCTCCCAGGCCGAGGGTGACTTGAGTGAAGCCCTAACGCTCCGCCCCGATGCCCCTGACATATTAGTCGCGCTCGGTCGCGTTGAGATGGCAAGAGGTGATCTGGTGGCGGCCACTGGGCATCTGAAGCGCGCCGTCACGCTCGCACCTCGAGATACGGCGGCACAGGTCGCGCTCGGACGTGTTCTCATCGCAGCGGGGGAGCGCGATGAAGCCAGGCGCGTGCTAGAGATGGCGGCCCGCCAGGCTCCCACCGCGAACGAGCCGCGCGACCTCCTCGCCGGCCTACGCGGCGCCCCGGTTCCGCCATCACGCCGAGGCACCCCCTCACATTCGCACTATGGCGCACCTGCGGACGACGCGCAAGGCCAGTCCATTTGATCCATCTCGCCATTGGGAGCAGAACATGAATTGCACCAACTGCGGCTCCGAGCTTCGGCCGGGCGCCCGCTTCTGTAATGTCTGCGGCACGAGACAAGCGGAAACCAGCCCAGTCGCGCCACCCACCCCGACGGCTGACGACTTCCATGAGCATGACGGCGGCGACGTGGATCAGGGCGGAGGCCGGCTCAAACGTCCTCCGCGCGTGCCCCGGGCAACAGTCGCGACGCTCGAAGGTGGCGAGGCCCTGGAAGATCTGTGGCCCAGCGGCCACGGCGACCTATCGGCGCAGCCCCAAGGAGCGCCGTCGGAAACCGATCTGAACGATTCCGGCGTCGCGCCCACAGCCGACCTCATAGTGCCCGACGCTGCTGGCGATGGCGCCCCGCCCGCAGACCGCGAGCAGGCCGAAGGTGCTGAGTTAAGTGAAGCGTCTGCGACGCCTGCCACAAACGATGAGCAGGTAACTCCAGAACATGACCTGGCCGATTCGGAGACTCGGCCCGCCACAACTGTGGCCCCGCTTCCGCCACTTGAGACCCTGGCGAAGGAGCAGCCGGAGGATGCCGGCCCAGATGCGCCACGTTGGAGTCCAGAGGGCCTGTCGTGGCCGCTTCCGCTGAATATCATCAAGGGCGGGCGCTACCGTGTCGAAGCGGTGGTGGCAGCCACCGATGACCAGCAATTCGGCGAGAATGTGTACCGTGTTCGCGATCTCCAGGGCTACGAGCGCTGCTGGTCCTGTGGGATGGAGTACGACGCGTCGAGCTCCGGCAACACCTTCTGTCAGCAATGCGGGGCTGATCTCCTGGGGCGCCCTTATCTCATGTACGAGCGTAAGGTACATGCCGACGAGCCGTTTTCAGGAGAATTGACGCCGGAACCTGGCGTTGCAACTGATGAGCGCCGCTTCGTGGAGGCGCGCCGGTCTTACCGGGTTATCCCCGACGCGCCGGTGGCGACGCCCTTCCCACGAGGGGCCCGATTCGTCGTTGGCATCGGCGCCGACGTGGGCGCCACTCGACCCGGCGAGCAGAGCGAAGATAGTCAGGCGGTCCTTACGGTCGCGTTGGGCCTCGATTCTCGCGTTGTGCCCGCCGCGCTTGCCGTCGTCGCCGATGGCTTGGGTGGCCACGCCAGCGGACAGGAGGCCAGTGAGCTCGTCGTGCGCAGCCTCGTGAGCCATGTGGCGCAACGCCTGGTGCAGCCGCTCATCAATGGTGAGTTGGCTCACGACGCGCAGGCGGAGTATTTCACCGCGCTGCTCTCAGAAGGTGTGCGCTCAGCCAACATCTCATTGTGCCGGCGCAATGAGGAGCGCGAGGCGGACATGGGCTCCACGCTTGTGGCCGTGCTCGTCGTCGGGGACGTCGCCTATGTCGCAAACGCTGGCGACAGCCGGGCTTATGTGTTCGAACATGGCGATCTACGGCGCATCACGACTGACCACTCGCTTGTCGAGCAGCTCGTCGCAGGTGGTCTCATCCAGTCGGAAGATCGCTACACCCATCCACAGCGCAACCAGATCTTCAAGAGTCTGGGCGATGAGCCGAATCTGCAGCCAGACACCTTCATCGAGCGCCTCACGCCCGGCACGCGCATCGTGCTCTGTTCCGATGGACTCTGGGAGATGGTGCGCGACGACGAGATCGCCCGCGTTTTGGCCGAACAGGGCGACGTCCAGGCGGCATGCGACGATCTGGTGCGCCGCGCCAACGCCAACGGCGGTGAAGACAACATCTCCGTGGTGCTGCTCGAAGCCAGGGCATAGCGCCGGCTCGCAACTTCCGCGGCCCGCTCTCGTATGACGGATGACGTTATGTGACTACATACGCGGCAGAAGACGGCTGGCGTGGACGGAATCGCACGATCCGCGCTGCCGAATCAGTGACCGCCGCGAAGGAGTAGAGGAGCGACCCGGATGGCCGGAGAAGTGTCGTTGATCTGTCAGGTCGGACGCGACCGCATGCCTGTCACAAATTCGAGCCAGGTGGCCTATGTCCTGGTCGAGGGACGACCGAGCGCGGCGGCAGTGCAGCAGCGCATGCCACTCAATTTTGCCCTGGTGCTGGATCACTCCGGCTCGATGAAGGGCGCGAAGCTACGCGCCGTGAAGGATGCCGTCAAGCTGGTCATTCAGCGCCTTGAGCCGACTGACATCGTCTCGGTGGCGATCTTCGATGACAATGTGAAGGTAATCGTGCCTGCTCAGCCAGCGACCGATAAGCAGGGGCTGAGCGCGATGGTCGAAGGCATCCGCGATGGCGGCGGCACCTCTATGTCGCTCGGTATGAGCGTCGGGCTCTCCGAGCTGCGCAAGTATGCCTCTCCGCAGATGGTCAACCGCATGATCTTGCTGACCGACGGCGTAACCTATGGAGACGCCGACCGCTGCCGGCGCATCGCCGACGACGCTGGAGCCGCTGGCGTGGGCATCTATCCACTCGGCATCGGAGCGGACTGGGACGAGGATCTGCTCGACAACATCGGTCAGCGCAGCAGCGGAATGCCGGCTGAATTCATCCGCCAACCGCAGGACGCCCTGGCCCTTTTCGAGCGGCAGGTGCAGAGCGCCGCTTCGGTCGCCGTGCGGAACGTCCAGGTTACCTTGCGGTTGCCCGCAGGCGTCGCGCCTAAGAAGATGACGAAGGTCCTCCCCCTCATTACCGAACAACCCCAGGACCAACTCTCCGACCGCGAAGCGATGTCCTCCCTGGGCGACCTTGAGCGCGACACGCCCCAGGCGGTCCTGTTCGAGGTGCTAGTGGACCCGAAGCCGGCGGGCACATTCCGTATCGCGCAGGCCGAGCTGAGCTATGAGGTGCCAGGCCAGGGCGTTGAGAAAGTGCGCGCCGACGCGGTCGTCACCTTCACGACAGAAACCATCGGTGCGGACGAGGTGAACCCTGTCGTGCTAAACTACGTGGAGAAAGCGAACGCTCATCGGCTGGTCACGCGGGTGCTCGACGAGTACAAGAAGACTGGCAAGGTGACGACGCGCCTGCATCCAAACGTCACGCGCATCCTCGATCCCGGCACGCAGCGGCTGCTCGACCAGGCGGCGGCCGGCGGTGGACTCTCCGCGGAGGATGTGAAGGATATCGGGAACAAGACGCGCAAGCTGTCGCAGCGGATGGCCTAGTCCAGGAACACATCACTGCGGCGCCGGAGGAGGATATCACCCATGACCATTCGGTGCTCACAGGGCCATGAGAATCCGGAAGGCTCCGCCTTCTGCGACGAGTGCGGCGAGCGGCTGCCCCAGGCCGGGGCCGACGTCTCGGCAGTACCCAACGCGGCGCCCGCGCCCGCCGCGTCGTCGGTCGCCGTCGCGGCGCCCGCCACCACAGCCCAACTCATCGTCGCATCCGACAACTTTACCTTCCCTCTCACCGGCAAGAGCGAGTGGGTGATCGGACGCGAGGACCCCGTCAGCAACATCTACCCCGATCTCGACCTCACCGAGCACGGCGGCGAGGAGGGCGGCGTCTCGCGCCTCCATTCCAAGGTCTATCAGGCCAACGGGCAGTACAGCATCGAGGACCAGAGCAGCACGAACTTCACCTTCGTGAACCGGCAGAAGCTGGCGCCCAAGACTCCTCACCCGCTCACCAATGGCGACGAGATTCGCCTGGGTCGCGTCGTCATCAAGTTTGAGGCGATGTAGGTGATGTCTCACGAGCACACATCTCTGTAGACCGGGACGGTCTCCTTCATCGGTTCGGGCGGGCCATATGGCCCGCCCGACTTTTTACCGTGCCTCGACGCGCCCCTCGCGTCGCCGCTTCTGCTCTTCCGCGGCCCCACGATCCGGCGGGGTGAACCCTGCGAGGAACTGGTCTTTGAAGGCGGCGAAAGTCCCGTTGAGAATGGCTGCTCGGGCCTGCTCCATCAGGCGCACGAGGAAGCGCAGGTTATGGATGCTGGCGAGCCGATAGTAGAGAAGCTCACCGCGGCTGTCGTCGTCTTCGGCGCGGATGAGGTGATGCAGGTAGCCAGCGCTGAACGTGCGGCAGGTGTAGCAGTCGCAGGTGGGGTCCACCGGGCCGCGTTCGGCGCGAAATCGCGCATTGCGGATGTTGTGTCGCCCCGTTGGCGTATAGAGGCCGCCGGTGCGTGCCGTCCGCGTCGGCAGCACGCAATCGAACATGTCAACACCGCGAGCAATACCTTCCAGCAGATCGTCGGGGGAGCCGACGCCGAGCAGATGGCGCGGCTTCGCGTCGGGGAGCTCGGGCACGGCAGCCTCTAGCATCTCCCACATCAGCGGCTTTGGCTCTCCGACCGAAAGGCCACCGATGGAGAAGCCGTCGAAGGGCAACGACCCGATGAAGCGCGCGCTCGACGCCCGCAGGTTGGCATCCATCCCGCCCTGCGGTATGCCGAATAGCGCCTGGTCCCCGCGCACCTTGGAGCGAAGCGCACGCTCCGCCCAACGGTGCGTACGCTCGGTCGCGGCGCGCACCACCTCCGGGGCGCTGGGATAAGGTGGGCACTCGTCGAGCGGCAGGATGATATCGGCGCCGAGCAACGCCTCAATCTCCATCACTCGCTCCGGCGTCAGCGTGACAGGCGAGCCGTCGAGATGAGAGCGAAAACGCACTTCATCGTCCGTGACATCGCGCAAATTGCCGAGACTGAAGACCTGGAAGCCGCCGCTATCAGTTAGAATCGGCCGGTTCCACCGCATGAAGTCATGCAGGCCGCCAAATTCCGCCACCAACTCCGGTCCAGGACGCAAGAGAAGATGATAGGTGTTTGAGAGCACAATGCTCGCACCAAGGCCCTCCAGGTCATCAGGGCCGACGGCTTTCACTGTGGCATTCGTGCCCACCGGCATGAAGACCGGCGTAGGAATCTCGCCATGTGGCGTCCGGACGACGCCGGCTCGCGCGGACGTATTGGCGCAGCGCGCTACGATGTCGAATGTCAACGGGCCTTGCACAAATTGCTCTAACTTTCCGCCATACGGTTTGGCTTGCCGCGCCCGTGCCAGAATGCGCTCTGCACTGGCGTCTCATCCGAGGTCGTCATTCCCCGCCTATTGTACGCAATGATCGCCGCCCCTGCGCCACCAGTGCGTGGGCGTCAGCCGCGGCGGAGCATCTCGGTCACACATCTCGCTGGTACAACACGACCACTCTTAGGTACCGAGTCCCACTGTGCGATATACTTCTGTGAGCGCATCTGGCAGTGGCGACTATCCAGCACGGGCCGCGATCTAAGTGATCACCCGCCGGATGTGCGATTGGGACGAGGGGATTGGGCTGCGGTAGCGCCTGCTGGCCCGTGAACGAGAGCTTGATGGATCAGGAATATCCACTCGCGCGGTTGGGAACTATCGTCGCGCTAGCACGTGCCCGCACAACGCCGACCCGCTTGCTCCTTCGCAACAACGAGCGATTTGGCGTCATCCACCTCTACTTCGCCGGCGGGCGACTGGTGAGCGTCGAGGGGCACCGCGACTCGCCGGTGAGCAGCCTTTCGGATCTAAGCACATGGCAGGGCGGGAGCATCCGAACCGACGACGCACAGGTATCCCTACTTGGTGACCCCGACCCGCGACTCGAAGTCGCCCTGGCACACGCGCTCCAAGGTCTCGCGGCGAGAGGCATTACGCAGGCGCCCTCGCTGCCTCGGTCGCACCCTTCGGTCGCCTCGCCTCGTTCGCGGACGTCCAAAATGCCGTCCCGCGCACCATCGCCCGTTCCGACATCTCAACCAACCAGCCCACACTCTGCGGCGGCTGTCTTCCGCTCGGGGTCGCCCTCCCCAGAAGTTCCGCCGATGGGGCTTCCTCCGCTCTCCCAGACGCCTGAGGTGCCGGTAGGTCCACCCGCCGCGCCCACCGACAGTGAGAACTTAACGTCTCCGCAGTGGCAGTTGATCGCGCTGACGGTGCGCCAGATTGTCACGCAGGTCGGTGCGGAGGTGGGAGATACCATGGCAATTCGCATTTTCGGCCAGGCGCTAACTCACGCCACACGCACGCGTCCTGTACTCACCCCGCTCACCATTGAGCTCTCTGGCTGGCTCACGGCGACGCCTCCGGATGCCATGCTGCAGTTCCGCTGCGACGCCGTGGTGGAAGCCATAGCCGACGTGCTTACCGGATTTGAAACGCGCTGTGCCAGCCTCGTCGGCCCGGCACGCGCGCAAGGGCTCATCGTTGCGGCCGTCGGGCCATTCCGCCAGGCCCTTGCCCAGATTGGCCTCGAAATCGCCGGCTGACGCAGACACACTGCCACCTGTGAAATCTGGTTGGGCCTGACGGGCGGCCATAGCGGCCGCCCGCGCCCACGCTACTACTCGCCGTAGCCCTGCGGGTGGTTCTCCAGCCAGCGCCACGCACTCCCGAGAATGTCGTCGAGCGCCGCATACCGCGGATTCCATCCAAGCTCCGAGCGGATCCGAGCCGAGCTGGCGACTGTCGCGATCTGGTCACCCGCACGTCTGGGCAGCTCTTCGACGGGCAGTGCCTTACCCGTCACCTGCCGGGCCGTTTCGATCACCTGACGCACTGAATAGCCGTTGCCGTTGCCCAGGTTGTAGATACGCAGGCCTGGCTCGTCGCGATGGAGCGCCAGCAAGTGTGCCTGCGCAAGGTCAACCACATGCACGTAGTCGCGCACGGCTGTGCCGTCAACGGTGGGGTAGTCGGTGCCGTAGACCTTCATCGACGTGCCATGCTGCGCGGCACGCAGCACCAGCGGGATGAGGTGCGTCTCGGGGTCGTGCTGCTCTCCATTGCGCTCGGTGGCGCCGGCCGCATTGAAGTAGCGCAGGGCCGTGCAGGTGAGGCCGTGAGCAGGGGCGATCCAACGCATCATGCGCTCGACAATGAGCTTCGATTCGCCATAGGGATTCGTCGGTAGGGTCTTGTCGTCTTCGGTGATCGGCAATGTTTCGGGGTCGCCGTAGAGCGCCGCCGTCGAGCTGAACACAATCTTCTTCACGCCGGTCTCGATCATGGCGCGCAGCACACTGATGCTCCCGCCGACGTTGACCTCGAAGTAGAGCTCTGGCCGTCGCACCGAATCGGCGACCTCCATCAGCGCAGCCATATGAATGACCGCCTCGATGTTGTGCTCGCGCATCGTCTGCACGAGACGCCCCATATCGCGGACGTCGCCCTCGACGAACGTCACACCCGGTAGGAGCGCGGCTGTGTGCCCCTTCGCAAGCGAGTCGTACACCACCGGCGCATGCCCCGCCGCCACAAGCTCCTCAACGATCACGCTGCCGATATAGCCGGCCCCGCCGGTCACGAGTACCCGCATGCTCCATCCCTCTACCCGATGCAGGGTCATCATCCTAAGTATGTTCTTCCGGTCTTGTGCCGCAGGAAGTATAGTCACCCCACGGCGTAGCCGCAAGCACACCTACCAAGATTCGCTGCCAGCAGGAGCTTGTAGTTGAGATGCCAGGCTCGCTATCATGTGGACACGAGGAACTGTGATATGGCGAGCAGGGCGGCGAACAGGCTGATGCGACTTCAACAGGCACGCGCCGGAGCTCAGGCGAAAGCTACGGACAGCCCGTATACGCCGTATACGCTTGCATCGCGCCACAAGTGGCTCGCGCTCCTCATCTGCGCGCTCGCTCTCCTTCTCGCCGCGTGCGGCGGCTCGTCCGCCGCTCTGCAGCCTACTCCATCCCCGACCGCAAAGCCGTCATTCGTCTACGTCGCCCTTGGCGCCTCGGACGCCGTGGGCATCGGCGCCGACGATCCGAACACGCAAGGCTACGTGCCTCGCCTGATCTCGCGCCTGCCGAAAACCGCATATCCCCTAAACCTCGGGGTGAGCGGCATCCACCTGCGGGCCGCGCTCTCCCAGGAGCTTCCCGATGCGCTCAAGGCACAGCCGAATCTGGTCACGATCTGGCTTGTCGGCAATGACTTCCGCGATTGCGTGCCACTAGATCAATACGCCGCCGACCTCGATAGATTGCTCAGCCAGCTTCAGACACAGACCCAGGCCCAGATTTTCGTTGGCAACGTGCCCGACATGAGCCTCTTACCCTATTTCCAGCAGGGCGCTAGGGGTGGAGGCGCGTGCGTGGCAGGCGCTTCCACGGCAAAGGTGCGTCAGCTAGCGCAGCAGTGGAATGCGACGATTGACCCGATCATCCAGCAGCATCGAGCGGTGCTGGTGAACCTCTTCGACTCGGACCTGGCCGCGCATCCGGACTATATCTCGGCGCAGGACGGCTTCCATCCTTCGAGCGCAGGCTACGCACGGTTGGCAGATCTCTTCTGGCAGCAGATCACCGCGCACCATGCCGTCCCGAACAGCGGATAGCCGCGCAACGGCCGCAATTCAGGATGTCCCGCACCTGCACCGCTAAACATCTCTGGAACCCACCTTTGCCACTGGCATGACCCCTGTGCTACAGTCCCTTGCGATTACGACCCGGAACACCTCACGAGAAAGGCCAAGCCGCAATGCCGGACGGGCAGGCAACGCAGACCAGCGACAAGACGACAACCGACAAGATGTTGATACGTCTCGACGTCAACGGCATACAGCACGAGGTGGACGTCGACCCACGGCGCACGCTGCTCGATCTCCTTCGAGAGGACCTCGGCCTCACGGGCGCCAAGCCGGGCTGCAACATGGGGAACTGTGGCGCATGTACGGTTCTCGTGGATGGCGAAGCCCTCTATAGTTGCCTCCTGCTTGCGGCCGCCTGCCAGGGGCGTCAGATCACGACGATCGAAGGGTTAGCGCAGGGCGATGAGCTAGACCCGGTGCAGCGGGCATTCGTGGAGCACGACGCCCTTCAGTGCGGATTCTGCACGCCGGGGCAGGTCCTCGCCATGAAGGCGCTTCTGCAACGCAATCCGCACCCTAGTGACGACCAGATCCTGCGTGGCATGTCAGGCAATCTCTGCCGGTGCGGCGCTTACCCGAAGATTCTGGCCGCGGGACGCGCGCTCGCGGCGCAACGAGAACCCACATCGTAATCCACCCAGCGGCTAGCGACTTCCCTCAGAACACCGAGCGACGTCCACCCCGGCTCAACGAGCTTGTCGAAGGACATCTTCATGCCCATTCGCATCATCACCACCCACCTCGAATTTGAGGGGCAGGTATCCGAGCAGCGTGTCGTCATGGAGGGGGATGAGCCGCCCGTTTGGGGTCCCGAGGCGCAACTGACCGTTGTTGGCAAGTCGATCCCGCGCGTAGACGGGTTCGAGCGTGTCACCGGCGCGGCGCAGTATGCCTACGACGTGCTGCTACCGGGCCTGCTCGTCGCCGCCGGAGTCCGCTCTCCGCATCCCCATGCTCGCGTCCTAAGCGTGGATGCGAGCCGCGCCGAGGCGCTTCCGGGTGTGCGCGCCGTCCTGCACCGCTTCAACACGGGTGAACTGAAAGATCCGGGCCGGCAGCGACCGATTTTCTCCGACGAGGTCTTGCAAGAGGGCGACCTCGTAGCGCTCGTCCTAGCGACCAGCCGGGAGGTCGCCGCGGAGGCGAGGGGATTGATAGCGGTCGAATACGAGGCGCTGCCCTTCGTGGTGGATGCTGAGGTGGCCATGAGGCCCGATGCTCCCACCGTGCTCTCCAGCAGGGACCACAACAAGATAAGCGACGAGTATCCTGCGACCTACTCCCGTGGAGACGTCGAACAAGGGCTCCGCGAGGCCGACGTGCGCGTGGAGGTGCGTTTCGAGACGCCGACCGCTCTCCACAACTCGATGGAGACGCACGGCGCCGCCGCACGCTGGGACGGCCGGACTATGACCGTCTGGAGCTCGACACAGGATATCTTTGGTGCGCGCCGCCAAGTCGCTTCTGCTCTGGGCTTGCAGCAGAATCAGGTGCGCGTCGTCAAGCAGTTCATGGGAGGCGGCTTCGGCAGCAAGTTCGGAGCGCACCACTCCGGCATTCTGGCGGCCTATGCGGCCTACAAGCTCGGCGTGCCGGTGAAGTACATGCTCACCCGCGAGGAGGAGAACCTCGTGGCGGGCAACCGTCCCTCGAGCGTCCAGACATACCAGCTCGGCGCGAAGCGCGACGGCACGCTCACAGCGTTGGATCTGACCACCATCGGCAATTGCGGCGCGCAGGGATCCTGGTTCTCACCAATCGCGCTGCCGGCTAAGGAACTTTACCTCTGCCCCAACGTCCGAACCGTCGATCACGGCATTCGCACGAATTTGGGCACGCAGGCGTCGTTCCGTGCGCCTGGCGTCGTCGAAGGCATGGCTGGGCTGGAGGTGGCGATAGACCGCCTCGCCAACGAGCTAGGTATCGATCCGCTTGAGCTACGTCGCAAGAATCATGCGGATTACTACCAGCTCTTAAGTCGCCCGTATGCGCGCAAGTTGCTGCTCAAGGCCTATGAGATCGGCGCCGAACGTATTGGTTGGGCCACGCGTGACGCCGAGGAACGACGCTACCCGGCAGGACGCGATGGCTCGCTGCGCCGTGGCATCGGCATGGCCAGCCAGCTCTGGGGTGGCGATGGCGGGCCCCCGGCGCAGGCAATAGCAAAACTGCTCCCCGATGGATCGGCGGTCATCATCACGGGAACGCAGGACATCGGGACGGGCACGAGGACGGTCCTCGCCCAGATCGCGGCAGAGGCGTTGGGCTTACCGCTCAGCAAGGTACGCGTCGAGCTGGGTGACACCGAATTTGGCGTCTTCTCGCCAGCGAGCGGCGGCAGTATGACGCTCGCCTCCGTGGGTCCAGCGGTACGCATGGCCGCCGTCGAGGCCCGCAAAGAGTTGATGGAGGTCATCGGCCACTTCGCCGAAGCTCCCGCGGATGCATTCGAAATTCGCGACGGCATGGTCATCAATCGAGAGACCGGCGGCGATATGGGTCCCGTCGCCGCCTATCTGGAACTGCTCGACGGACACGAGATTACCGCCAAGGGCATGCGCGGCCCAAATGCTGAGGATGTCACCGTGCGCACCTTCGGCGCCCAATTCGCCGAAGTGGAGGTTGATATAGGCACGGGACGCGTGCGCGTACTCCGCATCGTCGCCGTGCATGACTGCGGCCGCATCGTCAATCCCCTCACCTTCAGCAGCCAGCTAGAAGGTGGCATCATTCAGGGGATGGGGCTTGCCCTCATGGAGCGCCGTATCGTGGACGGCCGGCTGGGCACGGTCATGAACGCCAATCTCGAAGACTATAAAGTGCCAACGATCCGCGACGTGCCCGAGATTGACCTCGTACTACTCGATGAGCCGAACGTCTATGCCAACACGCTCGGATCGCTGGGAGCAGGAGAGCCGCCGATCATCCCGACGCCGGGCGCAATCGCCAATGCCGTCCAGCATGCGCTCGGCAAGCCGATCAACGGACTCCCCCTGACACCGCGTCGCGTGCTCGACCTTCTGGACTAGTCTGTGTCCAGCAACTCCATGAGGGAGCCAATGCAGCCATTCCAACATTTGAGCGCGGAGAGCGCGACCACTGCGATTGAACTCCTGGCGGGGCAGCGCGACGCTCAGGTCATCGCGGGCGGCACCGACCTGCTGCCCTTGATGAAAGGGGGGCACGTCGCGCCTGCGCTGCTCATTGACCTCAAACCGGCTCGTGCGCTTCGCTACCTCCAGTTCGAGGCGGATGGTTCCCTGCGCATTGGCGCGCTCACCACTCTAGCCGATCTCGAACAATCCACAGAGATACAAGAGCGCTTGCCCATCTTGACGCAGGCCGTGCGCGATGCAGCCACGCCGCAGCTCCGCGTGGCGGCCACTATTGGCGGCAACCTCCTTCAGCGTCCTCGATGCTGGTATTTCCGCGGCGACTATCCCTGCTGGCTGAAGGGGGGCGATAGGTGCTTCGCCCGAGAAGGCGAGAACGAGTATCACGCCATTTTTCAAACCGGCGCCTGCGTCGCCGTCCACCCGTCGGATCTCGCACCCGCCCTCATCGCGTTGGATGCCACGCTTTCCATCCAGGGGCCAACGGGCGAACGCGTCGTCTCCGTCGCCGATTTCCTGGCGCCTCCCTCAGAAGACCGGCGCAGCGAGAACACGCTGGCGACGGGCGAGCTGATAGTCGAGATCCGTGTGCCGGCGCCGACCGAGCATACACGCGGCGTCTATCTGAAGATGATGGAGCGGGAGACCTGGGCATTCGCGCTCGCCAGTGTCGCGGTCACCCTTGCGCTGCATGATGGCGCAGTCACTGACGCACGGGTCGTCCTCGGTGGAGTCGCGACCGTGCCCTGGCGGTCGCCCGACGCGGAGCAGGCGCTCGCCGGCAAACAGGTGACACCGCAGCTTGCCGCGGAGGCAGCCGCCCGCGCGGTCGCGCCCGCTCAGCCCCTTGCGGAGAACGCCTACAAGGTCCAGATCGCACGCGAGCTCGTACGTCGCGCGATCCTTCAGGCTGCCGGTGCAGAATCCTGACGACCGCGATATGTTGTGATCCGCTCGCCTGGAGAATAGCGTACACTCACGAGGAACCGGCGAGTCTGCGACATTGTGCTGCGCATGGCTCTGGCCATCGACACAGTCTCATCCTTGCTTGGTATGTGTCTCGCAGGCGAAAGGCGGCGGGCATGTCGGACGAAGTCACGCAGCGCAAGATCGAGCACGTCGAGATGGCGCTAAGGAATGACGTCTCGGCGCCACAGGCCGCTTCGTGGGCCGACGTCCATCTCGTCCACCAAGCCCTGCCGGAGGTGGACCTCGACGACATTGACACCTCCGTTGAATTCCTGGGGAAGCGTCTGCGCCACCCCATCGTCATCTCGTCCATGACCGGCGGCCATCCAGACGTGGAGCAAATCAACGCGCGGCTGGCCGCGTTGGCGGAGGAGTATGGGCTGGCGATGGGCCTCGGCAGCCAGCGCGCAGCCCTCGTGAATCCCGATCTTGCCTCCACCTACGCCGTGGCCCGTAGTCGCGCGCCATCGGCCTTCCTCTTCGCCAATATCGGCGCCCCACAGCTCATAGAACAGCGCCGGCACGCCGCATTCACCGTCGCCGACGCACGTCGCGCCGTGCAGATGGTCTCAGCCGACGCGCTTGCGCTGCACATGAACTTTCTCCAGGAGGCGGCGCAACCTGAAGGAGACCGGCGCGCGCGAGGCGTGGTGGCGGCGCTTGCGGAAATTGTGGCGGGTGTTGGCGTACCTGTCATGGCGAAGGAGACGGGCGCCGGTGTCGCCTTCGAGGTCGCGCGCACGCTTGCGGCGGCTGGTGTGGCTGCCATCGATGTCGGCGGAGCGGGCGGCAGCAGCATGGCCGCTATGGAGATGCATCGCGCACGGGGGCGCGGCGATAGTCTCGCCGCGGGAATCGGCAGCCTATACCGCGACTGGGGTATTCCAACCCCTATCTCACTCATCGAGGCACATACGGCCGCGCCCAATCTGCCCATCGTGGCCACTGGAGGCGTGCGAACTGGACTGGATGCCGCGAAGGCGTATGCGCTAGGTGCGACGCTCGTTGGCATGGGCTATCCATTCTTGGCGGCGGCGATGGGAGGCGATGCCGAGCTGCGCACGTTCATCGAGCAATTCCTTGCCGAGCTGCGCACCGCGATGCAGCTCTGTGGAGCCGCGACGCTCGCCGAGTTACGTCGCGCGCCGGTGGTCGTGGGCGGCGCGACACGCGAGTGGCTCGATGCTCGCGGCTTCGATTCCGAGCTCCGCGCCATGGCACGCCGCTCCATCCAGTGAGAGCGGCGAGAGCAAGCTACTCTCCTTCACGCTCCGCGACGCATCGATACGAGCATACGGCATGCGGCATGCGGCACGCGGGTCCCAAACTTGCAGAGTTACCAGCGACGATTCGTGGTAATTGGGCGAGGTTCCTATGCAAGACATCGTGCCGGTTGGTGTTCTCCTGCTCATTGCGCTCACGTTCATGGCACGGATGATTCTGCTGCTGGCAGAGTGGCCGGTATCCAGCGCGCGCCTGTGGCCGTGGTTGCGGTTGCAATCGTGGTGGCCGGTCGCTGCCGACCACGCGGCAGAGTCGTTGCTGAAGGCCAACCTCAGCGATGATGAGTACCGCTGCCTGCGATCGCACGCCTATCTCGAAGTCGCAAGCCCATCGCGCGACAGTCGTCGCTACCGCATCCCTCGCGGTCCAGGCCAGGTTCTGGTCGTCGAGAATGGCCGCGTGACAGAGCGCCTCTGCGTCCAGCCTGTGGATTCGCTGCCAGAGGCAGACGTCATCCTGCTCCACAAGCTGCTCATCCAGGCAGACGAATCGACGTATCTGGCAACGGCCAACCACTTCCCCAGAGCGGGATGGCACTGATTCCATTCCCGACGCGAGGCCCATTGCGGGTTGCGGCGTCTACTCTTCGGGTGGCAGGAGGGCCTGAATCCGAAGTGTGAGCTCTCCTGGCTGCCTGCCTGTACCGACCGAGTAGACGAGGTTCACATTAGGGCGTGAGGGGAGTGCGGCGGCTATCTGATCGTACAACTCCCCATGTTTGAGCCAAATAGCTGTACGCTCGATACCACCTTCACGCAATCGCAGGCGCAGCGTCTTACCGCCCTGACCGGACCTCCAGGCCCGGACGATCCAAACCCGTGGCGCGAGGAACAGCGGCTCGCTGAAGCCCGCCCCGTATGGCTCAAGATCACGGATCGCCTGGACGTTTTCAGGCACCAGCCTCCTCAGCGGCAATATGCAATCAATGCGGTTGAGCTTCGGCTCCTGTGCCAGATGAGCGTCTTTATGTCTGTCATCCGTACGTCTGGCGTCCACAATGGCCGCGTCCGCTGGGGCTGGCGTGTCGGCAGTATCAAGGAACACGAGCAGCTCGTCAAGGCGCTCGGTCGCTATGGTGAATCCCGCCGCCTGCGCATGCCCACCGAACCGCTTGAAGAGATCGGCACGCTTCGCCAGCAGCCCTCCGAGGTCATATCCGGCCGGCGCCCGTCCCGACCCGCGGCATTCGGTCCCCTCCCGGCTGACAACAAACACCGCTCGTCCGAGATCCTCTGAGAGGCGTCCCGCGACCAGCCCAATCAATCCCAGTGGGAGGTCGTCATCCACGGCGACGACCACACGCGGCAGGTCGATACCAGCGGCGCCACGTGTGCGTTCGACTGCGAGTTTGTAGGCACGAGCATACAACTCTTCAGTCATCCCCTGACGGCGTTGATGCAACGCTTCGACCCGCGCCGCAAGCTCGGCGGCGCGCATCTCATCCCGGCAGAGGAGGAGTTCTATGGCCAGGGAGGGATCGCCCAGGCGGCCACAGGCGTTCAGGCGCGGTGCGAGGGAGAAAGCGATGTCTCGCGAGCCTATTTCCCCTTGTTGGATTCCAGCGCTACGCAGGAGCGCGAGCACGCCTGGGCGAGGGGAGCCGTTCAAGCGCTGAAGTCCCGCGCGCACAAACAACCAGTTTTGCCGAGTGAGCGGCGCTACGTCGGCAACTGTGCCAATGGCAACGAGGTCGAGCAGCGCATCGGCTTGGGCCCGCGCGTCTCTCCCAAACACACGCTCCAGGAGGAAATATGCGAGCCGCAAAGCGACACCCACTCCGGCAAGATCGGTCGCGGGCTCGTCATCGCCTCCTCTGCGCGGATTTACGAGGGCAAGCGGCCGCGCGACGTCACCATGCAGGGGATGATGGTCGGTCACGATCACATCCACTCCGAGCCGCTTAGCAAGCTCGATTTCGGCGACATTGGCTGTGCCGCAATCCGTCGTGACGATGAGGCGGACGCCCTCACGCGCCAGCGCTTCCACTCCTGTCAAATTGAGTCCGCGCCCATCATCCTCACGCACGGCGACGAAAGGTCGCGCGCGAATCCCAACGAAGAGCAGGACCTCTGTCAGTAGAGCGCATGAGGTCATCCCATCGCAGTCATAGTCTCCCCACACGGTCACGCACTCTTGGGTTTCGCGTGCTTGCATCAGGCGGGCAACTGCCGCCTCCATGTCTGGGAGGGTGGCTCTGTCGTCGTGCCAGTCGCCATCAAGCAAAGAACGAACAGCGGCGGGTGTGTTGATTCCACGATTGTAGAGGAGCTGGACGGCGAGGCGCGGGGTACTAGCGACCGCATCCAGGTCTTGCAGGGTGAGCGAAGGTGCGACCGCGTATGCGCTAGGGTCGGAGAGCCATGTGTGCCGGGCCTTACCAAGTCTCATCGACCCAGGCGCTTCTTCCTCCATCGGCGACCCACTTTAGTGTTTGCTAGCGCGTCCGTATGGGCATAACAGACGGTCGCGGGAGACATTTGACCGGAGTTGGCACGATGCGTGCAATAGGGCATTTCAGACATTGTATCCCACTTGGAGAGGATGCCAACGTATGATGCCCCATGAGTATGCGAACCATGCACGCCCTACTACCCTAAGCGGCAACTTCAGCAATGAGGAAGTTGAGCGCTTGATGAATCTTCGTCACAACTTCTTCGCCCATACCGAGTATCTGGAGCGCGTCATCGACGAGCGCCGGCTGGAGTTCGCGCGCTGGCTGCTTGACAACGGCAAGCTCAGCGAGGCCTGCACCGACCTATAAGTGACCGGGTGGATAGCTCAACCGCGCGGCCAGCAGGGAATGCATTGAGCGCGCGCTGTCCGATAGTTTTCTGCGCTAGTCCACCCGTCGCGCCTCTCAGGCCTCGGAGTCAGGTAGGAGCCGCTCGAAGACCTCGTTGCCCAGGAGCCTCCCCCGCTCGCTCAATCGCACCACATGGCCGCTCTCTTCGATCAACCCTGCCTCGCGTACTTGGCGGAGCCGTGCATCGAAAACGTCATTGAATGGCCGCCCGTACCTTCGGGCAAATGCCTGCGTGTCCAATCCATCTACGAGCCGAAGTCCCAATATGGCCGTCTCCGCCATCTCCAGCGCCATAGAAATTGGCTCGTCGTGAACGACGGCTCCCGCTGGCAACACATCGCTTGAAGCTGCCTGGCTATCTCGTGAGGACAACCCGACACGCTTGACGTAGTCGGCGATGGGTCTCGCTTCTTCGTAGCGTCGCTTCGCATACCAGCCATGAGCGCCGGCGCCCAAACCGATGTAGGGCAAGTTATGCCAATAGGTGAGGTTATGCTGGCACTCCGAGCTCGGTTTGGCCCAGTTTGAAATCTCATAATGCCGATATCCCGCCGCACCCAGCCGCTCCTGCGCCAGCTCGTACATATCCGCGGCAACATCCTCGTCGGCCGGCACGACGCTGCCCTGAGAAACCCAGGTATGGAGAGGCGTGTTCTCTTCGACGATGAGTGAGTAAAGCGACATGTGATCTGGGCCTAGCTCAATCGCACGATCGAGCGTCTCAGCCCAGGTCTCGATGGACTGGCCGGGCAGCGCGTACATGAAATCGAGATTGACGTTCGTGAAGCCGGCGGCTCGCGCATCGGCGAATGCGCGCAACACATCCTCAGGGGAATGGATTCGGCTGAGCCACTTTAAGAGCCGGCCGTCAAAACTCTGTGCTCCCATGCTCAGCCGGTTGATCCCCGCCGCTCGCAGCTCGTTCAGATGACCATATTCGAGGGCGCCAGGGTTGGCTTCTAACGATACCTCCGCGTCCACATCGAGCTCGAATGCCTCACGGCACGCGTCTAGAAGCGCCGCAACCTGCTCGACAGTGAGGAGGCTTGGGGTACCGCCTCCGAAGAAGATCGTGCGACAGCGGCGCGGGGAATCGTGGTGATGGGCTCGCTCACCCGCCAGAAGGATCTCCGCTCGCAAGGCCTCGACGTACTGCTCGCGCAGGCCGAGCATGCCCGCGTAGGTGTTGAAGTCACAATAGTGGCACTTGCGATGGCAGAATGGGATATGGAGGTAGAGAGACACGGTGTCAAGCAGAGAATCCGGCAGTGCAGGTCGCTCGGCCTGATAGGTAGCGGGCGCGGACAAGGACATGGGTGTGACCTGACAAAACTAGCACGCGATAAGGGTAGGGGCGGCACGCCCCGTCGAGCGCGCCGCCCCTATTATACCGTGCTGGATGGTATCGCATTCACTGCTGAACTGCTGACCATCACAACCGCTATGGAAGTGTCGCTCCTGCCCCCGAATTTGGATTCGCCTGAACGGAGGGGAGTGTGGCGTTCAGATCTGGCAACATCGGGAGATTGCGACCATCGGTCAGCATATTCTGATTGGTCGCGGAGATCCTACCAGGCGGCATGTGCTTCGCGCCCGCGAGAAAGTGATCGAGGGCACCGCTCTTGGCCCGCGAGAGTTGGGTATCAGGAATCGCCCGATTCTCGTCTATCCCAAGGAGCTGGACGACGTCGAACGTGCCGCCTACATCGGCCAGCACCGGGCTGATGTCGCTGACCTTGGCTCCCGAATTCAAGGCCCATTGCTCGATGACGGCGTCGCCCTGACCGGCGAAGACCCAGCCCATATCGCCACCGAAATTCTTGGTATTGGAATCGAGCGAGTCCTGCTTGGCCAGAGTCGTCCAATTCGTATCAGACGAATCTTTGACGAGCTGGGCGCGAATCTTGGCCGCGTCAGCAGCCGTGTTCGTCTCAATTTTGCGCAGATGGGCCTGTTTCGCGGGCGACACCAGATGGTCTGCAAGGTACTGCTGGAGCAGATCTCGCCGCACTTGCACGGCGAGGGCGTTACGCACGTCCGCCTCGCTAATATTGTTCTTCGCGAGGAAGTCCGAGTATTTTTCGTTCGCGGGGAACGCCGCCTTGAAGGCTTTGAGCTTGGCGTCGATGGCGGCCTTCGTCGGCGTTAGCTTCGCGGCATCCTTCGCGAAGTCGGTGCGAATGCTCTGCTGGATGAGCTGATCCTCAATGAGCTTATCCATGGTCACTGTCGTGATTGAGGACTCATTGTAGTTGCCCTCATCTGACTGGATCGTCGCCTGCAGGGCCTGCGCCTCAGTGGATGCCGTCGCATCGCCTGATGCCGCTTTGGAGGAGAGTTGGGTCAGCTTCGAGTAGTTGTTCTGGATGCTATTCCAGAGACTCTGCGCCTCGTACGCAAGCTGCTTGCGATAAACGTCCTGCGTAATGGAGACGCTGCCGACCCGCACAATCTGCTGGTTGGGGATGATGAGGTTCTGCTGGATAATGCCGAAGACGAAGACGGCGACTATGGCGACTGCAACGACTCCCGCGAACGTCCATGCGCCACGCTCTCGAATCGTATTCTTCTGCTTGCGAGTGAGGTGGCGGCCCCAGCCAAAGATCAGGGGCTTGCCGTCGCGGAGGCCCTCAACCCGGGCAGTCTGCCGCTTGACCGTTGAAGTGGTGGCAGCATTCGTGCGCGCCCGGCGCTTAGCCGTCGGCTTCTGCAATGTTGAATTGCTCATTGGCATCCAGCATCCCCCAGGGTGTGCGTCCGCGACCGGTGGTAGTATGCCACCGGTCGCGATGCGAGGCTACGTGGTTAGGATCCGCGAATGTGTCCGGCAGTGTACGGCAGCATTGCCATGAACCGAGCATTCTTCAGCGCAACACTGAGCCGCCGCTGATGCTTGGCGCAGGTGCCGGTCTTGCGGCGAGGCTCGATCTTGCCGCGATCTGAGAGGTACCGGCGCAGGCGCGGGGCATCGCGATAATCGATCTCGCGCACGCGGTCAACGCAGAACTGGCAGACCTTGCGACGAGAGCGGAAATCACGCCCCCGGCCACCCGGTCGCCCGCCTGGCCCACCCATGGGGGAACGCTCACGATCACCCGGCCCACCCTGTGGTCGGGACTCCGTCTGAGCGGGTCCTCCGAAATCTCTCCTAGGCTGCATGCTTGTGCTCCTCTACGTATGGGGTTGCCGACTCCCTGTGGAGAGCATGTGTGGGGTCGGCACGTAAACGTCGCGGCATCTGTGAGGACGCCGCAGTATCACGGCGCCACGATGGCGTCGCGATAGATATCACGACTGACTAAAATGGAATATCGTCGGCGCCCATGTCGCTGTCGCGCGAGCCACCAGTCATCGAACCACCGGAAGTTGCGGCCTGTCTCGAATCGAGCAGCTCAAAATTCTCGGCCACAACTTCCCATGCTGTGACTTCGAGGTTGTCCTTATTCGTGTATTTGCGCGAGGTCATCCGCCCCTCGACATATACACGCGAGCCCTTGCGCAGATACTGGTTGGCAAACTCGCCCTTCTGTTCCCAGGCGACGATGTTAAACCAGGTAGTCTCTTCGCGGGTCTCGTTTGTGTCACGATCTCGGCTGCGTCGATTGACGGCGAGTGAGAACTTCGTGATGGCCCTACCGGCCTGGGTGTAACTCATCTCTGGGTCGCGCCCGAGATTGCCGATGAGCATGATCTTGTTGAGCATGGCTGGCTGCC
>CAYYCB010000007.1:29292-33149 GCA_964469715.1 uncultured Ktedonobacterales bacterium | reverse complement strand
GCGTGGTCGCGGCCCTGAAAGGGCCGGCGCACGGCGCGAGGCCGGCTGAAGCCCTAACGAGCTACCAACATCCTAGACGGAATCGCTATAGGATGCCTCGCAGGGTCAACAGCAGGGGTGCTGCGGGCCATTCGCGGGGGTTACAGGCCACGCGCGGCGAGGCGCAGGGCCTCATCCCACTCATTTGGTGTGTTGACGTTCCGCGCGGTAAGCCCCGCGGGATCGAACGTCCGAGCTTCGTCCTCCGTTATTTCGCATATGCGGAGGCGGTCCAGCAGGCGATGCAGCGATCTCTGTCCACTGTCAAGCTGCTCACGGATGACTGGAAGGCAGGAGGTGGCGAAGACGGCGTGCAGTGGTTCGAGGCCGTGGGCGGTGCGCAGGGCGAGAACGTCCGCGTATGGCTGCCGTGCTGCCTGCTCCGCCATGTGGCGCGCGAGAGTGGGCGAGACGAACGGCATGTCGCAGGCGACGGTGAACGCTCTGGGTGTCGCGATGGTGGAGAGGGATGCCTCCAGGCCGGCCAACGGTCCGGCACTCGCGAGGCGGTCCTGCACGATGCTGACGCCGGGTACCAACTCCGCAAGCGCTGGATCACCTACCACGAGCACGACGGCGAAAGCCCCACTGAGCCGGGAGACGACGCGGCGCAACAGCGGCTCACCGCCAATGAGGAGCGCCGCTTTGCTGGCGCCCATGCGCTCGCTCTTTCCGCCGGCGAGGACAACGCCGGTCGTGTGGGTCAGCAGCGCCGGTGTGGAGGCAGTCGCCATTATCGCGGACCTATTTTAGCCCGATCTGGCTCGCGAAGCTGGCACCGGATTCGAGCGGCGGGACGTCGAATGCCTCTGCGAGCGTCGCTCCAAGGTCGGCAAAGGTCGTCCGGACGCCGAGGTCCACGTTGGGGGTGATGGGACCGCCGGCGGCGAGGATGGGCACGCTCTCGCGTGTGTGGTCCGTGCCTCGGAATGTCGGGTCCGTGCCGTGGTCGCCCGTGATAAAGAGCGCGTCACGCGGGCCGAGCTTTGCCATCACCTGTGGGATCCAGTTGTCCACGGCCATGAGCGCATCGGCATATCCCTGCGGATTACGGCGGTGGCCGTAGACCTGATCGCAGTCCACGAGGTTGACGAAAAGGAGGCCATGGAACTGTTCGTCAAGCTGCTCCAACGCGACGGCCATGCCGGCTTCGTTTGTGCCGGTGTGGTTGGACCACGTGAGGCCGCGATGATTGAAGAGGTCTTCGATTTTGCCGACACCGCGCACTTCGTAACCAGCGTCGTGTAGCCGGTCGAGCAGGGTGGGCGCGGGCGGGTCGAGCGAAAAGTCCTTCCGATGTGGCGTCCGGGTGAAGCGGCCTGGCTCCCCGACGAAGGGGCGCGCGATGACGCGGCCCACGGCGTTTTCACCGGTGAGCATGCCGCGGGCGATCTCACACATGTGATAGAGCTCGTCGAGCGGGATGACTTCCTCATGAGCGGCAAGCTGGAAGACGCTGTCGGCGGAGGTGTACAGGATCGGCTTGCCCGTTCGTATATGCTCCGCGCCGAGCTGATCGAGAATGACGGTGCCTGATGACGGATAGTTGCCGAGCACGCCGCGTCCTATGGCCGCTTCGTATCGCGCGACCAGCTCGACGGGGAAACCGTGGGGATAAGTGGGCAGCGGAGCATGCAGCGTGTCGCCCATCAGCTCCCAGTGGCCGGTGGTGCTGTCCTTGCCGGCGGCGGCTTCATCGAGGCGACCGAAGGCGCCGACGGCTTCGGATGTGGGCGGCGTGCCAGGAATTGGCGTGATGTTGCCAATGCCCATACGGCCTAGATTGGGCAGCGGCATCGAGCCGACCGCATTCGCTGTGTTGCTCAGGCAGTTCGCGCCTTCGTCGCCGTAGGCAGCAGCGTCGGGTGCGTGGCCCGATCCCACTCCATCGAGCACGAGGACGACCGCACGGTCGAGAGCTGGCATCATTCTGCTCCTCGGTATGCCGAGATGTCGCTGTTATAGGGCTGTGACAGATATATGGGCCAGACGCTGGCGCTGCGGTAGCGGCTCGCCTAGCAGCGGCAGAGCGTAGTCGCGGTAGGCCGGTGTCACGGCGCGGCCGTCGGACGAAAGGAACTCATCAGGGAATGGGCGATGGATGTTTGCTACGCGTTCCAAATCCGTCAGGCCCGTCTCGCAACGATATGCTGGCGCCTGCTGCCGGATCAGGGTGACCATCTTGTCGGTCACACCGCCGACTGCTTCGCGAACGGCCGCCTGCCCAACCAAATAAGCCTCGTCACGGTCAACGGATGAAGTGTGAGCGGACGACATGCGCTGGAGATCGCCGGGCTTGTCATAGCGAGCGCGTAGCCCCAATTCGCGGCGGACGAGCCCGGTGAGGTAGCTCGCCGCCCCGCCGAGGAGCGGGTGCCCGAAGGCGTCCAGACCTTGCTGCGCCCCTTCACCTAGCGGGCGCCCCGCCGCGTTTCGCACAGTCTCGGACACGACCGCGACGACATACCCATGGCGCTCGCGTGCGACGCGCACGTCTTCGAGGAACGTGGCCTCGTCTAGCGGGCGCTCGGGGAAATAGATGAGATGAGGCGGGTCTTCGTCGCGCTGTTTGCCGAGCGCGGACGACGCGGCAAGCCAACCGGCGTCGCGCCCCATGACCTCGATGAGCTTGACCGTGTAGTGGTCCGGCATCGCTTCGGTGCAGAGGGCGGAGTCCATCGTTGCCATCGCGATGAAGCGTGCTGCGCTGCCATAGCCGGGGCAGTGGTCTGTGTCAGGCAGGTCGTTGTCGATGGTCTTGGGGACGCAGATCACGCGCAGATCGTAGTGGGCTTCGCGCGCGGCCAGCGCGATGCGGTGGGCCGTATCGGCTGAGTCGTTGCCGCCAATGTAGAGGAAATACCGTACGCCCAGACTGCGGAGCCTGTCGAGCGCGCGGGCGGGGTCCTCGTCGCGGAGGCGGTAGCGGCAGGAGCCAAGCGCCGCCGACGGCGTCGCGAGTACGGCGTCCCAGATCCCGCTGGACTGCGCACGCAGGTCGATCACGTCGCCGCGGAGCAGACCTTCGATCCCGCAGACCGCGCCATAGATGCCGTCCACGGCGTCATCCGCGAGCGCCGCGCGGACGGCGCCGGCGAGGCTGGCGTTGATGACGGCAGTGGCTCCGCCGGATTGGCCGATGAGGAGATTGCCGCGTGCGCGGACCATGCGAGTTACCCGTACCTTACTTCACGTCGTATGGAGCCGTGCCGCGTCCATGATCGCGAATGCGTGCATGACTCCTCACGCGAGACGTTATCGCTTCGACGTTAACGCATTATAGCAGCAGTGCGGCGGCTGAGTCCGGCGCGCGGAAGGTTCGGGAGTTGCGCGGCGTGCGGGCCGGCAGTATAGTCGTGCGTGGACTTCTTGGGCGGCCGGAGCGACCGTCGGAAGGGTATGGTAGGGAGGGACTTTGGTGGCGAACGCGATCCTGGGCCTGCACGGCGCGATGGTTCCGCTCATTCTCGTCGCCGCGGGACTGACGGCGCTTGCGGGTCTGGCGACATATCTTGTGAGCAGGAGCGGGCAGCCCGAAACGGGGGCGCTCGTCGGTTTCGCGGCGACGCTGCTGAGGGTATTCCGCGCACTGCTGGTCGTGACGGCGGCGCTGGGTCTGGTGGAGGCGGTCTGCGGATTGCTCCTGCTGACCCAAGGGCGGCGGCCGGCGGTTGGACTGCACTTTGTCTACGGCATCATCGTGCTCGCGGCCATTCCCGTTGCCTATGTGTACAGCGACCAGAAGCAAGTGCGTCGCGACGTTCTCATCCTGACCATTGCGGTCGTCGCCGTCATTGGCGCCGCCTTCCGCGCGCTCG
>CAYYCB010000007.1:6657-29192 GCA_964469715.1 uncultured Ktedonobacterales bacterium | reverse complement strand
CTCATCCTGACCATTGCGGTCGTCGCCGTCATTGGCGCCGCCTTCCGCGCGCTCGCCACGGGGCGGTAGCGCGGAATCAGGTCGTCCGAGCGCGCTCGCTATTCTACGGCAATGGATATATTGCCGGCGCCTACCGAGATGAACAGTGAGCCCGGAGGCGCCGCTGGCACCAGTGTCTGCGCGCGAGTGACACCCGCGATTGAGGAGCCATCTCCCACACGCTGGGGTGTCGCGTCCCAACCGATCAGCGCGACGTCGCCGCGCTGCGTCGAAGCGTTCACGCTCACGGGGTCGCCATGCGTGAGCGATACCGTCGCGTCGCCGCGCTCGATATGCACCTCCGCGGTGGCCGCCGCGCCTATTGTGCCGGTCAAGGTCACAGCGCCGTCGCGCACGTCGAGCGTGGATTGGTCGAGGAGCGTAACGTTGGTCAGGTTCAGCTCGCCGGAGGTGATCGTTGCGGCGACGCTGGCGTTTACTCCTTCGAGATGCGCATCACCTGCGCCCAGGTGAATGGCGATGTGAGACTGCTGGGGCACGATCAGTGTGACGTCGGCGGCGAGCGACATGCCGGTATCGCCGGGCGCAGGTACACGCGCCGTTACGGCGATGTCGTTTCGCACCTGGCGGACGTCCACGGTGATCAGTTGTAACTGGTGGCGGGCGTCGTCCATAGAAGCGTTGGTCGCGTGCTTGGCGACCGTCACCTGCACCTCTCCCGGCTTGCCAGCGATCACGCGTACCGAACCGGCGTCTACGTCGGCGGTCAGCGTTGGCAGTGCGCTAACCGCGAAGGTTTGCGTTGAGGTGATCGTCGCATCCTGGCGGTGGGCGAAGTGGAAGATCAGGCCGCCAATTGCTCCTGCGAGTATGGCGCAGAGCAGCACCAGGACCACGACGATTGCCAGGCAGCCACCGAGAATCCAGGCGTACCATGGGGTGCCGCGGCGCCGGCGTGGTCTTGAGTCGTGGAGCCACGGGGGTGGGCCGGAGGCGTGGCGGCGAGGAAACTCGATGTCGGGAATGTCGCGATCTCCGGCTGTGCGCTCATAGGACTGGCGAGGGAAGTAGCCCACAGGCGCTTGACCTCCCTATCGTCTCATCGGTTTCTCGCGTTTCGTGTAGTCTACGACGCGGCGCACGTGCGGTTGCGCGCGGCACCAACCACGAAGGCAGCGAATGCTGGCTCACAACCGCTCAGAATTGTTAAGGGAACCTTAGTTTTTGCTGAGACGCCACGTGTAACATTCACCACTGAGTGCGTACCGGGCTGGCAAGCGGCGGAAGGTGTGGTATTGTGGTAGGTGCGCGGCGTGCAGAACCGAGCACGGTTGCGTTTTGCGTTGGGGTATGGCACCATCACCCGCTTTCCCCCCTCGATGGGTCTATCCCAACGTTGCTCGAACCCTCGTCGGTGGAGGCTCGCCTTCCGTCAAACCGGCGTGCGATACTATACCAGACGTGTTCGTATCCGAAGGTTGCGGGTGACGAGCCTGCGTCTGGGAATCCGCGATGGCAGATCAGTCAATCTATCCCCTGGCTCATTGGCGGCTCCTGGTTGACGAGGAGCCGTTGTCTGGCGCATGGAACATGGCCCTGGATGAGGCGGTGATGCAGGCTGTCGCGCTCGGTGACGCGCCGCCGACGCTTCGCTTCTATCAGTGGGCGCCACCTTGCCTCTCGCTTGGCCGCCGCCAACCGCTGACGGGTGTGGACTTCGAGCGTTGCGCCAGGGACGGCGTGGACGTGGTGCGCCGCGCGACCGGTGGATTGGCCATTCTGCATACCGACGAGCTTACTTATAGCATCGCCACCACGCCGGATGATCCGCGTGCGGCCGGTGCGATTCTCGACGCCTACCGCTCGCTCAGCGAGGGACTGGTAGCAGGCTTGCGGCTGCTGGAGGTCCACGCGGAGATGGCGCCGGTCTCGCCGGGTGGGGCGACCAGTGGCAGCGCGGCATGCTTCGAGGTTCCTTCGGCGTACGAGATTGTCTCCGGCGAGAGAAAGCTGATGGGCAGCGCGCAGGTGCGCCCTCAGGGCAGGGTCATGCAGCATGGATCGCTGCCGCTGCACGGCGACATCGCGCGTATCGTGGATTACCTTCGTTTCGAGACTGCGGATGAGCGCGAGGCGCTTCGGACAAACCTGCGCCAACGGGCCACGACACTCGACGCCGCACTCGGGCGTGCGGTCGGGTTCGCCGAGACTGCTGAAGCACTGGCCCGCGGCTTCGAGACGGCGCTCAACATTCGCCTCGAAGTGGGGCACGCGAGCGCGGACGAATTGCTCGCGGCAGAGCGGTTGATTGATGACAAGCGCGTTGCGGCCGTCGCCTGAGGCATCGGCTCGATCTGCGCGGGAGGAGAGCATGCAGAAGCGGCTGCGCGTGGGTGTGGTGTTTGGTGGGCGCTCCGGCGAGCACGAGGTTTCGGTGGCGTCCGCGGCATCGGTTATGGGCGCGCTCGACACCTCCAAGTATGAGGTCGTCCCAATTGGGATCACGCGCGACGGCCGCTGGCTGGCGGGGGCCGATCCGCGGCGTCTGCTCGCGGGGGGCACGATTGAGGAGGCCGGCGCGGGCGATCCGTCCGTGCGTGCGGTGGTGGTGACGGGCGACCCGACGCGCAACGGCCTCGTGCCCGCGCAACCTGAAGGATCGGACGAGCAGGCGGGCGATAACCGTCTCGATATCGTCATTCCCGTGCTCCACGGCACATACGGCGAAGATGGCACGCTGCAAGGCCTGTTGGAGATGGCGAATCTGGCCTACGCGGGCTGTGGTGTGCTCGGGGCGGCGCTGGGAATGGACAAGGAGAAGGCCAAACTCGTCTTCAAAGCGGCTGGCCTTCAGGTGGTGGATTGGGTGGTCGTGCGGCGTGTGGAGTTCGAACGCGACCCGGCCGCAATCTGCGCGCGGGTCGAGGCGGCGTTTCCCTATCCCGTCTTCGCGAAGCCGGCGAACATGGGGTCCAGTGTGGGCGTGGGCAAGGCGAAGACACGCGACGAGTTGGAGCGCGCTCTGCGCGAGGCGCTCGAATATGACAGAAAAGTGATCGTCGAGCCGGGCATCAATTGTCGCGAGCTTGAGTGCGGCGTGCTGGGCAATGATGAGCCGCAGGCCAGCATCGTCGGCGAAGTCGTGCCTTCCAACGAGTTCTATGACTATCGCGCCAAGTATGTGGACAACGCATCGCGACTCTTCATCCCCGCCGACATTTCGCCCGATACGTCGGAGGCGATTCGCGACATGGCCGTGCGGGCGTTCCTGGCGCTCGATCTGAGCGGACTGGCGCGTGTCGACTTCTTTCTGGATAAGGATGACGGCGCCGTCTACATCAACGAAGTCAACACCATGCCGGGGTTCACGCAGATCAGCATGTACCCCAAGCTCTGGGAGGCGAGCGGGATTCCTTACCCCGCGCTGCTCGACCGTTTGATTCAGCTTGGCCTTGAGCGCTATGACGACCGGCAGCGGAATCGCACGAGCTATGTGCCTGAGGAGCCGGCATGAGCGCCGATGATGTCTTGACGGCGGCGGAGACGTTCGCGCACGCGCATCTGGCGGGCGACGCGACTGGCCACGATTGGTGGCACACGCAGCGAGTGCGGAGCCTGGCGATCAGGATTGCGCGCGAGGAGGGCGCTGACGCCTTCATTTGCGAGCTGGCGGCGCTGCTGCATGACGTGGCGGACGACAAGATCGCGGGCGATGAGGAAACCGGTCTGCGACGGGTGCGCGATTGGCTATCCACTCAACCGATTGAGCCCGCCGCTCGCGAGCATGTGATGGAGATCATCGCGACGCTCTCCTTCGCCGGCGGCAACCGGCCGCCTGTTCGGACGTTGGAGGGCCGCGTCGTGCAGGACGCCGACCGGTTAGACGCGATAGGCGCTATCGGCATCGCGCGGACCTTCGCCTATGGTGGGGCGCGCGGCCGCCCGCTGCACGAGCCTGGCCAGGAGCCACGGGCCTACGCGAATAAGACGGAGTATCGAGCGAGCAATGCTTCGAGCACGGCCCACTTCTATGAGAAGCTGTTGCTGCTCAAGGAGCGGATGAATACCGCATACGCTCGCCGGCTGGCTGAGGCGCGTCACGCCTTTATGCTTGGGTTCCTGGATGAATTTGCGCGCGAGTGGGACGGCGAGCGGTAGTCGCGCCGTCCGTCGCCAAATCGCCGGTGTGGGCGCTACAATGCAGGTCACTGGCTGAGCGTCCCCTTGCAGCGCGCTCGCCGAACCTGACGGAGGGTCGCGCATGGTTCGCAGCGCCGCACTGCCCACGACAATCACCCACCTCTCTGCAGAGCCGCTCAACGTTGCCTTGCTCGAACCCTTCACCATCTCTACGGGCCGGATCACTGCCGTGCGCAACGTTCTGGTTCGGGTCACGCTCGCCGATGGCACAGAGGGTATTGGCGAGGCGGCTCCGTTTCCTCCGAGCGGGGGCGAGACGCAAGAGACGGCGTTAGCGGCGGTGCGGGGGATGGCGCCGCTGGTGGAGGGGACCGACGCCGCAGCCTGGCGGCCGCTGGCTGCACGGCTTGTCGCGAGCTTTGAGCACCAGACCACGGCGCGTGCTGGCGTCGAGGCGGCAGTTCTGAACGCGCTGACGACATCGCTCGGTATCCCGTTGAGGACGTTCTTCGGCGGGGCTGAGACCCGGCTCGAAACCGACATCACCATCCCGATTGAGGGGCCGGCACATATGGCGGAGCTTGCGCGCCGCTATGCCGAACGCTCCGCCACGACGCTGAAGCTCAAAGTTGGGACGGGCTATGACGACGACCTGGATCGTGTCTTGGCCGTCGCGGAGAGCGCGCCGGACTGCGACCTGATATTGGACGGCAATCAGGGATTCTCAGCGATTGAAGCGGTCCAGTTGATCGAGGATCTTGGCCGCGAAGGTGTGCAGCCGGTGTTGTTCGAGCAGCCGGTGCATCGCCACGATCTGGAGGGACTCAGATTCGTGACGGAACACGTCCGCGTGCCGGTCGCGGCGGATGAGGCCGTGCACTCGGCGGCCGATGCGCTGCGCGTCGCGCGGCATGGCGCGGCGAACGTCGTCAACATCAAACTCATGAAGTCCGGAATCGCAGAGGCACTGGATATCGCGGCGGTCTGTCGCGCGGCCCACATCGAGCTGATGGTTGGCGCGATGATCGAGACACGACTGGGCACGGCGATGTCGGCTCATTTCGTAGCAGGTTTGGGCGGCTTCACCTATGTGGATCTTGATACGCCCATGTTGATGGCGGAGGAATTGTTCGAGGGTGGCTACGAGCAGGACGGCATGACTTACGCGCTGGAGAGCGTGCGCGCTGGCCTCGGAGTGCGCATGAAATGAGTAATCTGGTCCCCTGGCTGGTATAGGACTTGCGGGACAGTCGCGCGACTTCTCGCACCGGACTCCAGGCCTTTCAAAGGGGATCAGTATGGCTTTGCATGGAACCTCGGACCCCAACAACCAAGACATGGTGCCTACGCAGCTTCGTCGTGGCGACACGGCTGTGGGCACGGATGGGTTGCTTGGCACCGTCGAACAGATCGTCGTCGATCAGGACACAGGTGAACAGCGGGCTATCGTCATCAGGCGCGGCTCTGACGGCGCGGAGTTTGAGGTGCCCGTAGATCAGGTGAGGCACCTGGCCGCCGGCGAGTTGCACCTGAACCTTTCGCGTGCGGACCTCGATAACCGCCCCGACCTGGCGCGACCCTATGACCCCGACCAGTACGTTCCGGTCTATCCGGGCGATACCGCGCCAGGGGCGGAAGCGGAGCGCACCGCGCAGGATACCGGGCATCCTGTCGTAACTAGTGTCGAGCAAGATGCGGCAGAGCTTCTGGTCCCGCAGAGTGTTGCGGCCACCGATTCCGCGGTTGATACGCCGACTATGCCGCGCACTCAGGCGCAGACCCCGCCCACGAACGCCGCAGTCCCGATTGTCGGTGGCGACGAGTCGGGAGGGACGCTCTCCCGAGACGCGGGCGCAACGCGCGGTGGTGGCAAGACAGTGCCGCGCCACGTCGGGCCAGGCGAGACGCGCGAGCAGATGCGCGGCGAGCTGACGGAGGGTCCAGCGACCGAGCCGAGTCCAATCGAGAGCACGACCGGTGATCTGATCGGCGGACGACCCACCACGGGCGGTATGGGCGCAGCCGCGGTCCCGACAAGTGAGACTACGCCGCCGCAGGATACCGCTGGAACGGAGCGTGACGCGGCGACGTTTGCCGCGCCGGCCCAGCGCGCGACGGAGACGACCGGCAAAGACGGCGCACCCGATCTTGCCCGTCTCTCAGACGATGAGCTGAGCAATCCCGACGCAGCTTTGGCGACGGACCCACGGCCCAGCACGGGCGAGGCCGTGGTCTTGCCCTACCAGAGGGATGTTCCAGCAGGAGAGCACGGGGTAGCCGGGAGCCCCGGTGGCGGCTCGTTCCCGTCCGATCAGGCCGGCATGGCCGACGTCTTCTCCAAGGCGACCAACACCGCCGCCGACGATACCTGGGTCGAGCGCGAGCCGGACGCATTGACCGAGACTGGTCACCTGCCGGCAGGCGAGAGCGGGCCGCGCTACGATACCGCGGACGTGGCGGCGGGGGCCGGCGCGCCTTTGGCTCAATCTGCCGCGTGGCGTCCCGACGAGTTGGACGCTGAGGCGAACGGCCCGTTGGAGGCAACGCCAGATCGTCAGGGCATTCAGGCGACCCCTAGCACTCCACTTGATTCCGACCAGTCTGTGTGGGTGACGCCTCAGTCCGTGCTTCGCCCGAACGTGCCGTCGCCTGCGGCGGAGGACGAGACCCAGGGCTTGCCTGGGTGGGTGACTCAGGTGGCCGCTGGACTCGGAGCCGCGGCGCTGGCCGGGGGAATTGCGGCTGGGGTGCTGCTTGCGCGGCGCAACCGGCTGAGCAATAGTCGAGACAAGGCGAAGAAGATTGCCAGCGCGACCTCCGAAGGCGTCGCGGCGATGGCGGGGACGGCGCTCGCCAAAGCTCAAGAGTTGACTGAAGGGATGTTCAAGCCGGCCGCGAAGGAGGCCAAGACGCAGCTTAGGAAGGGCGCTGTTCAAGCTCAGGAGAATGCGAAGGACGCGAAGAAGCAGGTCCGCCGAGCTGCGAAGCGTTCGGCGCGGCGCTTCAGATGGTTCCGTAGCGGTCTCATCGTAGGGGCTTTGGCTGGCATCCTCTTCGCACCAGCGTCCGGTGAGGACTTGCGCACCCAGCTCGCCAGCCGGGTGGAGCAGTGGCGGTCGCGCATCGCCTCGTAGTGAGGCGCGGTCAGCAAGAAATGCGAGACGGCGCGCCCCTGGATCTCCCAAAGAGACCGGGGCGCGCCGTTTTACTCTCCCACCCTAGTTGGTCTTCGGATAGGAGACGAAGACTGTCTTGATCTCGCTGAACTCTTCGACGGCCTTCCAGCCGAGCTCGCGGTGACCATTGCCGCTGGCCTTCATCCCGCCGAAGGGCAGGTGCGGCTCAGCGCCGGTGGTGCCAGCGTTGATATAGACCAGGCCAGATTGGATGTCGCGCATGGCGCGGAAAACGGTGCGCGCGTTCTCGGTGAAGATGGCGGTCGAGAGGCCGTAAATTGAGGAGTTGGCGACGGCAATGGCTTCGTCGTAATCCTTGACAGGGAGAATGGCGACCGTCGGACCGAAGATCTCCTCCTGGGCGATGCGCATAGTCGGCGTGACGTCCGCGAAGATCGTCGGCGCGTAGTATGCGCCGCCATCCAGAGAGGCGTCGTCTGCCGGGCGGCCTCCGGTGAGCAGCGTGGCGCCCTCGGCCTTGCCGATCTCGGTGTACTCATGCACGGCGCGAACGCGGCCCTGGTTGACCAGCGGTCCCATATCCGTCTCTGGCAGAAGGCCGTCGCCCAGGCGCAGCTTCTCCGCGGTGGCAGCAAGTTTCTCGCCGAAGGCAGCAGCGACGCGCTCATGGACGATGACGCGGCTAGTGGCGGTGCAGCGCTGGCCGGTGGTGCCGAAGCCTGCCCAGGCCACCGCGGCAACGGCTTCATCGAGATTCGCGTCGTCCATCACGATGACGGCGTTCTTGCCGCCGAGCTCAAGGCTCACACGCCGCAGGTCACGACCGCAGAGCTCGGCCACGCGCTTGCCAACTTCGGTCGAGCCGGTGAGCGAGATCATGTTGACACGCGGGTCCGTCACAAGGGCATCGCCGAGTGTGCCGCCAGGCCCTGTCACGAAGTTGAGGACGCCCGCGGGCACGCCCGCCTCTATGAGTGCCTCGACCAGATGCGCCGAGGAGAGCGGCGTGTCGCTGGCGGGCTTGAGGACGACGGTATTGCCGGCCAGGAGCGCGGGGAAGGTCTTCCACGCTGGGATGGCCATTGGGAAATTCCAGGGGGTGATGATGCCGACGACTCCGAGCGGCTGCCGAACTGTTAGACAGATCTTGTCGGGCAGGGCCGACGGAACCGTCTCACCCTCCGGCCTACGTCCCTCGCCCGCGACGTATTTGGCGGTGTCGATGGCGGTCTGCAGATCGCCTTGCGTCTCTTTGAGGGGCTTGCCCATCTCCATCGTCATGTCGCGGGCCAGCCGGTCGCGCTCACGTTCCAGGATGAGGGCCGCGCGCAGGATAATTTCTCCGCGCTGCGGCGCCGGCAGCGCTCGCCACACGGGCAGAGCGGCCTCCGCAGCAGCGATGGCTGCCTGCACATCGGCAACGCCCGATTTCTGGAAGCGCGCGACGACCTGTCCCTTGTGGGCGGGATTTGTGTCGTCGAAGGTTTCACCGGAGCCTGAGGGGCGCCATTCGCCGCCGATATAGTTCAAGTATTCTCGCGGTGATGTGGATGTCTGCGTCTGGTCTGGAGAGACGGCGGGCGTGCTCATGCGTGCTAACTCCCCCTCGAGCTAGTGGCAACTTATGGGAGCGCGCGACTCACACATCGCGCGCTGGGCATGCCTTCTGAGTATAGCATGGGACATCCGCCGCGCCGTCTTCACAAGAAAAGGCCCCGGCAGTGTCCCGCCGGGGCGACGGCATATGTCGGTATCCGTCGACACCTAGATGTAGCGGCTGCTGCGATTCGTGATGAAGGTCGCCGGGCTGAACCACGCGGCGAACATGAGCCAGATCCACAGGGCAGCGCCTGCGAGCCAGACGATGGCGTGGACCAGACCGAACCCGACGCTGAAGAGCAGCCCGATCAACGGGATGGCCCCCAGCACGCCGCCGAAGGCGCTGATGATCCAGAGGATTAGCGACAGGGCGCCGAAGACGACGACTGACTGGAGCGCGTGGCGTCGAACCGTCGGATTCTTGCGCTCGATGACGAGGAAGATAAGCCCCGTCACCCACAAACCAAGGTAGCAGAGCACACGCTCGATGCGCTCGTCGACGCCGAGCACGGTGGGGGCCGAATACTGGCTGCGGGGATTGTACATAGGGCGCTCCTTCGTCGGTGCGGCCGGCGGGAATCTGTATGTCGTCGTGACGGCGGGCACCGGTGGCTGTCTCGTGTCCTCGTCTCGTTGCCGCGTCACACCTACATACGCGGTCGCTGGGGGCGGGTTGCAGGGCGTCGCGCCCGGCTTGTCAAGCGGGTATGTGCTATCATGGGTGACGGGCCGGCTCCCTCGTGTATTGGGTGTCGTGCCGCAGGCTAAAACTGTCGCAGCTAGCGCCGTCGTGCCCTCGGATGGGGCCGCCGCGGGAGGAGTATCGCCGAGATGGACAGCCTGGTTCGACGAGAGCTGCTCGCGGAGCGGGTTCGCGCGGTGAAGCCTTCGGGAATCCGCAAGTACTTCGACATCGCGGCGACCATGGCGGACGTCATCTCGCTGGGAGTGGGCGAGCCTGACTTCGTGACGCCGGAGCATATCCGTCGCGCGGGCATTGAGTCTATCGAGCGCGGCGACACCCACTACACCTCGAATTACGGCACGCTCGCCCTGCGCGAGGCGATCTCCGACCAGCTTGACCGCCTCTACGGCCTCCGCTATGACCCGAAGACTGAGATCATGGTCACGGTGGGCGTGAGTGAGGGCATTGACGACGCGCTACGCGCGCTGATCGATCCTGGCGACGAGGTGCTTGTTCCAGATCCGGGGTACGTCGCCTACGAGGCCGACATTGTCTTTGCCGGCGGGACGGTCGTTCCCGTGACTACGACAGTGGAGGACCATTTCAGCCTCACGGCGAGCGCTGTGGAGGCCCGCCTGACGCCACGGTCGAAAGTGCTGCTGCTGGGCAACCCGAATAATCCGACGGGCGCGGTCATCGAGCGGGCGGAGCTTGAGAAGATCGCCGCGCTGGCCGAGCGCCACGACCTAATCATCCTCTCGGACGAGGTGTATAGCCGTCTCGTCTACGGTGAGGAGCATGTGGCAATCGCTGCGTTGCCGGGCATGCGCGAGCGGACCATCCTGGTTGATGGGTTCTCAAAGGCGTATGCCATGACAGGGTGGCGAGTTGGGTATGTGTGCGCTCCCGCTCGCATCCTCGAAGCGATGCTCAAGGTCCACCAGTATGCGATCATGTGCGCCCCGACGGTGAGCCAGGCCGCGGCCCTCCAAGCGATCCTCCACGGCGAGGATGACGTGCGCGCGATGGTCGCCGACTACGATGAGCGCCGTAAGATGTTCGTTGGCGGACTCAACGCCGCTGGATTGCCGTGTTACGAGCCGAAGGGCGCGTTCTATGCGTTCCCGTCCGTCGCGCGCACCGGCCTCTCGTCTGACGAGTTCGCTGAGAAGCTGCTCTTCGAGCAGCGTGTCGCGGTGGTTCCTGGCTCGGCCTTCGGGTCGGCGGGTGAGGGCTACGTGCGCTGCACGTATTGCACGGCGCGGGACAAGCTTGAGGAAGCGCTACTTCGCATTGAGCGGTTTGTCCGCGATCACAGCTAACACATAGATTCGTCACGCCGTCTGCCCTGCGCCCGGTCGTTGGACGTCTGGGCGCGGGCATCTCCCATAATCGAGGATGAGTGTATGGCAACCGCTCCGGTTGAAGCGGCCGTTGATTTCGAGGTCGTGATCGGCCTCGAAGTTCACTCCCAATTGCTGACGGTCAGCAAGATGTTCTGCACATCGCCAGCGGACTATGCGAACGCAGAGCCGAACAGCCACACCTGCCCCGTCTGCATGGGCTATCCGGGCGTCTTGCCGGTGATCAATAAGCAGGCGGTGGATTACACCATCATGACGGCGCTGGCCCTCAATTGCGAGATTCCGGAGTTTTCTAAGTTCGACCGCAAAAACTACGGCTACCCCGATCTGCCGAAGGGTTATCAAATCTCGCAATATGATCGCCCGCTGAGCCGGCACGGCTGGCTCTCGGTAGAGGTCAACGGCGAAGACCGGCGGTTCGGCATTACTCGCGTCCACCTCGAAGAGGATACCGGCCGATTGGTGCATAAGACCGAGCGCGGCCACTCCTTTACGCTGGTGGATATGAACCGGGCAGGGGTGCCGCTGATGGAGATCGTCAGCGAGCCTGATATGCGCTCACCAGAGGAAGCGCGCCTCTACATGGAGAAGCTGCGCCAGATTCTGGTATATCTCGGCGTCAGCTCCGGCAGGATGGAGGAAGGCGCCCTACGCTGTGACGCGAATATTTCGGTGCGCCCGCGCGGCCAGAAGGAGTTCGGCGAGAAGGTCGAGATCAAGAACATGAACTCGTTCCGGTCGGTCGAGCGCGCCCTGACCTACGAGGCGCAGCGTCAGATCGAGGAGCTTGCCCGCGGCGAGAGGATAGTGCAAGAGACGCGCGGTTGGGACGAGGACCGCGGCATCACGATCTCGCAACGCTCGAAGGAGTACGCGTCCGACTATCGGTACTTCCCCGAGCCGGACCTGCCGCCGCTCGTCGTGAGCCGCGAGTGGGTCGAGCGTGTCCGCGCGCAGACGCCGGAGCTGCCGGACGCCAAGCGACGAAGGTTCACCGAGGAATACGGCTTGAGCGCGTACGATGCGAGCCAACTCACCGGCGAGCGGGCGCTTGCGGAGTACTTCGAGGCGGCTGTGAAGGCGCAATCTGGTGGCGATGCACAGGCGCGGGCGAAGGCGACGGCCAATTGGGTGCTTGGCGATCTACGCCGGCTGCTCAACGCGGAGGGGCTCGACATTGCCCAGAGCAAAGTGAAGCCGGAGGGCGTCGCCGAGCTGGTGACGTTGATCGAAGACGGCAAGCTCAGCTCGAAGCTGGCGAAGGAGGTCCTCGAAAAGGCGTATGCCTCGGGCGAGGCTCCGGGCGCCATTGTGGCACGGGAGGGCATCGCCCAGATCAGCGACGAGGGTGAGCTCGACCGCATCGTAGAGCAGGTGATCGCGGAGAATCCGAAGGCCGTCGAGGACTATCGCGCCGGCAAGACAGCGTCGGTGCAGTTCCTGGTTGGTCAGGTCATGAAGCAAACACGGGGCCGTGCCAAGCCCGATTCGGTGCGGCCGTTGTTGCTGGGCAAGCTCGGCGAATAGACAGCCGGGCCGGGGATACAGCGGTGTGTCTGGCCCAGGGTGCGGTGAGTGGCCGCGCCAGCGGGGAGGCATTCGACGGAGGAGGGCCTAGTAGCATGCACGACGGCGTGCGACGTCCTAATCCCTTTGAAGTGGCGGTGGCCCAGTTCGAGGAGGCGGCGGACCGCCTTGCCCTTGACCCGGCGATGCGCGCGGTGCTGCGCGAGCCGAAGCGCGAGCTCATCGTCAACTTCCCGGTGCGAATGGACGACGGGTCCGTGCGTATGTTCCGGGGGTATCGCGTCCAGCACAACATCAATCGCGGCCCGGCGAAGGGCGGCATCCGCTTCGACGCGGACGTGACGCTCGACGAGGTGCGCGCGCTGGCCATGTGGATGACGTGGAAGTGCGCGGTGGTGGATATTCCCTTTGGCGGCGCCAAGGGCGGCGTGATCGTGGACCCCAAGCTCCTCTCCAATGCTGAGCTTGAGCGCCTGACGCGGCGCTACGCTACCGAAATCTCTGTTTTGATCGGCCCAAGTAGCGACATTCCCGCGCCTGACGTGAACACCAATTCGCAAATCATGGCCTGGATCATGGACACGTATTCCATGCATGCCGGCTATTCGGTGCCTGCGGTCGTGACCGGCAAGCCGTTGGCGATCGGTGGTAGTGAAGGGCGCAACGAGGCGACGGCGACCGGAGTGGTCGCGGTGCTCAAGATGGCCGCTGAGGATATGAAGATTCCCGTGCGTGGGGCGCGCGTGGCGATCCAGGGATTCGGCAATGCGGGCGCCATCGCCGCAGAGCTGATGACCGAGGAGGGGGCGCGCGTCGTCGCGGTGAGCGACAGGCAGGGCGGCGTCTACGACGAACGCGGGCTTGACATCGGCGCTCTGCTCCGCCACAAACGCGAGACCGGGAGTGTCGTGGGTTTCGCTGGGACACAGCGTCTTGGCGTGGAGGAATTGCTCGAGACGCCGTGCGACATGCTCATCCCGGCGGCAACCGAGGGCGTGCTCACCGCGGACAACGCCAAGCGTGTCCAGGCGCGTATCATCGCGGAGGCGGCCAACGGTCCGTCTACGCCGGAGGCTGATCGTATCCTCTACAAGCGCGGCATCCGTGTCATACCGGACATTCTGGCAAATGCGGCGGGCGTCACGGTCAGCTACTTCGAGTGGGTTCAGGACCTGCAGAGCTTCTTCTGGAACTCAGACGAGATCAGCGACAAACTCGCACACGTCATGCAGCGGGCCTATACAGACGTGGCGCGTCTCGCCCACGATCAGGACTGCGACATGCGCACAGCGGCTAATATGGTCGCCATCAAGCGCGTGGCGGACGCGACGGAGCTGCGGGGCATCTATCCGTAGTATTGCAGTGTGTGATCGCCTGCTGGCATCGTCGGGCACATCCTCGCGCAGGGTGTGCCCGATGTGTATGTCTGTGTCTGTGCCGTAGGATTTGGGGCAGAAAGTGGCGCCCGCAGTCCAGGCCTACCATAATGCGAATAGTCCAGATTCATTGCCAAACGCCGCTTCCGCGCATACAATCTTTGGGCGCATAGACGTGCAGGCGGACGTGGTGTGGCGCCGCGTCTGCGTCTGGCCGAAATGGAGCTGCCGGCGTGAGTGTCCCCAGCAAAGACGATCTGATCGCGCTCTTCTCCCGCATCGTTCAAGCGGCGAAGGTCGACGACGAGTTCGCGGAGCAGGTGCGTGACGCTATGGCGGCCAGCGGCCTTCTCGACGTCTTCGGTGCGGGCGCGACGCTCGATGTGGTGGATCTACTCGATTCCGGCGGAGAGGACGCCCTGCGCACTCGGCTGCAGCAGATGGCGCTTGCCGAGCTCCGGCAGCTTGTCGCGGCCAAGGGATATGACGAGGCGAAGGAGTCGCAGCGCTGGCGCAGCCAGGCGAAATTCATCGAGCTCATCGTCGGCAAGGCCAAACAGCAGCTCGCGGAGGAGTTGGCGCGGCAGGAGGCTACCACGGCCGCGTCCTGGATGCTGTGAAACCGCGCATGCATCCGAAACGTGCCTGAGCGCACTATGCTCTGATGAGGCGACTGGCCAGGGGAATGTGCCGCGCTGCACCTGAGTGCGCGGGGGGCGCACCCAGGTGGATGATGCGCAATGCCACAATGTTAAGTATGCGACCACACTGCGCCATTGGGCGGATTGTCGCGCTACACAACCTTTTCCGCCGCATTTGAGGCCGGCTGCCGCAGATGCCCGGTAGGCGATAGGGGGATCTCTCACCCCCAGGTCGGGCGCCAAAGCAACGTCCACCTAGAGGAGACACAGCCCGTGACACGGATTCTGGATACCATTGAGACACCCGCCCAGTTGAAGAAATTGTCGCCGGCCGAGTTAGATGCGCTCGCGCAGGAGATCCGACAGGAGATCATCGAGACCGTGGCGCTGCGAGGAGGGCACCTCGCGCCGAATCTGGGCACCGTCGAGCTGACCCTCGCGCTTCACATCGCGTTCGACACGCCGAAAGACAAGCTCGTCTGGGACATTGGGCATCAAGCCTATCCGCACAAACTCGTGACCGGCCGCCGTGACCGATTCCGGACCATCAAGCAGCTAGGCGGTCTCTCGGGTTATCTGCGCCGCGACGAGAGCGACTACGACACGTTTGGCGCCAGCCACGCCAGCACTTCCATCTCCGCGGCGCTCGGTATGGCGGCCGCGCGCGACCTCAAGCACGAAGATTATGACGTGGTCGCGATCATCGGCGACGGCGCGCTCACAGGCGGCATGGCGCTCGAAGCGCTCAACAACGCTGGCGCACTGCAAAAAGATCTCGTCATTGTCTTGAACGACAACGACAAGAGCATTTCGGAGAACGTGGGCGCTCTCCATGCTCATTTGAGCAAAATCCGCTCGGATAAGCACTACCGGCAGCTTCGTGACGCAGGGAAGCAATTTATCGGGCATATGCCGGGTGGTCAACTGGCTAAAGAGGTCGCTGGACGCACGGCGCGCAGCGCCAAGGAGTTCGTGCTGCCAAGCAAGACCGGTGTCGTCTTTGAAGAGTTGGGCTTCACCTTTCTCGGCCCCTTTGATGGCCATGACGTGCAGGAGATGGTGGAGGTTTTCCGCCGCATCAAGGGTATGCACGGCCCTATCATGGTACAGGTCATCACGCAGAAGGGGCGCGGCTGCGACTTCGCGGAGCGCGACTCGACCACGTTCCATGGACCGGGCGCGTACAACCCGGTGACCGGCGAGCTGAAGAAGAAAGTCGGCGAGCCGCCGAAGTATCAAGATGTCTTCGGCGATGCGCTTGTGGAGCTTGCCCGGCGCGACCCGACGATTGTCGGCATCACGGCAGCGATGGCCGAGGGCACCTCACTCAACAAGTTCCAACGGGCGCTTCCCGACCGCTATTTCGACGTCGGCATCGCGGAACAGCATGCGGTGACTTTCGGGGCAGGCCTCGCCACCCAGGGTATGAAGCCCGTCGTCGCCATCTACTCGACGTTCATGCAGCGTGCCTTCGATCAGGTCATCCATGACGTCAGCGTGCAGAATCTGCACGTCGTCTTTCCGATGGATCGCGCGGGTCTTGTGGGCGAGGACGGCCATACGCAGCAGGGCGTCTTCGATGTGGGCTTTATGCGCATGATCCCGAACATGAAGGTGATGGCTCCGAAGGACGAGAACGAGCTGCGCCACATGCTCTATACGGCACTATCGCTCGACGGGCCGGTGTCGTTGCGCTATCCGCGAGGCAGCGGCCAGGGTGTCGCGATGGACGCCGAGTTCCGCGCGCTGCCGGTCGGAAAAGCCGAGCTGCTCACGCCGGAGGAGGAGATCGACGGCTCAGAAGTGGCTGTGCTCGGATTCGGCGACATGGTGTACCCGGCGCTGCAGGCCGTGCGCGAGCTCGGCGTGGAAGAGGGTATTCGCGCAGTCGCCGTGAACGCTCGCTGGGCGAAGCCGCTGGATGAGGCGCTGATCTTGCGGCTCGCGCGCGCCACGCAGTGTCTAGTGACGGTCGAGAACGGCGTGGTGGCCGGCGGGTTCGGAAGTGCTGTATCCGAGCTGCTGCATGCGCATGGCCTCCATGACGTTCGCCTGAAGGTGGTCGGCCTGCCCGATCTCTATGTTGAGCACGGCGCGGTGGCGCTGCTCAAGGAGATTTACGGCCTTACTCCTGGCCACATTAAAGATGTGGTGCGCGAGCTTGTGCGGCCCGGTACGAACAGCCCCGCATATCGGGCGAGCCAGGCGAGCGAGAAGACGTCGTAGCTTAACGTGGCCTTCTGGGCGGCTGCCGCGGACTCGCGGCAGCCGCCCTTTTTGCTGGCGTCACAGTACGGTTGGGCGTTATCGTGTGGATGGGCAGCCTGTTCGAGTTCGTAGCTGCCACGCATGATGGTCACGATGCTAATGCGCATGGGCGCAGGTGCGCGAAGTTTGAGTACGTAAAGAGAGCCGAACCCTTGAATAGCGAACCGTCTGCGGCCCCGAGCACGACTGAGGGGGATCCGTTCCTCAGCCTCAAGTCGGGCGCTACAGAGATCTATCTCATTCGGCATGCTGATGCGCTACCCGGCGCCGATGAAGTGTCGGAGGGTGGGTATGACGATCAGGCGCTGAGTGAGCTCGGCCGCCGTCAGGCGCTCGCAGTGGGCGAACGCTTGCGCCAAATCCGGCTCGCGGCTGTCTATTGTAGTCCTATCGGCCGAGCGTTCGAGACGGCGGGCTACGTGGCACAGGCACAGGGCTTGGAGGCTGTAATCGACGTTGGACTGCGCGAGATTGCGTTGGGGCATATCGGACCCGATCAGGGCGCTGCGCTCTCCGCCGAGGAGCAGGCCGAGGTACTTAAACAGCGGCTGCGCGACATTGCGCTCATTGCCGTCCGCACGGGGCGCTGGGACGCCATCCCAGGGAGCGAGCCGTCGCATGAGCTGCGGCGTCGCATGGTCGTCGCGGTGGACCGTATCGCGGCGGCGCATCCTGGCCAGCGAGTGGCGGCTGTCAGCCATGGAGGCGCAATCAACGCCTACTTTGCAGCGCTTCTCGGCATTGACAGAGATTACTTCTTCCCAGCCGCGAATACCTCGATCTCCGTTGTGCGGGTGAAGGGCGAGCGACGCATGGTGTTCTCGCTAAACGATGTTGCCCACCTGCTCGAACGCGGCCTGCTGACATCAGACGCTTCAGCATGAAAGCGCATTCGGAGTGGGGTAGGTGCGGAGCTTGCTAATCAGCGCGTGAGAGCACCAGCACCGCCCAGTACAGAGCGGCGGCGCCCGCATCGTCGCCAGCGGCGTCTACGACGACGCGTGCGCTGACCAAGAGATCCTGGCTTGGCGCATCCAGCAGATTGGTTGCGCGTTCTGAATGGAAGAGATCCTCTGCCTCATCCTCGTCGTCGGGGATGTACCACTCGCTACGGCGGTCCACGGCGGCGCCAGCCGCGACCAACGGAGCGAGCAGTGCGGAGGTCGCGTCCAGCGCGTCGGCGATGCCGAGCCGCCCGGATCGGTGGCGCAGTGAGATGTCTTCGACGCGCACCGCGAGCGGTTCAGGACGCGCGTTGCGCTCAAGCAACGGCAGCGTCTTCGCCAACCACTCTCCGTCTTCGACGGTCAGCCGCGGCAGGAATACGCTCGCCCGCACGCGCCGGTCGTTGTCGGACTGTCGGAGAGCACCCTGGAGTGACCTGCGATGTGTCATGGTGGTACCCTTGGAATGCCGCGGGTCGGTCCTGGTGTCTCAATTCGCGACGGACCGCGGCCAGGATCCTCTGAGCGTCGTGTCAACGCCCCAGGACAACACGTCGACTCTCGGTCCACGAGACCTTCGGAGCCATAGGGGAAACGTTACTGATGTGCTACCTCGCCAGCACGCGGCTTCCAGACGCCGTCATGCTATCACGTCCACAAGAAGCCTGCCAGTTACTCACGCCTGATTATGTCCATGTGTACGTGCCGTTGCTGGCCGGCGTGTTTCAATGAGCCGTGCCGTGCGGCTGGATGTGGCGCTCACGCCTGCGTTGCTACCGACACCACGCCCATCGCCAGATTGTGTCTACGTCGTCATAGACGTCGTGCGCGCGACGACCTCGCTCTGTGTGCTGTTCGAGCGAGACGTCCGTAGCGTGTTGATCGCCCCTGACATCCAGAGTGCTCGGGAAGCGCATAGGCAGCTCGGCGAGGGGTATCTGCTCGCGGGTGAAGAGGGCGGCTTGCCGCCTGAAGGCTTCGACCTTGGCAACTCGCCCGCGCAGCTCCATCACGCAGCGCTCGACGCCAACAGCGTGATCTTCTCAACGACAAACGGTACGGTTGCGCTGCGCGCCTGTGGCGGCGGGCGGGCGGTCTTCGCGGGGGCATTGCGGAACGCGAGAGCGGTGATGGCAAAGGCTTTCGCATGTCTCTCAGAGCAGCCAGCTACTTCCACCACCATGAAGAGCGCGGCCAGGACGCCGGAGGTGGATGGCGCGTCCGAAGGTCCGTTGGACAAGCGTGCGCCCGATGTGGTGCTCGTCTGCTCAGGGAGGGCAGGCCGGCCCGCGTTCGACGATACCCTCTGCGCGGGCGCACTAGTGGAAGAAGCCCTAAGCCTGTCGCCGAGGATCGGTATGCGCTGCGAGTTGGGAGAGGGGGCGCGCATAGCGCATGCCGCCTGGCGTCAGGTGACGGCACGCGGAGACGTCGAGCAAGCCCTAGCTGCTTCCGAGGCCGGCAGGGCCGTGATGCGCGTGGGTCTTGCCGGTGATCTCGCTTGGTGCGCGGCTCGCGATGTGACAGATGTGACTCCGCGAATCACAGGCGTGTCTCTCGATGGCACATTGTTGGTCATGGAGCGCGATAAGAATGGTGGAGCGTGACTGTGAGAGGTACTTCTCGACCTGCTGCCCATAAAGACCGCGATGAGATCGCTAGACAAGAGCGACCTCATCGGCATCTGTCTTGCGTGTTATATATCCATACTATGATACGGGCTGGGCGGCTGGTGATGGAGGAGGATTTCGATGTTCACGCGTGATGAGCTGATCGCGGCGGCAGGGACGAAGCCGGTCGGCGGGCTGTTGCCGATGCGTTTTGCGGGCGGCGCGGTGGATAGCCGGAGTGTGCAGCGGGGAGAGCTGTTTGTGGCGCTTCGTGGCGCCCAGACCGACGGATACAAGTACATACCGGCCGCGATCAACGCGGGCGCTTCCGCTGTTCTTTGCTCCCAGCCGCATCCAGAGGCCACGGCGCGTGGAGTTCCCCAGGTGGTGGTGAATGATCCGCTCGACGTGCTTCACCGCCTCGCCAGCAGGCACCTGCAGCGCCAGCCCTATACCAAGGTGATCGCGGTCACGGGCAGCAACGGCAAGACGGGTGTCAAGGAGGCGACTGGCGCTTTGCTTCGACATCTGGCTCCGACGCTCAGGACGGAAGGCAATCTCAACACTGAAACCGGCGTGCCGTTGACCTTGCTGCGCCTCTCCCCGGAGCACAAGTTCGCGATTATCGAGATGGGCGCACAATGGGTGGGCGAGATCTCGGGGCTTTGCCGGATTGCGCCGCCATCCATCGCGGTGGTGACAGTGGTCGGACCTGAGCATCTAGAATTCTTTGGCAGCCTTGAGAACGTCGCGAAGGCCGAGAGTGAGGCCGTCGCAGCGCTCCCCAGCGACGGCGTCGCCATCTTGAACGACGATGACCGTGCCGTCCGCAAAATGGCCAAGCGGAGTCCGGCGCGCGTCGTCACGTATGGACATCGGCCTAACGCAATGGTACGCGCGCGCCATGTGATGGGCGACCCGCTGCGCGGCCTGCGCTTCACGATGACCTACGCCGAGCGGCACGAGCGTGTGGTGCTCAGCATCCCCGGCGAGCATGCCGTCACGACAGCCCTCGCGGCCGCCTCAGTGGCTCTGAGCTGCGGCATGAGCTTGCAGTTGGTGGCGGCAGGCTTGAGCGAGCTGCGCTCGGTGAAGCGTCGCGGCGAGATCAAGCCTGGAGTCAACGGCGCGACGCTGGTGGACGACACGTACAACGCCAATCGTCAGTCGGCGGAGGCCGCCGTCTCTTTGCTCCGCGATGCAGAAGCGCCCGCGGGAGCACGGCGCTGGTTCGTCTTCGGCGACATGCTGGAGCTCGGCAAATACTCACGTGGGGAGCATGCGGCGGTAGGTAAAGCGGTCGCGGCTGCGGGACTCGATGAGCTTGTGTTGGTTGGGTCGGACGTCAAAGCGACAGCGGACGCAGCGCTCGAAGCGGGTATGCCACCGGCGCGTGTGCATCACTTCGCGGCGCGGCTCTCGGATTCGGCAGCGCTTGCCAAGGCCAGGCATGAAGCGGCTGACCTGGTTCGGGACGCGGTCAAGGAAGGCGATATCGTGCTCATCAAAGGATCCAACGGCGTCGGGCTGGATGAAGTTGTCAAAGAGCTGCAAGCGCGCCGGGGTGGCGGTCGGACGCCCTCCGATATCGCCGAGCGTATCCGACTCCTCGCGAACCGCCAGGTAGGCTGAGGCGGCTAATGCTCCATCGGCAGCCGCGCAGCCTCCCAGGCGTCCGTGCCGCCGTCCACGTTAAAGACGCGTTCTACGCCGATTGCACGCAGATGATGTGCGGCGTAGAGGCTTCGCTCTCCGATGTGGCAGATGAGCAGCACATCGCGGTCGCGGGGTATCTCATCCTCGCGGCCGCGCAGCTCACTCAACGGGATGTTCACGGCGGACGCCGCGTGGCCGTAGGCGTACTCGTCCGGCTCGCGCACGTCGATCAGGACCGGACTCGCCGGTGCCTTCTCCGTCTGCATACGCTGCCACGCCTCCCGTGCACTGATCTCAGGGATGCTCGGCTGGCCGGGTCGTGTCGTTCTCTGCATACGAAGGTCAATCTCCCGCACTTAGGCGCGATGCGCATTTGTCTATACAAGACTATGCGCGGGAGCGAGCGGCCAAGGCAAGATACGGCGCGGTGCCAGTCGTTTCGCAGGTATTGGCGTGACGAGTTACAGCGCCGTCTGCGTGATTATCGAAGAGTGGCGAACGCTCACTCCCGCGATTGCGCGACACTGGCCGCGGCCAGCACTATTTTTCGTGCATGGGCGCTTCTTCTGTGGCGCACGAACCGAATCAGGATCAGCAATGCGATGAGGAGCAGCGCGAGGAGGCCCAGAGCGGCGGCGATGCCGAATGGCGTAGGTCCACCGCCGACCACCTCAAAATCCGTGCTCTGACCGGGGTGCGCTGTGTAGGTGATGGTGGCGCCGCTCACGACGGCGCCGGGCGTGTGCGAGGTCACCCAGAGCGGCATCGTGATCGAAAGCGATGTGCGCGCATCCTTCACAAGGGCCGCGATGCTTGGGTCTTGAAGGTTCACGGAATCTTGCGCGAAGAGTAGGCTAACGCGGCCCCGCACGACATAGGTGTTTGTGATCAGCCGAGAACGCTGCGTCACCTCGACCGGGTCGTTGGTGGTCGTGATCGTTGCACCTGACGTCCCCGACGCCTGACAGAATGAGGTGCCGCGCTTGAGTAGCGTGTTGAGCGCGGCGATGTCGGCGAAGTGCCAGGTGAACGTCCATGTCGTAAACGAGCCGTCGTCCGTGCGGGATGTGGTACCTCCCTCGGCTACGACTCTCGACTCGCAAGCTGCCATTTGGTTTACGAACGATGCGCCTCCGCCCTGCACTAACCGATCAGAGAAACCGACGGCGACCTTATAGGTTCCCGAGCCGTCATTGTTGAGCGACATGGCGCGATCCACCCGCACGCAACCGGCGAGGGCGCAGATCAGCAGCGCCAGCAGTGCGAGGGTGAGTGCGTGCGCGCGGCGCATGGCGGGTGCTCCATCGGGGCGATTTGTGTCGCTAAGCGCCCATACCGCTTGCGTTTCTGTCAAGCCCCACGGCGAGGATAACAGTGACTGCCAGCCACGTCAAGCCGCTATCGCCTTCGTGACGCTGCCTCGTAGGTGATATGGTGTTGGCGTGGCCGGAGCGGCTCGATGAGGCGGAGGCAACATGGGTAGCGTGTCTTACTGGCAGTCTGACGGGGGCGTCTTCGGAATGGGAGCAAGACCCACTCTCGATGGCGCGAGGGAGACCGACGTTGCCGTCATTGGTGGGGGTATCAC